>NZ_RSAJ01000360.1 GCF_003933965.1 Streptomyces sp. RP5T
CGCCCGCTCCGGCCTCCCTCAAGGTCGTCCCCGCCCGCCACTACGCCCGCTGGGCGGCGGCCGTCGCCGTGATCGTGCTGGTCACCCAGTTCGTGCACGGCCTGTCCACCAACCCGGTCTGGGAGTGGAGCGTCTTCGGCGACTACGTGCTGTCCGAGACGATCGTCCAGGCGGTGTGGGTGACCCTCCAACTCACCGCGTACGCCACAGTACTGGGCTTCCTCCTCGGCACCGTCCTGGCCTTCATGCGGCTGTCGCGCAGTCCGGTGCTGCAGACCGTCGCCTGGACCTACATCTGGATCTTCCGGTCCATCCCGATGATCGTCCAGCTGGTGTTCTGGTTCAACCTGAGCGCGCTGTACGAGAGGCTGGGCGTCGGCATCCCCTTCGGCCCGGTGTTCTGGTCCGTCGACAGCAACAGCATCATCGGCACCATGGGTGCGGCCGTCATCGGGCTGACGCTGCACCAGGCCGCCTATGCCGCCGAGATCGTGCGCGGTGGTGTCATCGCCGTCGACCACGGGCAGCTGGAGGCGGCCGCCGCACTGGGCATACCCCGGCTGCGGCAGATCCGCCGGATCGTGCTGCCGCAGGCCATGCGCGCCATCCTGCCCACGGCCGGCAACGAGATCGTCGGCCTGCTCAAGGGCACCTCGGTGGTCTACGTGATGTCCATCGGCGAGCTGTTCTACCAGGTGCAGGTGATCTACGGCCGCAACGGCCGGGTGATCCCGCTGCTGCTGGTCGCCACCGCCTGGTACGTGGTGCTGACCTCCCTGCTGTCGGTCGCGCAGTACTACGTGGAGCGCCGCTACGCCCGGGGCGCCAATCGCACCCCGCCGCCCACCCCGCTCCAGCGCGCCCGCCGCTTCGTCCGCACCCTGCGCGCGGCCGCCGCCCAGCGCAACCAGCCCGTCATACCCCTGAAGCCCTTGGGAGACAGCCGATGAGCAACGCGACGGAGGCCGTGAAGAACGCGACGCCGACCGCCGACGACGTGATGGTGGACGTCCACGGCGTCCACAAGAGCTTCGGCCCTCTGGAGGTGCTGCGCGGCGTCGACCTGCGGGTCAGGGTAGGCGAAGTCACGGTGATCCTCGGCCCGTCCGGCTCAGGGAAGTCCACGCTGCTGCGCACCATCAACCACCTGGAGAAGGTCAACAGCGGCTGGATCAGCATCGACGGCGAACTCATCGGCTACCGCCGCGCCGGGAGCAAGCTGCACGAGCTGAAGGAGAAGGACGTACTGAAGCAGCGCACCCACATCGGGTTCGTCTTCCAGAACTTCAACCTCTTCCCGCACCTGACCGTGCTGGACAACCTCATCGAGGCCCCCGTCTCGGCGCTGCGCCGCCCGCGCAAGGCAGCGGAGGAGACCGCCCGCCGGCTCCTCGACCGGGTCGGCCTCGCCGAGAAGGCCGACGCCTACCCCCGGCAGCTCTCGGGCGGCCAGCAGCAGCGCGTGGCCATCGCCCGCGCACTCGCCCTCGAACCGAAGGTGCTGCTCTTCGACGAGCCCACCTCGGCGCTCGACCCGGAACTGGTCGGCGAAGTCCTCGACGTCATCAAGGACCTGGCCCGCACCGGAACCACCATGATCGTCGTGACCCACGAGATCGGATTCGCCCGCGAGGTCGCCGACACCGTGGTGTTCATGGACGGCGGCCTCGTCGTGGAGCAGGGCCCGCCCGCGGCCGTCCTGGACGACCCGCAGCACGAGCGAACCCGCGCTTTCCTCTCCAAGGTCCTCTGACCGACCCTCACCCCTTTCCGCAAGCAAGGAGCACCACCATGCCCACCTCGATCACCCGCCGCACCGCCGCAGCCGCGCTCGGACTCGCCACCGCCCTCGTCCTCGCAGCGTGCAGCAACCCCGACGACGGCGGCACGACCGAGGTCGCGGCCACGTCGGGCAGCAAGACGAAGATCAACATCAGTCCCGACCAGAACCGCATCACCACCGACAAGGTCGACTCCATAGCCGCCGAGGTCCCCGAGAAGATCCGCAGGAGAGGCACCCTGGAGATCGTCGACTCCTCCGGCTCCGCCGCGCCCCTGACCTTCTTCGCCACCGACAACAAGACCGTCATCGGCATCGAGCCCGACCTCGCCTCTCTGGTCGCCGACGTGCTCGGCCTCAAGCTGCACGTCAACACGGTCTCCTGGGAGAACATCTTCGTCGGCCTCGACAGCGCCAAGTACGACGTCGGCTTCAGCAACATCACCGTCACCGAGGAACGCAAGGAGAAGTACGACTTCGCCACCTACCGCGAGGACAACCTGGGCTTCGAGGCGAAGAAGGGCAGCGGCCTGAAGATCACCGGGCCCGAGGACGTGGCGGGCAGGACGGTCGCCGTGGGCAGTGGTACCAACCAGGAGAAACTGCTCATCGAGTGGAGCAAGGAGAACGAGAAGGCCGGCCGCAAGCCGGTGAACATCAAGTACTACCAGAGCGACAGCGACACCTACCTCGCCCTCCAGTCCGGCCGCATCGACCTCTACCTCGGCCCCAACCCGACCGCCGCCTATCATGCGGCCACCACCGGCAAGACCGAGGTCGTCGGCACCTACTCCGGTGCCGGCTCCACCCTCCAGGGCCTCATCGCGGCCACCACCAAGAAGGACAGCGGCCTGGTCAAGCCGCTCGCCGACGCCCTGAACCACGTCATCGACAACGGCACGTACGCCAAGGTGCTGGGACGCTGGGGCCTGTCCGACGAGGCCGTGACCAAGTCCGAGATCAACCCGCCCGGCCTGCCCAGGACCAACAAGTAGCCGACCCGGGGTGCGCAGGCCGTACGACGCCCGGGCATCCCGGCCTTCGAGCGGGTCGCGACGCTCGCCCTGAGCAACGCCGCGCGTCTGTTCGGCACGCTGTGAGCTGTGGGGCCGGGTGCGGCCGCGCCCGGCCCCATGGAGACCTCCAGTGCGTGGCCGGTTTGCGCTGAGCCGTATCCCGACCCGTTCCTTCACAGTCGTTGCCTCCTCCTGTCCGAGGGGGCCGGCTTCTCGTCACGGACTTCAGAAAGGCAGGCGCCCACTCGTGTCCTCAACACCGCCTTCTTCCCTGCACCTTGCCGTCGCGCTGGACGGCACCGGCTGGCATCCCGCCTCCTGGCGCGAGCCGGTGGCTCGCCCGCGCGACCTGTTCACCGCCGGATACTGGGCCGATCTGGTTGCCGAGGCCGAGCGCGGCCTGCTCGACTTCGTGACCATCGAGGACGGCCTCGGCCCTCAGTCCTCGCACTTCCTGGACCCGGACGAGCGCACCGACCAGGTACGCGGCCGTCTCGACGCCGTCCTCATCGCCTCCCGCGTCGCACCGTTGACCCGGCACATAGGTCTGGTGCCGACGGTGGTGGCCACCCACACGGAGCCGTTCCACATCTCCAAGGCGATCGCCACCCTTGACTACGTCAGCGCCGGCCGCGCCGGCCTGCGCGTGCAGATCACCGCCCGTCCGAACGAGGCCGCACACTTCGGCCGCCGCACCGTGCAGCGCATCGAGGCCTACGACCACCCGGACACCCGGGAGCAGGTGACCGACCTCTTCGACGAGGCAGCCGACCACGTAGAGGTGGTGCGCCGCTTGTGGGACAGCTGGGAGGACGACGCCGAGATCCGGGATGCCGCGAGCGGCCGCTTCATCGACCGGGACAAGCTGCACTACATCGACTTCGAGGGCAGACACTTCAGCGTCAGAGGCCCCAGCATCACGCCCCGCCCGCCGCAGGGCCAGCCGATCGTCAGCGCCCTCGCCCACGACACCGTCCCGTACCGGCTGGTGGCCCGCGCCGCCGACATCGGGTACGTCACCCCGCACGACGCCGAGCAGGCCGGTGCGATCGTCGCCGAGATCCGTGCCGAGCAGGAGGCGGCCGGACGTGGCGCCGAACCCCTGCATCTCTTCGGTGACTTGCTGGTCTTCCTGGACGACGATCAGGCCGCTGCCGAGGACCGGCGCGCACGCCTCGACGCGCTCGCGGGAGAGCCGCACACGAGTGATGCCCCCGTCTTCGCCGGTACGCCGGCACAACTCGCCGATCTGCTGCAGGAGCTGGCGGCGCAGGGGCTGAGCGGCTTCCGGCTGCGCCCCGCCGTCACCGGGCACGATCTTGCGGCGATCACCCGCGGACTGGTCCCCGAACTCCAGCGCTGGGGAGCCTTCCGCAGCGCCTACGAGGCCGACACCCTGCGCGGTCTGCTGGGCCTGGCCCGCCCCGCCAGCCGCTACGCCGCAGCGACCGCCTGAGCCGGAAGGACCACACCCACCATGAGCAAGCCTTTGAAGCAGATCCATCTGGCCGCCCACTTCCCGGGCGTCAACAACACCACCGTGTGGAGCGACCCGAAGGCCGGCAGCCACATCGAGTTCAGCTCCTTCGTCCACTTCGCGCAGACCGCCGAACGCGCCAAGTTCGACTTCCTGTTCCTCGCCGAGGGCCTCAGGCTGCGCGAACAGGGCGGGCAGATCTACGACCTGGACGTCGTCGGCCGCCCCGACACCTTCACCGTGCTCGCCGCGCTCGCCGCGGTCACCGAGCACCTCGGCCTGACCGGCACCATCAACTCCACCTTCAACGAGCCCTACGAGGTCGCCCGTCAGTTCGCCAGCCTCGACCACCTCTCCGGCGGCCGCTCCGCCTGGAACGTCGTGACCTCCTGGGACGCCTTCACCGGCGAGAACTTCCGCCGCGGCGGCTTCCTGCCGCAGCAGGAGCGCTACTCCCGCGCGAAGGAGTTCCTGGCCACGGCGAACGAGCTCTTCGACTCCTGGCACGGCGACGAGATCCTCGCCGACCAGGAGACCGGCACCTTCCTGCGCCATGCCAAGGCCGGGGCCTTCGTCCACACCGGACAGCACTTCGACATCCACGGGCAGTTCAACGTGCCGCGCTCCCCGCAGGGCCGCCCGGTGATCTTCCAGGCCGGCGACTCCGAGGAGGGCCGCGAGTTCGCCGCCTCCCAAGCCGACGCGATCTTCAGCCGGCACGCCACCCTGGAAGCCGGCCGGGCCTTCTACACCGACGTCAAGAACCGCCTCGCCACGTACGGCCGCCGCCACGACCAGCTGCTGATCCTGCCCGCCGCCACCTTCACCCTCGCCGACACCGACGCCGAGGCGGAGGAACTGGCCAAACTGGTGCGCCGTCAGCAGGTCAGCGGCGCCACCGCCCTCAAGCACCTGGAGTTCGTCTGGAACCGGGACCTGTCCTCCTACGACCCGGACGGGCCGCTGCCCGACATCGACCCGGACGTCAGCGAGAACCACTTCTCCCAGGGCCGCGCCCAGGTCCGCATGTACCGCGACCCGCTGGCCACCGCCCGCGAGTGGCGCGAGCTCGCCGCCGCGAACAACTGGTCGATCCGTGACCTGGTCATCGAGACCGGCAACCGGCAGAACTTCATCGGCTCGGCCGAGACGATCGCCCGCACCATCAACGAGTTCGTGCAGGCCGACGCCAGTGACGGCTTCATCCTCGTCCCGCACATCACCCCGACCGGCCTCGACGAGTTCGCCGACAAGGTCGTCCCGCTCCTCCAGGAACAGGGCGTCTTCCGCACGGAGTACGAGGGCCCGACCTTGCGCCACCACCTCGGCCTGACCCACCCCGACGAGGTGTCCCACGAGCGGGTGGCGTCGTGAAGCTTGCTGCCGTCCGGTGAACAGCTCCACGAGGCTGCCCAGTGGGTGCCCGGTGAACGCGGTCAAGCCCCGTGCGCGGCCTCCGATGGGGAAGCGGATGCCGCCGCGGGCGTCGTGGATGTGCTGCAGCTCCTCGACTTGCTCCGGCGACGGCAGCCGGAGCGTCCGCTGCGCAGACCGTGCCCGCCGCGCTTGGCGACCTCGATCACCGCATCCCCCCCCGCCGGCGTCGGCACCGCGACGTTCCGGGACGACATCGCGAACGTGCCGGGCACGCACCGCGGTGTCGTCGACGGTGAGTTCCTCCCCCTCGCCGTCACCGGCCTGCACTGGCTGCCCACCGGTCCCCGGCGCTTCCCCGACGCGGGCGCCGGAATGCGGAGTCGGCTCCCGGCGGCACAACCCGTCATGGCGACCCGCAGGTAGTGGCCCGATCAAAGCGAGGCCGACGGATCCTGGCGCGACGTCTGATTCACGAACGGGCCTGGTACGCACGCGCGTTGCGCACGAACAGCCCGTGCAGGTCGCGGACGGCGCGTGGGACGGAACCGGAATGTCGGCGCTGCAGAACCAGCAGCACGTCGGTCGCGTCCCCGGCGAGCGGCCGTACGGTGATGGCGCCCCGCCGTTCCAGGGGATCGCCCAGGACACTGAAGTCCGGCAGTACCGTCGCCCCGAGTCCCTCGGCGACCATCAGTTTGCCCATCTCGGCGCCGTCGGTGGAGTAGGAGAAGGAGGGCGTACGGCCGCCCAGCAGACGGTGGAGGAAACGGTGCATGACGTAGCCGGACCGCATCACGACCAGCGGCTCGGCCAGGAGGCTGTCGGCGTCCACCGCGTCCAGGGCCGCCAGCGGACTGTCCGGGCGCAGGCACACCACGGGCCGGCCGCGCAGCAGCTCGGTGGTCTCGAAACCGGGCGGCATGTCGTCGCCTCCGAGGTAGTTCACCAGTCCCAGATCGAACGCCCCCTCCAGCAGCCCGCGATGGATCTCGGCCTGCTGCACGCCGATCAGCTCCACCTGGGTCACCGGGTGTGAGGCCCGGAACTCCCGCACGGTCGGAATGACCAGCGGGACAGTGGCCGTGTTGACCGTGCCGAGCCGGACCATGCGGCTGATGCGGTGCTGGTCGCCGGCCGCACCGCGCAGCCGGTCGACCGCGTCCAGCACACTCATGATGTGCGGCAGCAGTTCGCGGCCCTCGTCACTCATCTTCGCCCCGGACCGCTTGCGTTCCAGCAGGTCCACGCCGAGCTCGCGCTCAAGGTTGCGCACGGTCTCGCTGAGCGCGGGCTGGGAGAGGTGCAGTTCCTCGGCGGCGCGTCGCAGCGAGCCCAACCGGGTGACTGCGGCGATGTATTCCAGCTGTTCGATACGCACGACAAGGAGGCTGCCGTTCCCTGCACGCCACGTTCAAGGGAATCCCTGTCACAACCTCGTGAATACCGACTCTCAGCATGTGAAATGGCATCCGGGCATTCTTGACCGGCCGGACTCCCCGCTGCTTTGATCGATGACATGAAGCGACAGGACCTCACGCGGCGACGCCACGTCGACCTCGCGCGTGTCTCCAGCTCCTGCTGTCGCTGTCGGGTCTGAGCGCACCCGAGGGAAACCCTCGCACCGGCGCCGATCTTCCTTCGCGAATTACATCACCGGCTGTTTTCCGTGGTGATTCCGACTTTCCCGGGCACGTCGTCCCCGCACGACTGAATCCCGATCACTGAACACATTCCCCTGTCACCGCACGCGCCCTTTTTCGCGTGCGCATTCCCGCCAGGAGCCCCCATGCCCGTACCGCCCGGATCCGACCCCGTCCGCTTCGCCTACTGGGTGCCGAACGTCAGCGGTGGCCTGGTCACCAGCACGATCGAGCAGCGCACCGACTGGGGTTACGACTACAACCGCGAACTGGCCGTGCTCGCCGAGAACAACGGCTTCGACTACGCCCTCAGCCAGGTCCGCTACATGGCCAGTTACGGCGCCGAGTACCAGCACGAGTCGACCAGCTTCAGTCTCGCCCTGCTGCTCGCCACCCAGCGGCTGAAGGTCATCGCCGCCGTCCACCCCGGCCTCTGGCACCCGGGCGTCCTCGCCAAGTTCGGCGCCACCGCCGACCACCTGTCGAGCGGCCGCTTCGCCGTCAACGTCGTCAGCGGCTGGTTCAAGGGCGAGTTCACCGCTCTCGGCGAGCCTTGGCTGGAGCACGACGAGCGCTACCGCCGCTCGGAGGAGTTCATCCGCGCCCTGCGCCAGATCTGGACCGAGGATCACACCGAACTCGCCGGTGACTTCTACCGGTTGCGCGACTTCTCCCTCAAGCCCAAACCGCTGAACACGCCCGAGCGTCCGCACCCGGAGATCTTCCAGGGCGGCAACTCCACCGCAGCCCGGGCCATGGCGGGCCGGGTCTCCGACTGGTACTTCTCCAACGGCAGGGACTTCGACGGCGTCACCGAGCAGATCGAGGACGTCCGAGCGTCTGCCGCCCAGGCCGGACGCACCGCACCGAAGTTCGGCCTCAACAGCTTCCTCATCGCCCGCGACACCCAGGCCGAGGCCCGCGACACGCTCCGCGAGATCGTCGCCAAAGCCGACACGCAGGCCGTCCACGGCTTCCGCGACGCCGTCCAGCAGGCCGGGCGGTCCACCGTGGACGGCAAGGGGATGTGGCAGGACTCGAGCTTCGAGGACCTCGTCCAGTACAACGACGGCTTCCGCACGGGCCTGATCGGCACGCCCGAGCAGATCGCCGAGCGGATCGTCGCCTACAAGCGGCTCGGTGTCGACCTCTTCCTCCTCGGCTTCCTGCACTACCACGAGGAGGTCGAGTACTTCGGCAAGCGGGTGCTCCCCCTGGTGCGCGAACTGGAGTCCCAGGAGGCCAAGGCCGAGCCCGTCGCCACCCC
>NZ_RSAJ01000361.1 GCF_003933965.1 Streptomyces sp. RP5T
CACGGAGGCCGCTGCCGGGTGGCGGACGCCCATGGAAGTGGTCCACTCGACCGTGACCTCGGCGGGAGCGAGGCCCGTGGCGGCCGCGTCGAGGGCCGGTTCCCCGCTGAGGAGCAGCCCGCGCAGCAGCCAGCGCTCGGCCTCGGGGAGCAGGTCGTGCCAGGCGCGGGCGGCCTCCTCCGCCGCGCTCGCCAGCCGCTCGTGCTCGGAGCGCAGGATGCGGAGCTTCTGTTCCAGGAGGTCGGCGCCCCGCTCTGCGACGTCGAGACTGTGCCGCAGTCGCAGCCGCCCCGCACGGCCGGGGGGTGTACGCCTGCCGCCGGTCACGGGGACGCCTCCGTGGCCGGGAGGTCCTTCGCGCCATGGGCGTCGAGGAGGCGGGCGGGAAGCATGGCGAGCTGACCGCGGGGCAGCGTGAGCAGGGCCCGCCAGGCGCGTTCCAGCGCGTCGTCGAGGTCGCGCCGCTCGTCGCTCCGCTGGTGCGCGAAGTCCCGCAGGAACGCCTCGTCGAAGTCCAGGTAGCGGCGGTCCGTAGCGCTGAGCGCCGCCTCGCCCACGAGGTCCGCGAGGTCGCGGACCTGCCGGGCGCGGGCCAGGGCGGCCATCAGCTGGGCCGCGACGTCGAGGTGGTCCTCGCGGGTACGGCCCGGGCCGGCGCCCTTGCGCATCAGCCGGGACAGGGAGGAGAGCGCGTCCAGGGGCGGGTACACCCCCCGCGCGTGCACCGAGGGGGAGAGCACGATCTGGCCCTCGGTGATGTACCCGGTCAGGTCGGGCACGGGATGGGTGATGTCACCCGCGGGCATGGTGAGCACGGGCAGCACGGTGACCGAGCCGGGCCGGTCCCGGACGCGGCCGCAGCGCTCGTACAGGGAGGCCAGGTCGCTGTAGAGATAGCCGGGGTAGGCCCGGCGGGCGGGGATCTCCCCGCGGGCGGCGGAGACCTCGCGCAGGGCCTCGGCGTACGTCGTCATGTCGGTCATAACCACCAGGACGTGCCTTCCTTGCGCGAAGGCGAGGTGCTCGGCGACGGTGAGCGCGATCCGCGGGGTGAGGATCCGCTCGATCACCGGGTCGTCGGCGGTGTTCAGCAGCAGGACCAGCTCGCCTGCCGCGGACCGTTCCTCCAGGGCGTCCCGTACGAAGGAGGCGTCGGCATGGGTGAGCCCCATGCCGGCGAACACGACACTGAACGCCTCGCCCGCGGCGGTGGCCTGCGCGGCGATCTGGGCCGCCAGCTCCAGGTGCGGCAGCCCGGCCACCGAGAACACCGGCAGCTTCTGCCCCCGTACGAGGGTGGTCAGGGCGTCGACGGCCCCGACCCCGGTGAGTACCGGCTCGGACGGCGGCTCACGCCGCACCGGGTTGAGCGGCGCGCCGCCCACCTCGGCGGTGTCGTCGCCGAGGACGGGTGGGCCGCCGTCGAGGGGCTCGCCCCTGCCGTTGCAGACCCGGCCGAGCCAGTCCGGGCCGACCGGGACGCGCAGCGGGCTGCCGGTGAAGGCCGCGCGGACACCCTCCGGGTCGATGCCGGCGGTTCCCTCCAGCACCTGCACGACCGCCAGCCCGCGATCGGCGTCCAGGACCACGCCGTGGCGCCGTTCGCCCGAGGCGAGGGTGATCAGCGCGTACTCGTCCCAGCCGACCCCCTCGACGCCCTCGACGACCGCGAGCGGCCCCCGCAGCTCACGCACCTTCGTGTACTCGATGCCGCCGGACCCGCTCACGAGCGCACCTCGTCCAGCCGGGCGAGCATGGCGTCCCGCCGTGCCGCCACCCCGTCCGTGTCGTGCGGGCCGGTGTCCTCCCGGGCGCGCAGCAGGGGACCGAAGTCGACCTCCTCGACCGAGGACGCGGGAACCCCGGAGTCGACCAGCGCGCGGCAGCGGTCGGCGACCGCCAGCACGGCGTCCGCGAGTGCGGCGGTCTTCTCCGGCCCGCAGTAGGCGTCCCGCTCCGACAGCGCGCTCTGCTGGAGCACCCCCTCCCTGACCAGGGTTCCCGCGAGCACGCCGACACGTTCCCGTGCGGGCAGGGCGGCGATGCCGATCAGGTCCACCAGGTCGGCCAGCCGGTCGGCCTCCGCCAGCACCGCCCCCACCCGCTCGCGGCGCCGGCCCCATCCCGGATCACCGGCCGCCCGGTTCCCGGCGGCCAGGACCGGGACGTCGCGGGAGAAGGACCCGGCCCAGGCCACGGCGGGGTAGTGACGGGCGTACGCGAGATCGCGGTCGAGGGTCCACAGGCAGCGCACGAAGCGCTCGGTGTGCGCGGTCACCGGTTCGGTCAGGTCCCCGCCGGGCGGCGACACCGCCCCGATCACCGTCACCGAACCGCGGTCCCCGCCCAGGGTGGTCACGGCGGCGGCCCGCTCGTAGAAGGCCGCGATCGCCGAGGCCAGTCCGGCCGGGTAGCCCTCCTCGGCGGGCAGCGCGCCGGTACGGGAGGCGAACTCGCGCAGCGCCTCGGCCCACCGGGAGGTGGAGTCGGCGATGACCACCACGTCCAGGCCCATGTCGCGGAAGTACTCGGCGACCGTGACCCCCGTGTACACGCTCGCCTCACGGGCCATCATCGGCATGTTGGAGGTGTTGGCGATCGTCACCGTGCGGTCCGCCAGCCGCCCGCCCGTACGCGGATCCCGGAGTTCCGCCAGCTCGGTGATGACGTCAGCCATCTCGTTGCCGCGCTCCCCGCAGCCGACGTAGACGATGACGTCCGCGTCGCACCACTTGGCGATCTGCTGGAGCAGCATGGTCTTGCCCGTACCGAACCCGCCCGGCACCGCCACCGTGCTGCCCCGTGCCACGGGGAAGAGGAGGTCGATCACCCGCTGACCGGTGTTCAGCGCCTCGTGGCTGTCGACGCGCTCACGCACCGGGCGCGGCCGGCGCACCGGCCACCAGGCGCCGACGGTCACCTCGCTGCCGCCCACGACCGCCGCCACCGCGTCCTCCGTCAGCCGTCCGGCAGCGGAGATCCGCTCCACGACGCCCCCGCAGCCGGGCGGCACCAGCACCTTCACCCCGACCGGTCCGGCGTCGAGGATCTCCCCGAGGGCCTGCCCTTCGGAGACCTCCACGCCCTGTGCCACCAAGGGAGAGAAAGTCCAGGCGTGAGCTTCGCCCGTGACCTGCCGGGCGCCGGGCAGCAGCCAGTCGCCGGCCCCCGACAGCGGGCGCAAGAGTCCGTCGAAGATCCCGCCGAGCAGCTCGGGACCGAGCCGCACCGACAGGGGCCGTCCCTGCGGTGTCGCCGTCTGTCCCGGAGCGAGCCCGCCGGTGTACTCGTACGCCTGTACGGTGACCACGTCGCCGCTGATCGCCACGACCTCCCCGGGCAGGCCGACCGGGCCGATGGAGACAAGGTCGAACATCGCGGTGCCGCCCGTGTACTCCAACTCGACCAGCGGCCCGGTGACGCGCAGGATCCGGCAGACGGCCGGCCGGTGCGGCCCGGTGGACTCGGTCACGGCTCCCACAGGCGCCGCACCTCCCCTCCCATACGGTCCAGCGCCTGGTGTGCCAGCGCGGGCAGCGACAGATCGACGCGCCGTCCCGGGGTATGGGCGACCACACCCCCGTGGGGGTCTTCGGTCACCTGGGCACCGGGGCCGAGGAGGACACGGGCCCGCCGCTCCAGCCGCTCCCGCAGGCCCGGATAGTCGGGTGTGCCGCGCCATTCCTCGACCCGTTCGGCGCTCTCCCGGCGCAGCGTGCCGTACGCCTTCCGGCGAGCGGCGAGCGTGCGGGACCTGGCCTCCCGGCGGGCCCTGACGAGGCGGTCACGGGCCGCCGCCGCGCCGTCCGCCTCGCCCTGCCGCCGGGCCTCGTCGAGCATTGCGCGGGCCTCGGCGTGGGCCCGGTCCAGCAGGGCGGCCGCCTCCCGCTCGGCGCGGGCCAGGACCGCCTCCGCGTCGGCGTGGGCGGCTCGCAGCAGCGCCGCACGCACCGGGTCGAGCGCCGCCGTCGCGGGGGCGGGGGCCGGGGGCGTCATGACGGCATCACAGCGGTCAGCGGGCGGCTGCCCAGGGGCTCGCCCGTCTCCGACAGCGCCTCGGCCGCGGCCGGGGTGAGGATCACCAGGTCCACGTCGCCGGGCAGGGTCCGCCAGCACCGGCGTACGGCCTCGGGGGCGTCCGCGACCAGGACGACCGCACCGGCGAGGGCCAGACCGGCCACCCGGGACCGCTCCCCGAGTGCGGCGACGCGTCCCACGGTCACGCCTTCCCGATCAGGATGACCGCGACGACCAGCCCGTAGATGGCGATGCCCTCGGCCAGACCGACGATGACCATGGCCCGGCCGAAGAGTTCGGGCCGTTCGCTGAGCGCGGCCAGGGCGGCCGCACCGGTGTAGGCGACGGCCACGCCCGCCCCGATCGTCGCCCCTGCCACCGCGATCGCCGCGCCGATCAGGGCCGCGGAGCCCGACCCGGAGTCCTGGGCCGCGGTGGTGGCGGCCTCTGCGGAGCCGCCGCCGAGCGCCAGGGTCAGCACCACGGTGGCGGCCACCAGGAGCACGGCGTCGGCGGCGACCGTCCACCACAGGGCCCTGCGGCCGGAGCGCCGCAGCGCAAGCCGTACGGCGACGAATCCCGCCAGAACGAGGGGCAGGGCCAAGAACCACGTGATCACGACTGCTCCTTCCTGACCGGGCCGGGTCCGGAGCTCACCCCGGCCGGATCCGGCCCCGGAACGTGCTCGACGGGCAACCGCCAGGGCCTGAACGGGCGCCCCTCTCCCTCGAAGAGCCGGGAGAACAGCTCGTAGAACTCCAGACGCAGCGCCTGAACACCGGCCACGAGTGCCTCCAGCGCGAACGTCAGCGCGTTGCCCACGACGAACACCAGCACGCCGGCGACGACCCCGACCGGGCCCCGGCCCGCGAGAGCCGTCGTACCGTCCCAGACGATCGCGCCGAGTGCGGCGTGGGTCAGCCCGAAGGCCGCGAGCCGCGCGAAGGACACCACGTTGGAGCCGATCCTGACCACCGCGTCGAACAGCTGGATCCCGGTCTGCACGGCGCCGCTCGGACCCCCCGCCGTGGCCGTGTAGAGCCCGGTGCCGGCCAGGACCAGACCCGACACCGCGATCACGGCCCCCACCGCCACGAACGCCTCCTGGCCGAGCCACGCGGCGCCCGCGACGGCGGCCAGGCCGAGAAAGAGCGCCGCTCCCGCCACGCCGGTCGTCGCGTACAGGGCGGCGGCCGGTCCGCCCTCCCGCCACCGGTTCACGATCCCCACGGCGTAGGCGGCGGCCAGAAGCACCGCCCCGAGCCCGACGGCGGCGGCCAGCAGCCGCATCGGCTCCTCCAGCGGCTCCAGCCACAGCACGGGCAACACCCCGGTCGGGCCGAAGAACTCGCCGTACGCCACCCCCGCGAGCGTCGCGGCCAGCCCGGCCCCGGCGACGAACGGCCACAGCGGGCGCAGGGCCGCCGCCCGGCGCGGCCGGCCCGCGCGCAGCAGGAGGGCGAGGGCGACCAGCAGCAGCCCGTGTCCGGCATCACCGAACATCAGGCCGAACATCACCACGTAGACGAACCCCGCCGGGAGCGTCGGGTCGACGTCGGCGTAGGGCACGGTTCCGTAGGTGCTGACCAGCGGCGTGAACGAGCGGCGCACGGGCATGCCCGGGGGCGCGGGGCGGGCACCGGTCAGCAGCGTCGGCGGATCCACGCCACGCGGCGCCCGCAACGGCACCAGGGCTCCTCCGACACCGGCGACGCGCGCGGCGGTCGCGCCGACCTCCGACTGCGGGCACCACCCGGCCAGTGCGGCGACCTCACCGTGCCGGACGGCGCTGCCGAGGCGTTCCTCCAGCTGTGCCTCACCCGCCAGCAGGTCCGTCCTGCCCTCGCGTTCCAGCGCGTCCAGATCGGGCGGAACTGCACTGAGAACCGGCCGCGTGGGCTCTGCGCGCAACCGCTGCAGACGCGTCGCCGCAGGCCCGCGGGTCTGCGGACCGCCGTCTCCGGCCGGCTCGATCTCGACGCAGCCCGCCTCCGCGATCCGTACCAGGCTCTCCCGCAGCGCCCGCTCGGGGGCCACGAGGGCCACCCTGCGCATCCGGACCGGGACCGCCGCCTCAGCCCGCACCATCAGGCACCTCCACCGCCTGCCAGTCGCCCGGGCCGCCGCCCCGGGCGGCCAGTTCCAGCGCGCCGCGCGTCCGCCACGCGTCCGCCGACAGCAGGGCCACGGCCCCCACGACCGGCCCCGGCCCGAACGAGGAGCGGCGCAGCAGCTCCCGGCCGTCCCGCTCGACCACGTCCCACCACCGTGCCTCCGCCCGCCACAGATCGGCCGCCTCGTCCACGCCCTCCAGCAGACCGCGCGTGTCGGCGGGCAGCGCCTGCCGGAACTCGGCGTACGAGCCCGCGCCCACCGCTCGCGGGCCGAGCAGGCGCGCGGCCCGCCGCACGGAGACGTCCGGCATCCGGCGCCCGACGACGAACACCTCGCGGCCGAACAGCAGAGCCAGCCGCGCCGTCGCCCAGCGAGCCGCGTCCGGAACGGCCGTCGCCAGGCGTACGGCGGCGGAGACCCGCATGCCGGTGGCGACCGCGGCGGGGGAGTCGCCCCCGGGGTCGCCCCAGTCGGAGGCCGCCAGCGCGGTGCGCAGCTCCGCCGGCGTGCGGGTACGGGCGAGCCGGGTCCAGGCGATGGCCAGTGCGCCGAGGCGGTAGGGCGGGGTACGGGGGCGTTCCGCATCGGCCGCGATCTCGCTCAGGTGGCGTTCGGTGTTGGAGATCTCGAACCCCGCGGCCAGAGCCCGGATCGCCTGAGCGCCCGCGGCGGGCTGCCAGCCGGCGAGGACCCGCAGATGCCACAGCAGCGCAGCGGAGACCGTCCGCTGGGCCTCGGCCGGTGTCGCTCCGGGGCTGATGTCGTGCCGGTACGGGGTGGCCGCCAGATAGCGCAGAGCGTCGTCGAGGGTCCGGGACGCCGCCAGCTCCCCGATGCCCTCGGGGCCCAGGCACCTGGTGCGCAACGCCCGTGCCCGGGTCACTCCGGCCACCCAGCCGGCGCCCATCAGGAACCCGCCCGCGGTGCCGGGGGCGGGTTCGGCTCCGCCATGATGTCCGCCCGCACCAGTGCAAGGGCCCGCGCGGTCAGCTTCGGTGTCCGGCTCCTGGCCCGGTCGCGTACCGCGGTCGCCTCACGCTCCGCCTCGGCGAGCAGTTCCGCGGCCGCGCCCTCGGCGGCTCGCCGGGACCGTTCGGCGGCCGCCGCCCGCGTCCGGCGGGCTTCCTCACGTGCCTCGGCGACGATCGTCTCCGCCAGGGCCCCGGCCTCGTGCAGTCGGGCCGCGGCGGCGGAGTCGGCGCGCTCACGCACGCTGCGGGCCTCCGCCTCCGTCTGTTCCAGCAGGGCCAGGGGCGGGGCGAGTTCCGCGTGCAGTTCGGCGGAGCGGTCCGCGGGGACGCCGCCGGGTGCCGCCCGGCCGGGTGATGCCACCGGTCGGAACCGTGTCAGAAAGTCCCGGAATCCCGTCACGAACTCACCTCAGAGCGACCAGACCAGTCCCCGCTTCCAGTGTCCTTGGTAGGCCATGGCGTGTCGCGCCGCGCTGGGCCGACCGTCCCATGAGTGGGGCCGTTCGTCCCGGAGGCCGCGCCCGGTCATCGATGCGACACTGACTCCGTAGCTGGACGGCATCCCCGGGAGGCAGCCGTGAGCGACTTCGAGCACCGCTCCGCCGAGAAGGAAGCCCGCCACACCATGCCGGGCCGCCCCTGGACACCCGACGAGGGGCCGCGCCAGGACGCGTTGCGCCGCTACCTCGCGGCGGTCGCCGGCGCCGCGTCGGTACGGGGCACCGAAGCGCCCGAACCCACCGTCGGGAAGGCGAAGTCCGAGCCTGCCGCCCCGACTTCCCGGACACCGTCCGTGCCCCGCGTGCGGGACGTCATGCACGTGCCCGCGGTCTCCGTCCCCGGCGACATGCCCTTCCTCGACGTGGCGCACACGCTCGCCCGTGAGCAGCTGAACGCCGTACCGGTGGTCGACGCCGAGGACCATGTGATCGGTGTCGTATCGGAGTCGGACCTGCTGGCCAAGGCCGCCGTCATGGCGGAACCGCACCGGCACGGCCGCGTCGGCAGACTGTGGCAGCGCCGCCTCTACGACAAGAGCCACGGGGAGACGGCGGCCACGCTGATGACCTTCCCCCCGGTCACCGTCCACCCGGCCGAGCGCGTGTCGGACGCGGCGTGGACGGCTGCCCACGGGCGGTTGAAGCGGCTTCCCGTGACCGACCGTCAGGGCCGCCTCGTCGGCGTGGTCAGCCGACAGGACCTGCTGCGCGCCCTGATCCGCGACGACACCGAGATCCAGGCGGAGGTCGAGTCCCTGGTCCGGCAGCAGCTCGTGGACCCGCGTGCCGTCGAAGTGACCGTGAAGCACGGCGTGGTGACGTTGAAGGGACGGCTGGAGAAGGACGTCGTCCCCGAACTTGTGACGCAGGTACGGGACATCGACGACGTGGTCGAGGTCGTCGACGCCATCGTGCTGCTG
>NZ_RSAJ01000362.1 GCF_003933965.1 Streptomyces sp. RP5T
GACCCTCCCCGCCCGCGAGGCGGTGGCGAGCGCGGAGTCCTTCCTGGAGGAGGCCCGGCCCCCCAAGCCGTCCCGCGCCCGGCAACGGGCCCTCTGACCCGAACACGGCCCACTTCAGCGGCGCGCGGGTGAGACACAGCCCAAAGACGGCTGGCTGAGCCCCCGCACGGCCCCGGACCGCCGGGCCCGCCCGCCACTTCCCCGACCGGCACTCAGCCGAGGTGTCCCGTCGCCAGGTGGCGCCCCGGAGCTCCACGAGAATGCCGCCCCAGGGGCAGCACGCCGGGAGATGACCCGACGCACACCGGCGACCGAGTCCTGGAACAGCTCCAGACGGCCGACCGCCCGCTCAGCCCGAGCCTGGAGCGACTCCAGGCTCCCGTGCGGGCGTGGCCTGGAGCAACTGCAGGCGGCCGCCCGGCTCACTCCGCCAGGACGCCACACCAGCGCAGCCACTGCCACAGCGACACGAGAAAGCCCGCTCAGCCCGCGCGGCTCACCGGGCCATCGGCTCACCGTCCGCACGGTGCGCGAACGACCGAACACGGGGCCCAGCACAGCTCCGGACGGTCGGCCGGGCCCGGCCGGGATGCCGTACCGACACGGGGAACCCCGCCCAGCCCGCTCAGCTCACCGCACCATCGGCTCACCGTCCGCACGGTGCGCGAACGACCGAACACCGGAGACCGGGCCCAGCACAGCTCCGGACGCGTACCGGGACGAGAAAGCCCCGCTCAGCCCGCGTGGCTCACCGGACCATCGGCTCGTCGTCGTCCGGCGCGGTCGGCTTCAGGGGGGTGCGGGAGAGGAACAGGCCGAAGACCGGGGGCTGGGCCTGGAGCATTTCCAGGCGGCCGCCGTCGGCCTCCGCGAGGTCCCGGGCGACCGCGAGGCCGATGCCGGTGGAGTTGCGGCCGCTGATCGTGCGCTCGAAGATGCGGGCGCCGAGGTCGGCCGGGACGCCGGGGCCCTCGTCGGTGACCTCGATGACGGCCTGGTTGCCGGTGACGCGGGTGCGCAGCGCCACCGTGCCGCCGCCGTGCATGAGGGAGTTCTCGATCAGGGCGGCCAGGACCTGGGCCACGGCTCCCGGTGTGCCGACCGCCGTCAGGTGCCGTTTGCCGGAGCTGACGATCGCCCGGCCCGCGCTGCGGTAAGCCGGCCGCCACTCCGCGAGCTGCTGCTGGATGACCTCGTCGAGGTCGAAGGTGACCGCGTTGCCGGCCCGGGGGTCGCGGGAGTTCGTCAGGAGCCGTTCGACCACGTCCGTCAGCCGCTCCACCTGGGTCAGCGCGACGTTCGCCTCCTCCTTCACCGTGTCCGGATCGTCGGTGAGGGTGATCTCCTCAAGGCGCATGGACAGCGCGGTCAGGGGTGTGCGGAGCTGGTGCGAGGCGTCCGCGGCCAGGCGCCGTTCCGCCGTGAGCATGCGGGCGATGCGCTCGGCGGAGGAGTCCAGGACGTCGGCGACCCGGTCCAGCTCGGGGACGCCGTACCGCTTGTGCCGTGGGCGCGGGTCGCCGGAGCCGAGGCGTTCCGCGGTCTCGGCGAGGTCGGTCAGCGGCGAGGCCAGCTTGTTGGCCTGGCGGATCGCGAGGAGCACCGCGGCGATCACCGCGAGCAGGGCGACCAGGCCGATGATCAGGAGCGTACGGCCGACCTCGCGGGTCACCGAGGAGCGCGGCTCCCGCACGGTGACCGTCTCGCCCTCCTCGCCCTTCTCGGTGGAGCTGATGACCTCGCCGGTGGGCCTGGTGCCGACCTCGATCGGGTCCTTACCGGGGATCCGGATCACGGCGTACCGTTCCTGCGCGACCTGGTCGCGCAGGATCTCCGCCGTCACGTCCTCCGCCGCGAACAGCCGGCTGTCCACGATCCCGGCCAGCCTGATCGCCTCGGAGTCGACCCGCTCCTGGGCGCTGTTGCTGATGGTGCGGGTCTCGACGATGACGAGGGAGACGCCGAAGACGGCGATCACCACGAGCACCACGGCGAGCGTGGACTGGATCAGTCGACGGCGCATGTCCTCTTACCTGCCAGACGGACACCCCGAGGGATACCCGGGGTTCAGCTCTTCTCGAAGCGGAAGCCCACGCCTCGTACCGTCGCGATGTACCTCGGGTTGGCCGCGTCGTCGCCGAGCTTCTTGCGGAGCCAGGAGATGTGCATGTCGAGCGTCTTGGTCGACGACCACCACGTGGTGTCCCAGACCTCGCGCATGAGCTGGTCCCGGGTCACCACCCGCCCCGCGTCCCGCACCAGGACCCGCAGCAGGTCGAACTCCTTTGCGGTGAGCTGGAGTTCCTCGTCGCCCATCCACGCCCGGTGCGACTCGACGTCGATCCGCACCCCGTGGGTGGCCGGCGGCTGCGCGGGCTCGGCCGCCCCGCGCCGCAGCAGGGCCCGGACCCGGGCGAGCAGCTCGGCGAGCCGGAAGGGCTTGGTGACGTAGTCGTCGGCGCCCGCGTCGAGACCGACGACGGTGTCCACCTCGTCGGCACGCGCGGTCAGGATGAGGATGGGCACGGCGTGGCCCTCGGCGCGCAGGCGACGGGCCACCTCCAGGCCGTCCATGCCGGGCAGACCCAGGTCGAGGACGACCAGGTCGATGCCGCCCTGCATTCCGGCGTCGAGTGCGGTGGGACCGTCCTCCCGCACCTCGACCTCGTACCCTTCCCGGCGCAGGGCGCGGGCCAGCGGCTCCGAAATGGACGCATCGTCCTCGGCGAGCAGTACACGGGTCATGAGCTGATGGTAGACCGCTCGCGAAAGATGCTGGGGTGTGATCACCACCCCATGGTTCTTACCTTTCGTGGATCTGGTGTGAACCTGTGACTATGAGGTGCCAATCCCGTAAGGACCTTAGAAACCAGCTGTACGGTTCCATGGCCACCTGTGATTCACATCTCAAGTCCTTCCATTTCCGTCAGTATCCTGTCGTATGGTGAATCAATGCCTGTCGCATCGTGGGGACCTTTGGCGCGTATCTGTCGCTGAAGGTCTCTTTTGTGTGCGGTAATCCCCACCAGCAAGGAACGACCATGGCGTCCAGCCTGACGAAGGACTCGGTGACTCCGGGCACCCCCGGTTCCGACAAGACCTTCTTCGGCCACCCCCGCGGACTGGCCACACTCTTCATGACCGAGATGTGGGAGAGGTTCTCCTACTACGGCATGAGGGCTCTGCTCCCGCTGTACCTCGTCGCCCCGGGCGGCCTGCACCTCAGCGCCGCGACCGCGACCGCGATCTACTCCGTGTACGTGTCGCTGGTGTACCTGCTCGCGATGCCGGGCGGCTGGTTCGGCGACCGCGTATGGGGTCCCCGCAAGACCGTCGCCGTCGCCGGTGCCGTGATCATGCTCGGCCACCTCACGCTGGCCCTGCCGTCCTCGGGCACCTTCTACGCCGGCCTCGGCCTCGTCGCGATCGGTTCCGGGCTGCTGAAGGCCAACATCTCCACGATGGTCGGCCACCTCTACGAGGGCCCGGACGACGCCCGCCGCGACGGTGGCTTCACGGTCTTCTACATGGGCATCAACCTCGGTGCCTTCGCCGCCCCGCTGGTCATCGGCACCATCGGCGAGAACGTCAGCTGGCACCTGGGCTTCGCGCTCGCCGCGGTCGGCATGGCCATCGGTCTGGCCCAGTTCCTGATCGGCAGCCGTCACCTGGCCGACCGCTCCAGCGTCGTCCCGACGCCGCTGTCCGACGAGGAGAAGTCCGCCACCCTGCGCAAGGCCGCGCTCTGGGCCGGCATCGCCGTCGTCTTCTACGCGATCGTCGGCTTCTCCGGCCACTACACGCTGAACTGGATCCTGGTCCCGCTGACCCTGCTCGGCGTGATCATCCCGGTGATGGTCCTGGTCAACATCAAGCGGGACAAGGAACTGGACCGCTCCGAGCAGAAGTCGATGTCCGCGTACATCTGGTTCTTCGTCGCCGCGGCCGTGTTCTGGATGATCTACGACCAGGGCGGCTCGACCCTGTCGATCTTCGCGGACTCCTCCGCCGAGAACAGCGTCTTCGGCTGGACGTTCCCGGTGTCCTGGTACCAGTCGGTCAACCCCGTCCTCATCATGGCCCTGGCCCCGGTCTTCGCCTGGTTCTGGCTGGCGCTGAACCGACGGGGCACCGAGCCGAGCACGGCCGTGAAGTTCGCCTCCGGTCTGGTGCTCGTCGGTGCGTCCTTCTTCCTGTTCCTCGCGCCGCTGTCCATCGCGGACGGTGGCCACAAGGCCGCCGCGATGTGGCTGGTCGCGATCTACTTCGTGCAGACGGTCGGTGAGCTGCTGCTGTCGCCGGTGGGTCTGTCGGTGACCACGAAGATGGCCCCCGCGAAGTACGCCTCGCAGATGATGGGCGTGTGGTTCCTCGCCGTCACCGCGGGTGACGCGACGACCGGGCTGCTCTCCATCGCCGGGGTCGACCTCAACAAGACCGGGATCGTCGCCCTGGAGGCGACGCTGGCCGTTCTCGCCGGTGTCGCGGTGTGGATGTACCGCAACCGGGTCAAGGAACTCATGGGCAGCGTGCGCTGAACCACCGAGCGCCGCAACGGACGGGGCGCCGGGATCCACCAGGATCCCGGCGCCCCGTCCGTTTGCCGCCATCGCGGTTCCCTCGCTCTCACAGCCTCCTGCGCCCGGGCAGGAAGGTGAAGATCGCGCCGCCCAGCAGTACGGCCGTGCCCGCCACCAGGCCCAGCGCCTTCAGTGCCGCGTGGTCGTCCGCGCCGGTCGCCGCCAGGCCGCCGCCGGTCGACGAACCGCCCGTGCCGCCCGTGCCGCTCGTCCCGCCCGAGCCGGACGAACCGCCCGAGGCGCCGCCCTCCTGCTCCTCGGTGGTCAGGGTCAGGGAGACCGCCGTGCTGTCCGGCTTGCAGGTCGTGGTCGTGCCCAGCGCCTCGATCGTCAGGACACCCGGCGACAGCGTCGACTCACCCGTCGCGCCGGGCTTGTACGTCCCGGTCATGTCCGGGATCTCTATCGGGTCGCCGGACTTGATGACCTCGGAGTTGGTGGGGCCCTCGACGTGGACCGAGCCCGTGTCGTCGCCGCCCAGAAGCACCTCCATGGAGGGCTTGACCGAGTCCGCGGGGATGTCGGCGGGGCTGTCCATCGGAGAGTTCTTGAACTGCACGGTCAGTCCGTAACTGCCGCCGTCCTTCTTGGCGTTGATCTGGATCGACGAGGTGGCCTTCTTCTCCCCGAGGGGCGACTGGCAGGTGTAGGGGATGTCGACCGCCTTGCCGGTGAAGTCGGTCTGCCCCCCGCCGGAGGAGGTGGCGCTCGGAGTCGCCGTGGCCGTGTCGGTCGGGGTCGGCGTCGGGGGCGGGGTGGCCGTGTCGGTCGGCGTCGGGGTCGAGGTCGGTGTGGAGGTCCCGTCCCCCGCGGCCACGTCGATCGTGCCCGCCGTCGGCACGGTCTGCGTCGGCGTGCACACCGTGTTCGTGCCCATCGCGTTCACCGTGTAGGCGCCCGGCGTCAGCGTGAGCTGCCCGGCCGCCGTCAGCTTCAGCGTGCCCTTCATGTCGGACAGCACCATGTCGCCGCCCTTGGGGATGGCCGGGTTCTCGCGCGGGCCGGTCATCGCGATGTCGGCGTTCTGCGCGCCGACCGCCTTCAACGTGCCGGTCGGCTGGACCGAGTTCGCCGGCAGATCGATGATGTTCGGGTTCTTGGAGGCGGCCTGGGTGAACTTCCACACCACGTCGATCTCGTCGCCCACCTTCGCGGCGGCGGGCGCGGTGATCTCGACCTTGGTGGTGCCGTCGACGGGGTCGAGGCCGACGCCCGCGGGCGGCACGCACCGGGTCGCGAACGACACCTCCGCGGCCTGGGCGGGCCCGGCGGCGAGGCCGAGCACCACGCCCGCCCCGGCCAGCACCAGCGCCGCGGCGGCCGCGCCCGCTCTTCTCGGCCCGCCGGCCGGTGGGACTCTCCTTCGCATGCTCACGTGGAACCCTCTCTGGTGGGAGTCGTGGGACTCGTCGGGCTGTCGTCGTGCGGTGCGGAGAGCGGTGCGGAGAGCCGGCCACCGGCCGCGCCCGGATCCGCGTCCGGGGTGAACCACGGCAGCGTGGACGTCACGGGGGCCGCGTGCGCGGCCGTGGAGGGCTTGAACCCCGGCAGGCGCAGGGCGAGTTCGGGCAGTCGCAGCCCGCGGCGCCGGACGCCTCCGGCGGGCCGTGGCCGTACCCGGTCCACCACCGCCATGCCGATACGGAACAGCGCCGCCGGCACGACCAGGCAGACCAGGACCCAGAACAGGGTCACGCCCCAGGGCCGGCCCACGCCCCAGGGCTGCTCGGCCAGGACCTTGCCGCCGTACTTCAGCGACACCGTGTACTCGCCGTGCGCACCGCCGGTGAGCTCGACGGGCAGTTCGATCCGCGCCTTGCCGCCCGGCCGGATCGTGCCGCGCCACTGCTGTTCCTCCCACTGCGGGGCGAACACGCCGTGCGCGGTGCCGACTTGGAAGACGGGGTTCTTGACGGCGGCGGTGCCGACGTTGCCGACGGTGAAGACGAGGGTGCGGGCGGGGGGTGCCCCGAACCAGGTGAGCAGGCCCCCGGAACCGTCGAGGCGGGTGTCGGTGAGGACCGACAGCCGCCCGCCGTCCGTCTGGGCGGGCAACGGCTCCACGGCGTGCCCGGCCACCTGGAAGATCGCGTCGGCCTCGGCCTTCGCCCCGGTCACGGTCGCCACGTGCACCACGCAGGGGCAGGGCACCGGCGGCTCGGCGACGGGCAGCTTCCTGCTGAAACGGCCCTTGGCGTCCGTGGTGACGGCCCGTCCGTCCGCGTTGGCACAGGAGTTGGTTCCGCCGGGCACCCCGCGCGAGGGCACCGCCTGACCGCAGACCAGGATCATCAGCAGCGTCCGCGCCCGCCAGCCGCTGCCGCTCACGGTGATCGAACCGCCCGTCCCCGCCTGCGACTTGGACAGCTGCACGCTCGGTCCGTCCGCCGCGGTCGCCGTCCCCGCCAGCGGCCCGAGCAGCAGCGCGCACACCGCTACCAGCCCCGCCCACCGCACCTTGCCGCTCGGGCTCACGTCATCGCTCCCGTCAACTCGGCTTGCGTACACGGTGATTCGCCCGACGCGGAGCCGGCCGCACGACGCCACGACCGACACGACTGCCACGACCGCCGCCCTGAAGACAGGCGGCCGCCCGCCACCACACCGCAGGGCAGGCGGGGCGGCGGCAGGTTGCGGGCGGTGACGGGCGCGGGCTTCATGGGCGGCTCCAGCTGTCGTACGAGACCGGAACGGGCCGCTCAGCGGCGCGCTCGGGCCGCCTGGTTGCACCGGGTCAGCCACAGCGTGCCCGCCGCGCCCGCGAGCAGCACCGTGCCGCCGAGGGTGCCGAGGGCGATCGCCGAGTCCTCGGGGCCGGTCTGTGGGAGGGCCACGGAATCGCTGCCGCCGCCGCTGTCGCTCCGGGCGCCGCCTGAGGAGCCCGAGGCGGTGACGTCGAGGGTCAGCGAGGCGCCGGGGGTGTTGGTCGGCGTGCAGGTCGTCGTCGTACCGAGCGCCTTGATGGTGAGCACGCCGGCCGTGAAGGTGACCTTGCCGGACTTCTTCGGGGTGTACGTCCCGGTGAGGTCGTTGATCTTGATGGGGGTGTTGGCGGGGACGACGGCCTGGTTGGCGGGGCCGGTCACGCTCATCGTCCCGCTGTCCGCGCCGCCCAGCTTGATGGTGGCACTCGGGTTCATCGCACCTTTGCCGAGGTCGACCGGGCTGGAGGAGACGCCCTTCTGCCAGGACATGGTGATCCGGTATCCGCTGCCGCTCTTGACGCCCTTGATGTCGATGGGCGAGACGGCGCTCTTGTCGCCGATGGGCGTCTTGCACTGGTAGTTGACGTTCACGACCTCGGCGTGGGCAGCGGGGGCGGCCATGAGCACCGCCGAGCCGGCCAGGGCCGCGACGGACGCGAGCGCGGCGGTTCGTTTCGGGTACGACACGGTTCCGCTCCCCTTACTCGTTCCTGACGGCACATCAGATCGGCCGTCAAGGTACGCCGGGGCACCGGAGGAAGGAAGAGAAAGTAAGTGTCGGAACTGTGGGGACGGCCGGGGAGCCCGGAGACGACCGACGGACGATCACGGGACGAATGCCGGGCGAGTGGGCGGCTGCCGGGGGCCAAGCCGAGGCCGGGCGGATTGTCCCTGCGGGGCTGGGCCGGCCACCAGGCTGAGGCTCGGAGGAGGACGGCAGGATACCGGGCCGGAAACTCACACCCGCGCCGAGCCCAAGGCCTGGACACCCAGCTGGGCCAGGACACAAACGGATGCCAGGCAGGGCCGGGAACCCGCCGGACCTAGGCGGTAGCCGGGCCGGGCTCGACCGGATACCGGGCCGGAAGTCAGGCCGATGGCGAGCCGGGGCTCGGGCGGGCAGTCAGGCCGATGCCGAGCCGGAGCTCGGGCAGGTGGCCAGGCCGGGGCCCCGGTCGATGCCGCTCGGGCGGGTAGCCAGGCCGGGGCCCAAGCCGATGTCGGGGCCGGGCTCGGG
>NZ_RSAJ01000363.1 GCF_003933965.1 Streptomyces sp. RP5T
GGCCGTACGGGTTACGGGGTGTGGGTGCGCCGGGGCGTGGGGTGCGCCGGGCCGCGGATCACGGCGTGGACGGGGCCGCCGCCTCGCCCCCTTGCGAGCGCGCTCGCCCGCCCACGATCCGCACCGCCTCCGCACGGGCCTGCCCGACCGGGTCGGGAAAGACGCGCAGCCCGTGGGCGGACACGACCTCGTCGACCGTGTGGCTGGACAGCAATGCTGAGCCGACCACCACAACGGGCTCTTCGACCAGATCACGCGACTGAGCCTCGCGCAGCGGGACTCGGTCAGACTGATCGGCGGGATCCAAGTCGCCCTAAACCACCCCCGCACCGTCGCCGTCCGCGACTCCAAGAACCCCGGTGGGCCGGTGATCCAGGTCGTTCCCGGTGCCTGGGGCAGTTTCGTACGGGGCCTGCGTCACGCGCGTCCCTGAGCGGTTCGTCGAAAAGCCGTCGCGTCGGGGCCGCCCCGCCCCCTACCCTCACCGCATGCAGCGTGCCCAAGTCATTGTCATCCCGTCGATCACGACGACGCCGGAGCAGGTCCCGGCGCGCTGACCGCTGACGCAGTCCGAAGCCCCGGGGCGAGTGCCCCGGGGTTTTGTCGTTCCCGTCGGTCTCCTCGCCCCCCACCGCGAGGGAGATCACCATGGGCGACCACCCGTACGACCACCGCCGACTCGGCCGTGAGCTCGATCTGTTCGACACCGATCCGCTGATGGGGGCGGGGCTGCCGTACTGGCTGCCCGACGGGGCCGTCGTACGGCATGTCCTGGAGGAGTACGTCCGGCGGGTGGAGCGGGCCGCCGGATACCGGCATGTGTACTCGCCCGTGCTCGGCAAGCGGGAGCTGTACGAGATCTCCGGGCACTGGGACCACTACCGCGACGACATGTTCCCGCCGATGCGGCTCGGCGGCGAGGAGGTCGTCCTGCGGCCGAGTCTCTGCCCGCACCACGCGCTCATCTACCGGTCCCGGTCGCACAGTTACCGTGAACTCCCGCTGCGAGTAGCTGAGTTGGGCGGCATGTACCGCTCCGAACCCTCGGGCGTGCTCGGCGGCCTGACCCGTGTCCGCTCCATCCAGCTCAACGACGCCCACATCTTCTGCACCCCGGAGCAGGCCGTGGCGGAGGCCCGCGGCGCCCTGGACCTCATCCGGCGCGCCTACGACGACCTCGGCATCCGGGCGGCCAGGTACCGGCTGTCCCTGCCGGGGGACTCCGGCAAGTACGTGGCCGATCCCGCGCTCTGGCGCCGCGCCACCGCCCTCCTCGAAGAGGCCCTGGACGGCGTCGACCACGACCGCGTCGAGGGCGAGGCCGCCTTCTACGGCCCCAAGATCGACGTGCAGATCACCGATCCCGCGGGCCGCGAGTCCACCCTCTCCACCGTCCAGATCGACTTCCACCAGCCCGAGCGCTTCGACCTCCACTACACCGGCCCCGACGGCAACAGGCACCGCCCGGTGATGGTCCACCGCAGCGTCATCGGCAGCGTGGAACGGGCGGTCGCGCAGCTCGTCGAGACCCACGGCGGCGCGTTCCCGGTGTGGCTCGCGCCCGTGCAGCTCGTCGTCCTGCCCGTGGGCGAGGCCCAGGAGGAGCGGGCCGTGGAGGTCGTACGGCGGGCCGAGGCGCGCGGCATCCGGGCCGACCTCTCCGGCCCCGGCGACGGCACCCTCGCCGCCCGCGTCCGCGCCGCATGCCTCGTGCCGTACCAGGCGGTGATCGGCGAGCGGGAGGCCGGCGCCGGCCGGGCGGCCGTACGGCTGCGGGACGGACGCCGGCCGGGAGCGGTGCCGGTCGGCGAGCTGCTGGAACGGATCGGCGCCCGGGCCGGTGATCGCGGGGCCGAACTCTGGGCGGCTGCGTAAGGTCGGTCCCGTACGCCAGTGACGAAAGGACCCCGCCGTGACCGGTCAGCCCATCCCGGTGATCATCGACTGCGACACCGGTGTCGACGACGCCCTGGCCCTGCTGTTCGCCGTCCGGCACCCCGGCATCGACCTGCGCGCGGTCACCTGTGTCGCCGGGAACACCGACGTCGACGGCGTCGTCCGCAACACACTGACCGTCCTGGAGCAGGCCGGGGCCGGGGACGTCCCGGTCGCCCGGGGGGCGGCCCGGCCGCTGATCGAGCCGGTGCGCACCGCGCAGCATGTGCACGGGCTCGACGGCATGGGCGACCTCGGGCTGCCCGCGCCGGCCCGGGTGGCGGTGGACGTGGACGCGGTGACCCTGCTCCGGCGGGAGATCCTCGCCTCGCCCACCCCTGTGACGCTCGTCCCGACGGCCCCGCTCACCAACATCGCCCTGCTCCTTCGTACGCACCCCGAGGTGGTGCGCAACATCGAGCGGATCGTGTTCATGGGCGGCGCGGTGGCCACCGGGAACGCCACCCCGGTCGCGGAGTTCAACGTCTGGCACGACCCCGAGGCGGCCGCGATCCTGCTCACCGCCGGGGTGCCGATCACGATGTACGGCCTCGACGTGTTCAAGCAGGTCATCGTCCCCGCCGCCGACGTCCAGCGGCTGCGCGCGAGCGCGGAACCGTCCCTGCGCATGGCCGGTGAACTCCTCGCCCACCGCGACCCGGCCACCTCCGGCGACCCCACCCCGACCGGCGGTCTCGGGGACGCGGGCGCGGTGTGCGCGGTCGTCGACCCGGGGGGACTGACCACCGAACTGCTGCCGGTGGAGGTGAGCCTGGCCCCGGGCCCGACCCGCGGCCAGACGGTCGTGGACCGCCGTGCACGCCCCGGCGAGTCCGAGATCCACGAGGGCGAGCGCGAAGTGACGCTGGTGGACGTGGGGTTGGACGTGGACGTGGAGCGGTACGTGAAGCTGTGGCTGACGGCGGTGGAGGGGATCTGAGCCCCCGGCCCCCTCAGGAGCCGCTCACGCTCCAGCGCTGCTCCACCTTCGCGAGCCGCCAGTAGGCGATCGCCGCCGCCCACACCACCACGAACAGGCCGACGATGACGTACCCGACGTTGTCGAGGTCGATGTCGGCGATCCAGGTGGTGAGGGCGTCGGTGAGGTCGAGCTTGTCGTGCAGGACCCCGACGAGCTCGATCGTGCCGATGAAGAAGGCGACCGCGATGGACAGCCCGGTGATGGCGAGGTTGTAGAAGACCTTGCGGACCGGGTTGGAGAAGGCCCACTGGTAGGCGAAGTTCATGAAGGTGCCGTCGAGGGTGTCGAACAGGCTCATCCCGGCGGCGAAGAGGAGGGGGAGGCAGAGGATCGCGTACCAGGGCAGGCCCGCGGCCGCGCCCGACCCGGCCATCACCATCAGCGTGACCTCGGTGGCGGTGTCGAAGCCGAGCCCGAACAGGAAGCCCAGCGGATACATCTGCCCCGGCCGGGTGATCGACTTGGTGAGCCGCCCGAGGACGCGGTTCATGAAGCCCCGGGAGTCCAGGTGCTGTTCCAGCTCCCGCTCGTCGTACGACCCCGCCCGCATCGCCCGGAAGACCTTCAGGATGCCGACCAGGGCGACCAGGTTGAGGGCGGCGATGAGGTAGAGGAACGTGCCTGAGATCGTCGTACCGAGAAAGCCGAGCACCTGGTGGGTGCCGGAGCCCTCGTTCATCACCTTGCCGGCGAGCTGGGTGCCGCCCGCGATGAGCGCGGCGAGCAGGACCACGACACTGGAGTGCCCGAGCGCGAACCAGAAGCCCACCGACACCGGCCGCTTGCCGTCGGCCATCAGCTTGCGGGTGGTGTTGTCGATCGCGGCGATGTGGTCCGCGTCGAAGGCGTGCCGCATGCCGAGGGTGTAGGCGGTGATGCCGAGGCCGATCCCGAACGCCTTGTTGCCGACCTCGTAGTGCCCCGGCACGACGAGCAGGAACAGGATGCCGAAGGCGAGCACGTGCAGCGCGGCTATCGCGGCCATCAGACCGGCCGTCTTGACGGTGTCCTCGCGCCGCCAGCGGAAGGAGGCGGCGGTCCCGGGCAGGGCAGGGTCGGTCATACGGTGGTCACTCCAGCACCTCGTGGATGAACGCGTGAGCTGCCGTGGCCGGTCTCCTGGCTTACGGGTCGTGCGTCTCCCTGCCCGCCTTCCCGGCCCGGTGGTGCAGGCCAGTGGCTGTCCCGTGAGGGACGTGGGAGGGAGACTCCCCGATCACAGTGGCGAGGGCCGCACCGGTATGGACCTTTGAGGGGTCGTCACCGGTTTCCCGAGCACCACGGCCCGCCCACCGTAGGCGGGGCCGGGGCTTCCTGCATAGCTGCACACCTGCGCAGGTATGGAAGATCACATACGACCGCCTGCGAGGATGTGCCCCATGCACCTCGTCCCGGCCGACCGAGCCGACCGCCGCACCATCGACGGGCACCGGGTGTGCGACGCCATCGCCGCGATCGGCGACCCGGGACACGTCCGCACCTGGTCCGACCGCTTCGCCCTGCTCGCCGACCCCAACCGGCTGTCCCTGCTGCTCGCCCTGCACCGGACCGGCCCCCTGGCCGTCTCCGACCTCGCGATCGCCACCGGTATGAACGACCCCGCCGTCTCCCAGGCCCTGCGGCTGCTGCGGGCGGCCGGGGTGGTGGCGGGCGAGAAGGAGGGACGGGTCGTGCGGTACCGGGTGGTGGACGAGGCGGTGCGGGGGCTGTTGCAGCAGGTCGCCTGAGGCGGAGGGGACACACGGCCGGGCACCGCGCCGGCCGATCGGTCCGTGGCGCATCCAATCCGCGGCCCGCGCAGAAACGGATTACACCCGGACATGTCCCTACCGCGGAGGCCCTCGGTGAAAGAAGCGGTGCATATCGGAAGAAACCCATCAGTGGAACCTGATCTTCAGGAGCTGGTGGGCCTGGTGGCGCTGGGTGACGAGGAAGCGTTCGCCCGGGTGTACGACACCGTGGTGGGTTCGGTGTTCGGAGTGGTGCGCGCCGTACTGCGTGATCAGGCGCAGTCGGAGGAGGTCGTGCAGGAGGTCCTCGTGGAGGTGTGGCGCACCGCGCCCCGCTACCGCTCCGACCGCGGCACGGCCATCAACTGGATCCTCACCCTGGCGCACCGCAGGGCGGTGGACCGGATCCGCTCGGTGGACGCCGCCGCCGCCCGCGACCACAAGGCCGCGCTGCTGGACCGGCTGCCCGAGTACGACGAGGTCGCCGAGCACGTCGAGGCCCGCCTGGAGCGGGAACAGGTACGGCGCTGTCTGCGCACCCTGACCGAGATCCAGCGCCAGGCCGTCACCCTGGCCTACTACCGGGGACTGACCTACCGCCAGGTGGCGGAGGCGCTGGCGCTGCCGCTCGGCACCGTGAAGACCCGACTGCGCGACGGACTCATCCGGCTGCGCGACTGCCTGGGGGTGACCGCGTGAACACCATCGACCTGCACCGGATGACGGGTGCCTACGCCCTGCACGCGCTCTCCGACGAGGAGACCGCGGCCTTCGAGCGGCACCTGCCGGGCTGCGAGCCGTGCGCCCAGGAGGCCGCGGAGCTGCGCGCCACCGCGGCCCGGCTGGGCCTCGCTGCCACCACGGCACCCCCCGCCGTCCTGCGCGCACAGGTGCTGCGCCGGATCACCACCGTCCGGCAGGTGCCGCCGGGCCCGCAGGCCAAGGAGCTCACGGTCCGGGGCGGGCTGCGTACCCGGGCGCTGTCCCGGTGGGCGCTGGCCGCCTGCCTCGCGGCGGCCGCGGCGCTGGGTGGCACGAGCGTGTGGCAGTACCAGCGCGCCGAGGACGCCCGGGGCCGTGCCGGACAGGCGGTACGGACGGCGGACGAGATCGCCGCCGTGCTCTCCGCTCCGGACGCCCGGACCCGGGCCGCCGAACTGGCGGACGGCGCCACCGGCACCGTCGTCGTCTCCCGCGGCCTGGACCGGGCCGTCTTCGCCGTCTCCGGGATGGCCCGGCCACCCGGCGGCAAGGTCTACCAGCTGTGGTTCGACGACGGGGGCACCATGCGCTCGGCCGGTCTGATGGACCCCGGCCGCAGCGAGCAGGCGGTCCTCATGCGGGGCGCGGTCGACGGGGCGTCGGGCATGGGCGTCACCGTCGAACCCGACGGCGGCTCGAAGCACCCCACCTCCACCCCGGTCGCCCTGATGAGCTTCCCGGGCTGAGGGGGCGCGTACTCAGACGAGGCCCGTGACCGTCACGGTGATCCGCGGCGCCGGCTGCGGGGGCGACACGGCCTCCAGCCGGCGGGCGACGCCGGCCCGGACGGCACGGGCCACGTCCACGGTCCTGGCCTCCTTGAGCGCGACGACGTGGATCTCCACGTGCCAGGGCCCCTCGGGGTCGGGCCGGGTCATCCGCACTCCGGTGGCCGTCCCGCGGGCGTCGCCGTGCGCGGGCCGGTGCCGCACGGAGCGCAGCCGGTCCGCCAGGCCCGGCCGGAGGAACGCCACACCGCGCACGCCCGCCGCGGCCGCGGCCGCCTGCTCGGCGAGCGTCGCGTGCGCGGGGCCTGTGGGGCCCGTGGGGTCGGTGGTGTCTGCTCTGTCGAAGGTCATCGTGTACGGCCCTCCTGACCGTGTTCGGCCCCCGCCGGGACCAGGTCGGTGACCCGGATGTCCACCGCCGCCACGACCAGCCCCAGCTCACGGTCGGCCGCCTCCCAGACCCGTTCCCGCACCTGCGCGGCGAGCTCGGGCAGCGGGGCGTCGGCCGGGGCGTGGATGTCGAGCCGGACCCCGACCCCCGCGAGCGTTCCGTCCGCGGCGTTCCTGCCGTCCGGGCCGACCTGCACGAGACGGCAGGAACCGGCCCGGACACCGGTGACCGTCTCGGCTGCCGCGCGCAGGGTGCGGGCCGCGACCGCCTCCATGATCCACAGGTCCTCGACGGGCTCGCCGAGGGGCAGGGGGCGGCCGGGACGCAGTTCCATGCGGACCACGTCCATGATCCGCCGGGTCAGCGGCTCGGCGTCGTACGCGGAGCCGTCCGCGGTCTGCGTGCGCAGGCCGTGCACGGCGGACTCCAGCCGGTCGAGTTCGCGCACGGCGTCCCGGCAGTGCGGGCAGGACCGCAGGTGCGCGTCCTCGGGCCGGTGCTCCCAGTCCTCCCAGGCTCTCGACAACAGCCGTCCGCACGGCAGCAGTTCGTCGTCGTCGCCGTGGGTGGACGCCCGGTTCGGCGGTTCGGTGTGGGCGGTCATCGCCAGGCCCCCAGTGCTTGTGTCAGACAACGGCGTGCGCGGAAGACGCGGGCGCGTACGGCCTCCTGGCTGATGCCGAGCGTCTCCGCGACGAACTCGTAGGAGCGGCCGTCCAGTTCCCGCAGGACCCAGCAGGCGCGCTGTTCGGCCGACAGCAGGTCCAGCGCCTCCCGCAGTTCGCGCACCGCGTCGCGGCCCTCGGTGATACGGGCCGGGGAGACGGTGTGCTCGGCCGCGGGGACCTCGCCCGCCGCCTCCAGCGGGGCGACGGGTCTGCGCGCTCGCAGGACGTTCAGACAGCGGTTGGTGACGATCCGGTACATCCAGGTGCCGAAGGCGGCGCGTCCCTGGAACTCGGGAAGCCTGCGCCAGGCGCTGATGAAGGCGTCCTGGACGGCGTCCTCCGCCTCGGCCGCGGTTCCGAGCAGGCTCGTGGCCAGCCGGATCAGCGCCGGGGCGTGCCGCTGCACGAGCACGGCGAAGGCGTCCTCGTCCCCCTCCGCGGCCCGTACCGCCAGGAGGGCGTCGTCGGTCCCGGCCCGGGTGTCCGGTGGTGCGCTCTGCGTGCGGGCCCCCGCCACTGGGCGGCTCCTCTCGTCCGGTCTTCCGAGGGTTGGACACGGCCGCGCCCTCCCCGTTACGGGGGACTTCGCCGCGGGGGCGTCCCGCGGACGCGGGAACGCGGGGGAAATGCGGTGAGGAGAAGGAAGGGAGGTGAAGAGCGGGGCGTCTGAATACCCGTATATCCGTAGCCGAAGCGGTCGCGGATGGGTCGGAAAATTAAATTCATCCGATCGTGGGGACGACCAATCCGCGCCGCTTTCGGGGCCGGATTCCCCACGTGACCGAGAACGAGAAGGAACCGAGGAGCCGGAGCGGCCGCAGTGGCCCGGTGCTGCCGGCGCTGGGCGCGCTCAGCGGTGTGCTGGCGGGCTGCGCCGCGCTCGCGGTCGCCGAGGCGGTGGCCGGCGGGGTGCGCCCGCGGTCCGGTCCCGTCGTCGTGGTGGGCGGTGCGGCCATCGACCGCACGCCGGCCGCGGTGAAGGACTGGGCGATCCGGAATTTCGGCACCGACGACAAACTCGTACTCCAGCTCGGAATTCTCGCGGTGCTCGCGCTTTTCGCCCTCGCTCTCGGAATTGTCGCGCTGCGGTTCCGGCGCACCGGAGCGGCGGGCGTCCTGCTGTTCGGCGCGATCGGCGCGGCCGCGGCGACCGGCCGCCCGGACTCCACGGGGGCCATCGACGCCCTTCCCTCGCTCGTGGGCGCGGTCGCCGGGGCAGCGGTGCTGTACGTCCTGACGGGCCGCCTCACGGTCCGGAACGGGAGTGTGGCTGCCGGGGACGGGGCCGTAGCGGGTGCGGGGGGTGTTTCGCGG
>NZ_RSAJ01000364.1 GCF_003933965.1 Streptomyces sp. RP5T
GTCTGTCACCTGTCGGGGGGGTCGAGGCGATGGCTGCGGCCTGTCCGGGTCATCGCTGTGATGACCGCGGCCTGTCGGTGCCGTCGGTGCGATGTCGGTCGCCTGTCGGGGCCATCGCCGCGATGTCGGCGGCCTGTCGGGCGGGGCCCGGAGTCTGTTCCCCGAACGCCGCCGGGATCCGCCCGCCGGCCCCGCCCCGCGAGGAGTCACCATGACCACCACCCACGTCACGATCATCGGCGCCGGCCTCGGCGGCCTCACGCTCGCCCGCGTCCTGCACGTCCACGGCATCCCGTCCACCGTGTACGAGGCGGAGTCCTCCCCGACGGCCCGTGCGCAGGGCGGGATGCTCGACATCCACGACTACAACGGGCAGTTGGCCCTCCGGGCGGCCGGCCTGCTGGAGGAGTTCCGCGGCCTCGTCCTGCCGGGCCGTGAGGCGACACGGCTGGTCGACCGGGACGGGACCGTCCTGTTCGACCACCCCGACGACGGCACCGGCGGCCGCCCCGAGGTGCAGCGGGGCGAACTGCGGCAGCTCCTGCTCGACTCCCTGCCGGCCGGCACGGTCCGCTGGGGCCACAAGGTCAGCGCTGTCCGGGCGCTCGGTGGGGGCCGCCACGAGGTGACGTTCACCGACGGCACCTCGGTCGACACCGGCCTGCTGGTGGGAGCGGACGGGGCGTGGTCCCGGGTACGGCCGCTGCTGTCGCCCGCGAAGCCCGCGTACACCGGCATGTCCTGCGTCGAGGTGTACCTGCACGACTCCGACACCCGGCACCCGGCCGGCGCGAAGGTCGTCGGCGGCGGGGCGCTGCTCGCGCTCGCGCCGGGCAAGGGTTTCGTGACGCACCGGGAGAGGGGCGGCAACCTGCACACGTACGTGATGCTCACGCGGCCGCAGGACTGGTTCGCGGAGATCGACTTCACCGACTCCGCGGCCGCCCTCGCCCGGATCGCGCGGGAGTTCGACGACTGGGCACCGGAACTCACCGCGCTGATCACCGACGCCGACACCGCCCCGGTGGTGCGCCCCCTCGCCGCGCTGCCCGCCGGGCACCGGTGGGAGCGGGTACCGGGAGTGACCCTGATCGGCGACGCCGCCCATGTCGCCGCCCCGAACGGCGAGGGCGCCAACCTCGCCATGCTGGACGGCGCGGAACTCGCCCAGGCCCTCGCGGCCCACCCCGACGACATCGAGACCGCGCTCACCGAGCACGAGCGCGCCATGTTCCCCCGCAGCGCCGAAACCGCCGACGAGGGCACCGAGCTCTACGCCCTGATGTTCGGCGCGGACACTCCGCATGGCCTGATCAGCATGTTCACGGGGGAGGAGCAGGGCCAGTGAGCGTCCACGCACGGACGTCGCCCGCCGCCACGGTCAATCCCCGGCGTACGGCTCGCAGGCCACGCCGTCGCCGTCCCGGTCGAGATGCGGCGCGTACCCGGGATCGCCCCGGTGGAGCGGGGCGTCGCCCGCGGCCCTGGCCTCGTCGCAGTTCTCGTAGTACACATCCGGCACAGGTGCCGTCGTCGTCGGTTCGGGGACTTCCGCCGTCTTCGTGACGGTCCTCGTGGAAGTGGGCGACGGCGTGGCAATCGTCGTCGCCGTAGCCGTGACCGTGGCGGTTTCAACGGGGCGCGGTGGGCGGGAGGCCGGGGAAACGGCTGCCGGGGTGCTGGTCACCGCGGGTGAGTCGGGGGTGTCGTCAGTTGGGTTCACGGCGCTGAGGATGCCCCCGAGGAACAGCAGGGAGGCGAACAGCCCGAGCGCTACGGCCAGAATCCGGCCCAGTAGCCCCAGGGAGGCCCATTTCCGTCGCAGGCGCCATAAGGGCCCGCGTCGAGTTCCGTTGCCGCTCATCGCAACGTCCTGTGCTCGATGGGATCCGGTTTCCAGTTGAGCACCAGGGCGGGTGTACCGCATGTCGAAGCAGGCGCTGGCACCGATCCGACGGCCTTCGGATCACCACTGCTGCACAACCAGCCCGGAGTGCGCGAAGACCCCGCCCGACGCACGCTGAAATCATGAACAGCCCGACCCCGTCGGGGCCTCCTGACGGGCCACTGCACACCCATGCCTCCGATAACGCCGCTCAGCGGACGCATCCCGCGCGCTCCCGACGGAGCGTCCTCACTGTTGCGAGCGCAACGCTTGCCGGGCTCCTCGTGGGCGTGCTGATCGGCTTCGTGGCCGACACCGGTGGCGGAAAGGCGGCTACGCCGGCAACAGCCACCAGCACACAGACCGTCCTCACCACACCCGGAGCGGTTGAGGCACCCGCCTCGTCACCGTCGTCATCTAAACCCCTGGCCTTCGGCGCCACCTGGAAGGTGGAGAACACCGACCCGGCCAAGCCGTTCGAAGGCAACTTGACCGTGCTCGGCTACAAACAGGGCTTCACATCAGTCGGCAAGGCCGACGAAGGGGCCGGCGAGCCAGGGTATGTGTGGGCATGGGCGGACCTGAAGCTGTGCGGGACCAAGGGCTCCTACACCGACAACACCGACAGTTGGACGCTGTACTACGACGACGGAGGTCGCATCAAACCGTCGGGCACCACCTACGGCGATTTCCCGAAGCCGGAGTTCCCCTTCGAAGTCACGGTGACCGCAGGCAAGTGCGCCTGGGGCAAGCTGGCGTTCGCCGTGCCCGGCGACGAGCGCCCTGAGTCCGTGCTGTACCAACCCGACGGCCTGGACGAGCCGAGGGAATGGCTCGTTCCGAACGCGTAGCCGAGGGGCCGCCTCAGTCGACCACCTGTGGGTCTCGGAAGTAATAGACGACCGTCACTCCCAGGCCCGGTGTGTGCGTGTATACGACCGTGATCGCCTCGGCAGAGTCGGCGGCGAGTGGCGTCGTGTAGGTGTACTCCAGGGATGGAGGGCGCCACCCGGGGATCTCCCGGCCGACCGCGGGGTCGCGGGCAATGGCGACGAGCGCCACTCGGACTGCCTCCCGCTCCCCTTCCGTCAGTTCACCGAACGCCTTCCTGGCGGGCTCGGCCTCCTCCAGCGGGATCTCGTTCACGTACGGCCGCCTCCGCCACGGGCGTCTTCCAGGGCTGTCATGATCTCGGGCGAGTTCCTGATCAGGACCCGGTGCCGGTAGGCCCGGACGACAGCTGCGGCACCCGCGAAGTCGTTGGTCGGCGATGCCCCTATGGCGGCCGCCAGCTCCGCCTCGAAGCGCTCCCGGTCGCCGGGGAAGCCGTAGCGGCTGAGCGCACTGCGCAGGTCGTCCACGGTCCGGATCTCCGGGAGGGGCATCGCTCCCCAGCCGTGCTCGGGCTGTGCGCTCATGGTCGGCTCCTGGTGAACAGCGGTCACTTCTCCCAGTATGACCCGGCTCATCACCCCGGCACCCCGCACTCCGCCCACAGCAGCTTCCCGCCCTTCGACGCGCCCGGTTCGCGTAGTACCGACACACCCGTCGCGTCGGCGCAGGCGCGGACCAGGTGCAGGCCGCGGCCGTGTTCGGCGTCCGGTGCGGGGGGAGGCTGGTCGGAGGTGAAGCCGGGTGGGACGCGGGGGTCCGTGTCCCAGACGGCGACCCGGATCCTTCCGGGGGCCGGGAAGAGGAGGCGGAACGCGTACGGACCCTTCGTGTGGCAGTGCGCGTTCGTCAGGAGTTCCGCCGCGAGGAGCTCCGCTGTGGGGGCGAGGTCGGGGAGGTCGTGGGCGGCCAGGATCAGCCTCAGGGCACCCCTCGCGATCCCCGGTGCGCGTGGATCGTGCGGAAGATGCAGGGTGTAGTTCCAGGACGGGGATACGGTGGCCATCGGAAGTCTCCGGTCACTGAGGGGAGTTGGAAGAGTGCCTGGTGTCTCTGCCGCGGCGTCCCACGGTGCGCTTCCAGACGGGGCGCCTGGAGATGACGATAGGGGCTCAGCAAATGCCATTTGCCACCTCTGGAGATGCTTCGGCTCTTTTCCCCCGTGTGAGTGACCATCTATGGAACGTGCGTCCAGGAAGAGTTCACACATGCCCACCAGGCCCCCGCTGACGGCCCGCCGCCTCCGGATCGCCGTGGAGCTGCGCAAGATGCGCGAGCGCTCGGGCATGACGGCGACCGAGGCCGCACGCACGCTCGGCACCAGTCAGGGACAGCTCAGCAACGTGGAATCCGGACGGTTCGGGGTGAGTCCCGACCGCATCCGCGCGCTGGCCAGCATTTACTCCTGCCCGGACCAGGCATTCGTCGAGGCCCTGGTCGCCATGGCGACCGACAGGCTGTTCGGCTGGTGGGAGTCGTACCGTGAGGTACTCCCGTCAGGACTCCTCGACCTCGCCGAGCTGGAGCATCACGCCACCGCCATACGCACCGCGTACACCTCCCACATGCCGGGGCTGCTCCAGACCGCCGACCACGCACGCGAGATCTTCCGGCACGTCATCCCGGAACCCGCACCGCCCGAGATCGAACACCGGGTCTCGCACCGGATCAAACGGCAGGGCCTCCTGTACGGCGCCGACCCGACGCCGTATCGCACGACCGTGCACGAGGCGGCCCTGCGCATGCGCGTCGGCGGCCGGGACGTGGCCCGTGCCCAGCTGCGGCATCTGCTCGACATGAGCGAGCAGCAGCACGTCACGATCCGTGTACTGCCGTTCGACGTCGGCGCCTTCCCCGGCTCGGGGCAATCCATCAACTACCTGTACGGGCCCGTACCGCAGTTGGACACCGCGCAGCTCGACCAGTTCCACGGGCCGGTCCTCCTGGACGCCGAGGCCCTTCTGACGAAGTACCGCAACCTGCTCGACGTCGTGGAAGCCACCGCTCTCAGTCCCGGCAAGTCCCGGGATCTGATCCTTTCCATCGCCCAGAACCTGTGAGGGAGCCCGCATGATCACGGACCGTTGGCAGAAGTCGTCCTACTGCCAGGAAGGCGACGCCTGCGTCCACATATCCGCCGACCCCGACGGAGTCCACCTCACCGACTCCGACCCCGCCCGAACCGTCGTCACCGTCACCCCCGCCGCCTTCCTCGCCCTGCTCGACCACCTCAAGTCACTCTGAGCCGTCCGCCAGTTCCGCCACCACCGCCAGGTGGTCCGACGGCCACACCCCGTCCACCGGGCCGTCGCCCGCGCGGCGGACGTCCAGGACGTGGCCCAGCCCCGAAGGTCCCGGTGGGCCCACGTGGATGTAGTCGATGCGGACCGGCGGGGACACGCGGACATAGGGGTTCGCGGGATCCCAGGTCGCGGAGGGGGCCGTCGGGTCCGCGTACTCCCAGGCATCCAGGAAGAGTTGGTCAGGAGCCGCCGGTGCCGTCTTGTAGCCGCCGAAGAGGCGGACCTCGTCGGAGTCGGGCCAGGCGTTGAAGTCACCGGTGATGACGGGCGGGAAGTCGGTGCCCGACCTGTGCGCAGCCACGAACTCCGCCAGCGCCGTGACCTGTTGGCAGCGGATCGCCGAGGCGGTGGGGGCCGAGGTGAGGTGGGTGGTGAAGAAGGGGATGTCGTACGAGGGTGCCGCGAGCCGGGCGTGGAAGGCGAGGCGGCCGTCGTCCAGGTCCTCGGGGGCGGGCAGGCGCAGGACCGCCCGGTCCACCACCGGCCAGCGGCTCAGTACCGCGTTGCCGACCTCCACTCCGGGGTCGCCGATCCGCCGCTGCCAGCGCTCCGAGGCGGGCGACGCGGCCCACGCCCAGTGCAGGCCCAGTTCCCCGGCCAGCCACTCCGCGAGGTTCTCGCCGCCCGAGGCGCCCTCCGACCACACCTCCTGGAGGCCGACCACATCCGGCCGCAGCTCCCGCAGCACCGCCAGGATCGCCTTCTGGCGTTCCTCCCACGGCCCGAAGCGCCACCACAGGTTCCAGGTCACCACGCGCATCGCCGACACCCTTCGTCCGACCGGCCGCACCCTGAGATCATCGAGGCCGCCGATGAGGTTACGGAAGACAAGAGGCAGGAGTCTCACCACCCATGTCCCGCGACGTCGAGCGCAAGTACCGTACCGCCAGGGCCCTTCAGCGCCTCCTCAACCCGGTCATGCGGCGGCTGCCCCTGCAGACCGTCCTGGAGACCACCGGCCGCGTCTCGGGCCTGCCCCGCCCGACCCCGGTGGGGGGTAAGCGGGTCGGCGACTCCTTCTGGCTGGTGTCGGAGTTCGGCGAACGGTCACAGTACATCCGCAACATCAAGGCCGAACCGCGGGTGCGGGTGCGCATCCGGGGTCGGTGGCACTCCGGCACCGCCCATCTCATGCCGGACGACGACACCGCCGCACGACTGCGGTCGCTGCCCGTGCTGAACAGCATGTCCGTACGGGCCATCGGAGCCGGGCAGTTGACCGTTCGCGTGGATCTGGACCGCTGAGGGGTGGCGCGGCGGTGACCCCGGTCGCCGAGCGGAACAAGGCCACCGCCGCGGTACTCAGAGACGCGACCGCGTCACTTCGCCGGCTTGTAGAAGGCGTACGTAGCCGTGTACGCCACGCTCACCTGGTCCGTGCCGGTGCAGGCGGTGGCCGGGGCCACGCCGCCGGTGGTGTTCACGCGCTGTATGTAGGAGACACCGCCGAAGACGCCCGTGCCCCGGGTGGCGGTGGCCTGGAGGAGGAGTTCGGGGATGGTGCCGGTCTTGGGGGAGTTGGCGATCGCCGTGGCGTTCACCGCGCTGCCGTCCACGGTGGAGACCCAGACGGGGCCGCGGGAGTGCAGGGCGACGGTGCGGCCTCTCCGGTCGGAGAGGGTGGCGGCGGGCTCCAGGAGCTTCCAGGCACCGTCGGTGCAGGTGTAGGTCTGTACGCCGCGGGCCGGGTACACGCCGGTCAGCTTGTTGCCGTCCGGCACCTGGATGGCCGCGGGGGCCTTCACGGGATTCGGCGCGGCGTCCGCGGTGGCCGCGTTGCCGTCGGTCGTCCCCAGGAAGGCGGTCGCGGCGAGGGCCGCGGTGGTCAGGGTGAGGCGCTTGGTGAGCTTCAAGTCAGTTCTCCGGAAGGGTTCTTGACTGGTCTTCAGTACGACGAGGTGTAACTCGCCGCCCCCGGCCGGGACTCTACGGTCCCGTCCGAGGGTTACCGGCCAGTTGGCCGAACCCGGTCGCGCGAGGTCCTCCGGAAGTCCCCTCACCCCGGCCAGACGATCGACTGCACCTCGCTGTAGGCGTGCAGCGCGTACGACCCGCAGTCCCGGCCGACCCCGCTCCGGCGGAAGCCCCCGAACGGTGCCTCCATGTTGCGGCCGACCGTGTTGATCCCGACTCCCCCGGCCCGCAGCCGCCGGGCCACGCGGAAGGCGCGGGCGACGTCCGCCGACCAGACGTAGTCGATCAGTCCGTAGTCGCTGTCGCCGGCGAGGGCGATGCCCTCCTCCTCGTCGTCGAAGGGCGTCACGGTCACGACCGGGCCGAAGATCTCCTCGCGGACCACGCGCATGTCGGAGCGGCAGTCGGCGAGGAGGGTGGGCGTGACGTAGAAACCCCGCTCCAGACCTGGGCGTTCACCGCCCGCGGCGACCACCGCGCCCTCCTTGCGGCCGAGTTCGACGTACGACTCCACCCGGTCGCGGTGCGCCGCCGAGATCACCGGGCCGACGACCGTCCCGGGCTCGCGCGGGTCCCCGACCGCCAACCTGCCCGCGAAGGCCGCCAGTTGCTCGACGAGGCGGTCGTAGACACCGCGCTGCGCCAGCACCCGCGTCGGTGCCGTGCAGATCTGTCCGCTGTAGAAGGAGAAGGTCGTCCCGATGCCGGCGACGGCCGATCCGAGGTCGGCGTCCTCGAAGACGAGCGCCGCCCCCTTGCCGCCCAGTTCCATCAACTGCCGTTTCATGGACCGCCCGCACACCTCGCCGATGCGCTGTCCGACCGCCGTGGAGCCGGTGAAGCTGACCATGTCGACGTCGGGCGAGTCGACGGCGGCCTCGCCGACCTCGACGGAACGGCCGCTCACCACGTTCACCACCCCGCGCGGCACCCCGGCCTCCTCCAGCGCCCGCGCCATGCGGTAGACGGACAGGGGGTCCTGCGGGGCGGGCTTCACCACCACGGTGTTGCCCATGGCCAGGGCGGGGGCGATCTTCCCCGCGGGGTTGGCCCACGGGTTGTTGTACGAGGTGACGCAGGTGACGACCCCGACGGGCTGCCGGACCGCCAGTGCGCCCATCACCGCGGCCCTCCCCATCGGTCCGGCCTCGTTGACCTGCGGCTCGATCGCCCACTCGGCCGGTTCGACCCGCGCGTACCGCCGGAAGCGGGCGGCGGCCACGCCGACCTGCATGCCCCTGGCCACCCCCGTGGTCGCGCCGGTCTCGGCCCGGGCGAGTTCGGCGTACGGCAGGAGGCGCGAACGGATGAGGTCGCCGGCGCGGGAGAGGATCGCCGCCCGCTCCCCGGCCGGCGTACGCGACCACGGTCCGAAGGCCTCGCGGGCCGCGGCACAGGCCGCGTGCACCTGATCCCGCGAGGCCTCCGGGGCCCATCCGACCGTCTCCTCGGTGGCCGGGTCGACCACCGCGTAGTGCCCGCC
>NZ_RSAJ01000365.1 GCF_003933965.1 Streptomyces sp. RP5T
GGGGGGCCGGGTGCGGGTGGAGCGGCTGTCCCAGGACTCCCTGCTGTGGGGGAAGGACGTGGACGACGAGCGGTACGCGGTGCTGGTGCGGGGCGACTAGGAAACCGGGGGCCAGCCACCGGGCCGGTGGGCCAGAGCCTCCAGCTCGTCCAGGGCCCCGGCTGCCGCCGACGCGGCCCGCGGGTCGCGCTCCGCCAGGCCGCTCTCCGCGAACTCGTCCTCGTCCAGGCGCAGCACCCGCGTGCCGTCCGCCGAGACCCACAGGTCGAGGTCCAGGTCCTCCACGACCAGCTCGGCGCCGTGCAGTGTCGCCGGGCGGGTGATGTCGCAGTACCAGCCCTTCAGGGTGCCGCCGGCCGTGCGGACCTCCTTGACGGAGTACCAGCGGTCCCGCCAGTAGTGCTCGGTGAACACGTCGCCCGGCTCGAACCGGACGAAGCCGAAGTCGCGGACGCCGTCACCGGCCCAGGGAGCGCGGACCGTGACCCGGGTGCCGTCGTCGGTGAGCAGGTCGGCCGCGTAACGGATCTTCGTGCGGCCCGCCTTGAGCAGGACGACGTCGACACGCTGCGGGGACTCAGGGGAGTTCGCGGACATGACGTACCTCCGTGGCGCAGATCTCGTATCCGAACCACTTGTTGATCGCGAGCATGGGTTCGTTGCCGGCGTCGTTGCCGGTGAGGGCCTCGGTGCAGCCGGCGGCGCGGGCCCGGTGCAGGGAGGCGTTCTTGGCGAGCTTGGCCAGGCCGCGGCCGCGGAAGGCGCGGGCGGTGCCGGTCATGGCGGTGGCGTAGCGGCCGGTGCCGTCGGTGTGGGCGGCGCTGAAGGCGGCCGGACGGCCGTCGACGAGGGCGATGGTGGTCAGGGCGTGGTCGAGGAGGGGGTGCTTCCAGTTCTCCTCGATCCACATGTCGTAGTCGGTGAGTTCGGTGTCCACGTCGCTCGGTTCGTCCCCCGAGGTCTCCGCGTCCAGCTCGAAGAAGAAGCGCGGGTCGTCCGCGAAGTCTGCGGCGGTGCGCAGTTCCACGCCCGGCGGCAGGGGCTGGAGCGGCGGCAGCGTGCCGTTCGCCAGGTCCAGGCGCAGGAAGTGCGCGCAGCGGCTGGCCCGATAGCCCTGCCGCTCGGCGAACTCACGGTTGTGCGGCTCGTCCAGCACCCAGGAGAACAGCTTGGTCGCCCCGTGCGCCGCCAGGTGCTCCTCGGCGGTGCGGACCAGCAGGGCACCGGCGCCGCGCCGGGTGCGGTCCGGGCGTACGTAGATGTTCAGATAGCCCTGCCCCGGCTCCGGGCTGTCGTGGGCGAGGCCGAGCTGGGCCGTGCCGATCACCTCGCCGTCCTGTTCGGCCACGAGGGAGCGGTAGTGCGCGTCCGGGTGGGTGTGGACCAGGCGGTGCAGCACGCCGGCTGGGGTCCACAGCACGAACGGGAGGGCCAGATGGCGGACGTGGGCGAAGCTCTCGACATCGGCCGGGTCCTGGGGGCGCAGGTCACGCACGATCACGGTCATGACGGCGCACGTTACGGGGGAGGCCCGCCCGGGTGCCTCCCATTTTCCGGCGGTGCGGGACAATCGGCTCGTGACCTTGAGGATCGACATCGACGACAGCGCACCGCCGTACGAGCAGGTGCGGGTGCAGATCTCCGAGCAGGCGCGGGCGGGGGTGCTGCCGGTGGGGTACCGGCTGCCGACCGTGCGGGGGCTCGCCGAGTCCCTCGGGCTCGCCGCGAACACCGTCGCCAAGGCGTACCGGGCGCTGGAGAGCGACGGGGTGATCGAGACGCGGGGGCGCAACGGCACGTTCGTGGCTGCCGCCGGCTCGGCCGCGGAACGGGAACTGGCCTCGGCCGCGCAGGCGTACGTGGAGCGGGCCCGGCGACTGGGACTCACGGAGAACGACGCCCTGGTGGCCGTACGGGACGCGCTGCGGGCGGCTTACGGGGAGCGCTGAGAAAGCGCGGCGAAGGTCTTCGCGTTGCGCACGGCGGCGCCGTTCGGGTCGTTGTTGAAGTACACGTACACGTCCTCGGTACCGGCCCAGGTGCGCCCGATCCGCCCGGCCCAGGTCTCCAGGGACCGTCTGCCGTAGTGCGGCCAGGGCGCGGCCCGGCCCTCGTGGAGGCGGACGTACCCCCAGTCGGCGGTGCGCCAGAGCGGGGTGACCGGCCGGGCCCGGACATCGGCCCAGCACAGGGCCGCGCCGCGACGCTCCAGCACCCCGCGGGTCTCGGGCGTCCACCAGGACACGTGCCGGGGCTCGACCGCGACCCGCGTCGAGGCGGGGAAGCAGGCCAGGCAGGCGTCCAGCAGTTCCGTGTCGGCCAGCAGGGTCGGGGGCAGTTGCAGCAGCACCGGGCCCAGCCGGTCGCCCAGCCCCTGCGCGTGGCTCATCAGGCGGTGCACCGGTTCCTCCGGGTCCTTCAGCCGCTTGATGTGGGTCAGGTACCGGCTCGCCTTCACCGCCACCACGAAGTCCCCCGGCACCCGCTCCCGCCACGACTCGAAGGTCTCCCGGGACGGCAGCCGGTAGAACGCGTTGTTGATCTCGACCGTCGGGAAGTGCCCCGCGTACTCCTCCAGCCAGCGCCGCACGGGGACACCGTCGGGATAGAGGACGCCCCGCCAGTCCTTGTACTGCCACCCCGACGTGCCGACGAACAGGGTCATACACCCATCAAAGCACTACAGGTACAGCCCCGCGTCGGCCCCGGGCCGCGGCTCCGGCACCGCCGTCGGTGACGTCCCCCGGCGCAGCGCGTACAGCTCCGCCAGGGTCGCCCCCTCGCGGCCCACGCCCTCCTCGGTGCCGAGCCAGCCCACCGCCTCCCGGCGGGTCAGCGGGCCCACCTCGATACGGGCCAGGCAGCGGCCGGGACGGACCACGGCGGGGTGCAGGCGCTCCAGGTCCTCGTTGGTCGTGACACCGACCAGGACGTTGCGGCCCTGGCCCAGCAGGCCGTCGGTCAGGTTCAGCAGCCGGGACAGGGCCTGGCCCGCCGTGTGCTTCGCCTCGCCGCGGATCAGCTCGTCGCAGTCCTCAAGGAGCAGGAGCCGCCAGCGGCCCTTGCCCGTCGCGTCCTCCTCGCCGATCGCGATGTCCATCAGATAGCCGACGTCGCTGAACAGCCGCTCCGGGTCGAGGACGCAGTCGACCTGGCACCAGTCCCGCCACGAGCGGGCCAGCGTGCGCAGGGCGGAGGTCTTGCCGGTGCCCGGCGGGCCGTGGAGCAGGAGCAGACGGCCGGCGATGTCCTGCGGGGTCGTCTTCATCAGGCGGTCCATCGCGTCCGCGACCGGTGCCGTGTAGTTCTCCCGCACCTCGTCCCAGGTGCCCGCGGAGATCTGCCGGGTCGTGCGGTGCGGGCCGCGCCTGGGGGAGACGTACCAGAACCCCATCGTGACGTTCTCCGGCTGCGGCTCGGGTTCGTCCGCCGCGCCGTCGGTGGCCTGGGCGAGGACCTTCTTGGCCAGCTCGGCGTCGGTGGCCGTGACGGTGACGTCCGCGCCCCGGTTCCAGCGGGAGATCAGCACGGTCCAGCCGTCGCCCTCGGCGAGGGTCGCGCTGCGGTCGTCGTCGCGGGCGACGCGCAGCACCCGGGCGCCCGCCGGCAGGAGCGTGGCCCCGGAACGCACCCGGTCGATGTTGGCCGCGTGGGAGTACGGCTGCTCGCCCGTCGCGAAGCGGCCGAGGAACAGCGCGTCGACGACGTCGGACGGCGAGTCGCTGTCGTCGACGTTGAGCCGGATCGGCAGCGCGTCGTGTGGGTTCGCAGACATGCCGCCCATGATCCGGCACGGACCCCCCGTACGCACCCGGTTTCCGTGGTGTGCCGGTCGTGTCGCGCCTGTCCGGTGCTTCCGCTCTGTCCTCTACGTCCTGTTACAGAGCTGTGCGTCTCCGGCATCTGCCCGCACCGGCGTGTTCGCGGATACCGTTGCCCCCGATGGGACGTCATGGGTGGGGTTCGGGGGCATGGCGGTGGCGGCTCACCGCTCTGCTCGGTGTGACCGTGACCGCTCTGGCCCTGGTCGTGACCCTCCTCAACACCCTTCCGGGCAGCGGCGCGGGCACCGACGGCACCTCACGCAACGGCGACCGGGTCCACGGCACTCCGACGACCACGCCGGACGCGGACACCGCGGAGGTCGGCTGGGGCTTCACCCACACCCAGGACAGCGCCGACGAGGGCGACTCCGCGGCCACCGACCGGGTCCGGCAGCGGATCGAGGACGCGGGCGGACTCCCGCAGAACCAGCACATCATGGGCTGGGGCGCCGACAACCCCGAGCCGGTGCCGGGGCGTTACGACTTCGAGGACCTGGACCGGCGCGTCGACTTCATGCGCGCCTCCGGCTCCACCCCGGTCATCACCCTGTGCTGCGCGCCGGACTGGATGAAGGGCGGCGAGGCGGGCGTCGGCAACACCGACTGGAGCAAGGCGGCGCTGGAGACGGCGCCGGACCCCGCGCACTTCGAGGATTACGCCGCCCTCGCCGCGACCGTCGCCAAACGCTACCCGGACGTACGCCACTTCATCGTCTGGAACGAGTTCAAGGGCTTCTGGAACGAGGCGAAGGCCCGCTGGGACCACGAGGGGTACACCCGGCTCTACAACCTGGTCTACCGGGCGCTGAAGAAGGTCGACCCCGGGATCATGGTGGGCGGCCCGTATCTCGTCATGGACAGCGTCGACGCACGCTCCGCGGACGCCTCCGCGACCTTCAAGGGCGCCTGGGGCGCGATGGACCAGCGGGTCCTCGACGCCTTCGACTACTGGAACAGGAACAAGGCCGGCGCCGACTTCGTCGTCGTGGACGGCTCCAGCTACACCAACGACGACGAGCTGCTGCCCGACGAGTTCGCGGCCACCGACAAGTTCACCGCCGTGAGCCGGTGGGTCCGGCAGCGGACCGGCAACCTGCCGCTGTGGTGGGCCGAGTACTACGTCGAACCCGCCGACAGCCGGGACGAACGCGAGGGCTGGGCCGAGAACCGCCGGGTCGCCGTGCAGGCCGCCGGAATGATCGCGCTGGCCAGGGGCGGCACCACGTCCGCGTTCTACTGGAACCCGGAGAACGCGAAGGGCACGGACTGCGCGGGCTGCCTCTGGACGCCGACCGCCGGCAGCGGCGGCGGCCGGAAGCTGCCGATGTTCGACCTCGTCAGCCGGTTCGGCCGGTCCTTCCCGCCGGGCACCGCCTACACGACCGTGTCCGTCGCCGCGGACGACGTGCCCAACGTCCGCGTCCTCGCCACCGACCGGACGATCCTGGTGGTCAACATCCTCGACCGGGGGATCAGCGCGAAGATCGACGGGAAACGGTTCGACATGCGGGCGTACGAGGTCAAGTGGCTCAGCCGCTGAGCGTGTCCCAGAACCCGCAGTGATGGCGCAGCCGCTCCGTGCGGGTCGGGACGACGTGGTCCGGTGCCAGCGACAGCACCGTCCGCCGGGGCCAGCGGGGTGACGACGGACCGCCCGGGTCGCCGGTCCGGGCGAAGCGGGTCCAGTAGCCGATCATGGTGTCGGCGAGCCTGCGCTGTGCCGCGGTCAGGTCGCGGGGCAGGCCGCCCAGATCGAAGAGGTACGGCAGCTCGCTCGCGTGCGAAGCGCCGAGCGGGAACGGCGGGGTGCCCGGGGTGAGCGGCGGAGCGTGCTCGTCGGCGAACTCGTACCGCCACACGGGCACGTGGGCGGCGAGCAGGTCGCCGGTGGCCGCCGTCGGGCAGGCGAAGTCGCCGTCGCCGATGACCGCGCCGAACACCGGGCCCCCGCCGCTGCGGTGCACCGGGTACTCGCGGACGATCGCCCTCGCCTGGCCAGGGGAGGGGAAGAAGGCGCTCACGACGTCGGGCCAGGTGTCGGGGTTCACGGGGTGGCCGGCCTGGACGATCCCTGCTGCCCAGCCGTTGCCCTCGTCGCGGTTGTCGCCGATCAGGACGGGGACGTGGTGGAAGCGGCCGCCGGCGATCGCCGCCGCGGGGTCGGCGGGCAGCAACGGGGTCGTGTGGGCGGGCTGTTGGTCGACGGCCTGGGCCGCGAGCAGCCGGGGCACGCGCACGTGCCGCAGACACGACAGGACGTCGCGGGCGGAGCCGCAGCCGACCTCCGCGGCGAGGCGGGCGCCCGCGGCCCGTGCCGTGGGCAGGGGCACGGAGGACGGGGCGAACGACCGGTCCGGGCGACCGGTGCACGGACCGCTCTGGATGATCGCCCGGTCGAAGAGCCCCGCGGCGGCGGGTGAGGCGAGCTGGGCGCAGACGCTGTAGCCGCCCGCCGACTCGCCGGCCAGCGTCACGTTGCGGGCGTCGCCGCCGAAGGCACCGATCTCCGAGCGGACCCAGCGCAGTGCCGCCTGCTGGTCGGCCAGGCCGAAGGTGCCGGAGCCCGGAAGGCCGTCGTGCGCGAGGAAACCCAGGGCGCCGAGGCGGTAGTCGACGGTGACGACCACGACGTCACCGCGCGTGGCCATGCGGTGGGCGTCGTACGAGCTGCCCGCGCCGGTGGTGAGGCCGCCGCCGTGCAGCCACACGACCACCGGCCGGGGGCGGGCCGGCCGGGCGCCGTCGGGCGTCGTGACGCCGAGGTGGAGACAGTCCTCGTCGGTGCTGCCCCCGGGCACCTCGCCGGCCTGCTGCGGGCAGGCGCTCGCGGGCCGGGTCGCGTCCCGTACCCTGGACGAGGGAGCCGGCCGGCGGGGCGGGGCCCAGCGCAGCCGGCCGACCGGCGGTGCCGCGTAGGGGATGCCTTCGTAGGTGCGGTAGCCGTCGTGGACGGCCCCGCGCACGATCCCGTCGCGGGTGTGCACGGTCGTCGAGGGTGGGGCCGAGGCCGGGACGGCTGTCGTGAGCGTGGCGGTCAGGGCACAGCCCAGCAGGGTCGTCAGGACGTGGTGTGCGGTCATCTTCTCCCCGTTCGGTCAGCCGCCGCCCATGCCGCCCTGTGCGGCGATCATGGTCGTCGGCAGGGCGCGTACAGCGTTCTCCAGGCCGGGCGCGAGGGCGCCGAGGGTCCCCGTGCAGGCGTCGATACGAGCCCGGTGGGTCTTCCGGTCCCGCCGTGACACGACCGAGCGGACGCCGCCGGCAGCGGCCAGCGCCAGCAGGAAGGCGTCGGCCGCCGGGAGCTCCCGCACGGGGGTGTCCCCGTGCAGCGCCCCGGACACGCGCGCGTGCAGCGAGGCGGGCACGGCGGAATCCCGCACGGTCACCCGTCGGGTGCCGAAGCGGGTGCGCGGCGCCCGCACGGTGAGGAGTCCCGCCGCGGCGAGCCGGTCCTCCACCGCGGCCAGGGTCCGCTCGCGGTGGCGGCGCACCAGGTGCTTCCAGCCGTGCCCGCCCGCGGCGTCGCGCAGCACACCGTCCAGGACGGGATCGCCGGTCGGTTCCGTGCCGGACACGGTGACCTCGCCGTCCGCCTCCGTGAGCCGGCCGCGTGACGCGAGGTCGGCCAGGGCGGCGGCCCGGACCAGCAGTCCGGCGCGGGAACGGTCGTAGGGGCCTTCCGCCGCTGCGTCGTGGGCGAGCAGATACATGAGGCAGGCCAGGTCGTCGATCACACCTCGACGGTAGGGCCGCGCGCCTCGGCTCCGGATCGGCCGCGCGCAGGGCCCCGCACTGGGAACACAGGAGGATCTCCGGCCGGTCTCCTCCTTGAGGAGGAGGGCGCCGTCAGGGGCGGCGCGGGCGCACGAGGCCGTGGTCGTAGGCGGCGACGACGGCCTGGACGCGGTCGCGCAGACCGAGCTTGCGCAGCACCGCGGTGACGTGGTTCTTGACGGTCGCCTCCGACAGACCGAGGCGACCGGCGATCTCCGCGTTGGACAACGCCTGTCCGATCAGGGTGAGCACTTCCCGCTCACGGCCGGAGAGGGCCGCCAGCGAGGGCGGCGGCGCCGGGTCGGGCGTGGTGCGCAGGAACCGGTCGAGGACGCGGCCGAGCACGGCCGGCGCCAGCAGCGCGTCGCCGCGCGCGGTGACCCGGATCGCCTCGACGAGCTCGGCCGGACGGATGTCCTTCAGCAGGAAGCCGCTCGCCCCGGCCCGCAGAGCGGCGACCACATGCGCGTCCACGTCCCACGTGGTCAGCACCAGCACCCGGGCGTCACCGCCCGACTCCGCGATCCGCCGGGTCGCCTCGATACCGTCCACGACGGGCATGCGTACGTCCATCAGCACCACGTCGGGCGCCAGTTCCCGCGTCAGCCGCACCGCCTCCAGGCCGTCGGGGGCCTCACCGACCACCTCCAGGTCGTCCCGGGCATCGATGATCATGCGGAACCCGGTACGCACCAGGGCCTGGTCGTCGGCCACCACCACCCGCAGTGTCATGACACCCGCTCCACCGGCAGCCGTGCCGCCACCTCGTAGCCGCCCCCGGCCAGCGGACCGGCACGCAGACTGCCGCCCACGAGCCGCACCCGCTCCCTCATCCCCACCAGGC
>NZ_RSAJ01000366.1 GCF_003933965.1 Streptomyces sp. RP5T
GCACACCCGTCGCCGCGCTGCCCGCCTCCGTGCCGGGACGAGAAGCGGTGCAGGCACCCGCGGGCCAGGCCGAGTCCGCGCCACTGGCGCCCCTCGCCGGTGCGGCCCCCCGGGCCATCGCCGTGCTCGCCGGTCTGCGCCGGGTCGACCCCCGCCTCGTGCTGTCCGAACGGGAGGCCGCCCGCCTCGCCCCCGCCGTCACCCGATGGCTCGCGACGGGCCTGCTGCCCACCCAGATCGCCGACCATCTCACCGCGGGACTTCCCGACCGCCTCCTGACCCGCCCGATCGGCATCCTCGCCCACCGGCTCAAGGAGACTCCCCTGACCGCACCGGCGACCGGGCAGACCGGCCCCCCGGCACGGCCGGAGATCCTCGCCATGCGCAACTGCGACGGCTGCGACCGGGGCTTCCGCTCCGCGGGCTCCCCCCACTGCCGTGACTGCCGGGCCGCGAGGGACCGACTCCCCGTGGCGGGCTGATCCGACGACCGGGTGAGCGGTTCACCTCAGGGCTGCACCCCGCGCGACGGTGAGCCTGTGTGTACACATCAGTGCGCGAACACCTTGCGGAGCCGTTCCGCCGCGTCCGCCAGCACCTCGGTGCGTGTGCAGAAGGCGAACCGGACATACGGTGCTCCGGCCTCCTTGTGGTCGTGGAAGACCGCGTTGGGGATGGCGACGACGTCCGCGCGTTCGGGCAGGGCGCGGCAGAAGGCGAAGCCGTCGGTCTCGCCGAGGGGGCGGATGTCGGTGGTGACGAAGTAGGTGCCGGCGGGCCTGAACACCTTGAAGCCCGCCGTCGCGAGACCTGCCGACAGAAGGTCCCGCTTGGCCAGCATGTCCTCGCGGAAGGCGGCGAAGTAGCTGTCCGGGAGGGCCAGCGCCTCGGCGACGGCGTACTGGAAGGGCCCGGAGGACACGTACGTCAGGTACTGCTTGGCCGAGCGCACCGCCGTGACCAGCTCCGGGGCCGCCGTCACCCAGGCCACTCCTCGTTCACGCACTCATTCGTGTGCGGACCACAGGGCTGCACGAGCGTGCGACAGTGAGCCGTTGTGTACACATGGGACACTCGGTACTCTTGGGTGCATGACGCAGCCAATGCCCATAGAGTCCATCCGCGATGTCCGGGCACACCTGGCCGAGGTCGTGGAGCGAGCCGACCGGGACGACGTGCCTACCGTGATCACCCGGCGCGGCAAGCAGGTCGCCGCCGTGGTGTCCATCGAGGTGCTGCGCAAATACCAGGAGTGGGAAGAGCGCGAGATCAACCGGATCATCGACGAGCGCATGGCCAACCCGACACCCGGCATCCCGATCGAGGACATCATGAGGGAGACGCTGGCGCGCAGTGAGTGAGTACCGCACCGTCTTCCGAGCCGAGGCTCAGGCCGAACTCCGCAAGGTCCCGCGAGACATGGCCCTCCGCATTCTGGCCAAGCTGACTGAGCTGGAGAGCGACCCGACGGGATTCAACACCACGGCCCTCGTCTCCCAGCCCGACCGGCGCCGCCTGCGGGTGGGCGACTACCGCGTGATCTACACAATCGACAACGGCGAGCTGGTGGTGTGGGTCGTGCACGTCGGGCATCGCTCCACCGTCTACGACACCTGAACACTCCTGGCATCCGGTCATGATGTCCAGCACCGATCCAGAAGGCGGAGCGGACCTGGCACCTGCACCGCAGACGATGCAGGTGCCAGGCCGACCGGAGTGAGGGGAGCTCCGCCGAAGGGACGTCCGCGACGCGCCTGCGCCCGCCGCGGCGCGGACGGCATCGGCGCAGCAGGACGTGACCGTCAAGTGCTGGCCCAGGGCGACGGTGGCGGAGGGTTCGCGAACCCGCGGGTGGATGGTTCACCGCATCGGGGATGCGTTCGCGGCCGCGACCAGCAGTCCCCTGGCCGGCCGGATCCGTCTCGTTCGCCCCTCCAGGCGGTTCGCGAGCGAGGCCGACAGCAGACACGGCGTGACCGGCTGGGCCGACATGATTCGAGGCGGAGGCCGGAGAGGGCCGGCCTCGCGTGACGGCAGTCAGCCGGTGGTCAGCGTGCGAATGCCTTCCGCAGCCGTTCTGCCGCGTCCGCCAGTACCTCGGTGCGTTTGCAGAACGCGAACCGTACGAACGGGGCGCCGGCCTCGCGGTGGTCGTAGAAGACGGCGTTCGGGATGGCGACGACGCCCGCGCGTTCGGGCAGGGCGCGGCAGAAGGCGAAGCCGTCGCTCTCGCCGAGGGGGCGGATGTCGGTGGTGACGAAGTAGGTGCCGGCGGGCCTGAACACCTTGAAGCCCGCCGTCGCGAGACCTGCCGACAGAAGGTCCCGCTTGGCCAGCATGTCCTCGCGGAAGGCGGCGAAGTAGCTGTCCGGGAGGGCCAGCGCCTCGGCGACGGCGTACTGGAAGGGCCCGGAGGACACGTACGTCAGGTACTGCTTGGCCGAGCGCACCGCCGTGACCAGCTCCGGGGCCGCCGTCACCCAGCCGACCTTCCAGCCCGTGAAGGAGAAGGTCTTGCCGGCCGAGCCGATCGTGACCGTGCGCTCCCGCATGCCGGGGAAGGTCGCGAGGGGGAGGTGCTCGGCGCTGTCGAAGACCAGGTGTTCGTAGACCTCGTCCGTGACCACCAGCAGGTCCCGTTCCACGGCCAGCTCGGCGATCGCCGTCAGCTCCTCGCGGGTGAGGACCGTGCCGGTGGGGTTGTGCGGGGTGTTGATGAGCAGGAGGCGGGTCCTGTCGGTGACCGCGGCGCGCAGTTCGTCCAGGTCGAGACGGAAGCTGTTCTCGTGCGGGCGCAGGGTGACCGGGACCCGGGTGCCGCCGGCCATCGCGATGCAGGCCGCGTAGGAGTCGTAGTACGGCTCGAACGCGACGACCTCGTCCCCCGGCTCCACCAGCGCGAGCAGGGCGGCGGCGATGGCCTCCGTGGCACCGGCGGTCACCAGGACCTCGGTGTCGGGGTCGTGGGCCAGGCCGTAGCGGCGCTCCTGGTGCGCGGCGACCGCCGTGCGCAGCTCCGGGACGCCCGGACCCGGCGGGTACTGGTTGCCGCGCCCGTCGCGCAGCGCCCGCACCGCGGCCTCCCTGACCTCCTCGGGGCCGTCCGTGTCGGGGAAGCCCTGCCCCAGGTTGATCGAACCGGTCCGCAGCGCCAGGGCGGACATCTCGGCGAAGATCGTCGTCCCGAACTCGGCGAGACGGCGGTTGAGCAGCGGGCGCGCACTGGAGGTCATGCCGGTCATCCTGCGCCCAAGCTCTCGCGTTCCTCAACTCACGTCCGGGGTTCGGCACCTGGGGTGACGCCACAGAGCGGATGCTGTTCGACGCCGTCGCCGCGCTCACGCCCGGCGCCCGCGCCGCAGTGCGTCCGCGTGGTCCGCCGGGGGGTGCCCTTCCCGCGCGCGCCGTGCTCCGCGTTCTGTGACGCACTTTCGGGTGAGCCACTCGGATGGGCCGGGGTGGCGCGGCGTGGCGGTCAGGGCTCGGTGATCAGTGCCCGCACGGGATGGCGGTCAGTGAGAGCGTCAACCTGGTGCATACGGTGCATGGATGGACGTTACAGCTGACAGTTACGGCAATGTGGGCGAACGGTAACGGAGCGCGCGTATCGCGTTCACCATCTGCACGGGTTGGCCATGGTGTGGGTGTGCGGCCGACCGGCCGCCACCCGCACACCGCACCAGCCCGTCCCGCACGGCCCGTCTTGGCCAGGGACGCAAGGGTGCTCGTACAGCCTTGGGGGCTTTGTGTCTTCTTCCACGGTGACCGCCCGTCGTTTCTCCGCTGCCGCGCTCGCGGCCGCCGCGATCGTCGGGGCGGTGGCGCTGCCGGCTTCGGCCGCCGACCACGCCCGGCCCGACCGGGCGAAGGTGGAGATCAGCGCGGTTCAGTACGACTCGCCCGGCCCTGAGGACCGCTCGCGCCGCTCACTGAACAAGGAGTGGGTGGAACTCACCAACACCACCCGCCGCACGGTCAACCTCGACGGCTGGACCCTGAAGAACGAGGACGGCCGCACCTACACCTTCGACCACTACCGCCTGGAGGGCCGCGCCACGGTCCGCATCCACACCGGCGAGGGCCGCGACACCGACAGCGACCTCTACATGGACCGCCACAACTACGTGTGGGACAACTTCTCCGACACCGCCACCCTGCGCAACGACCACGGTCGCTTCATCGACGACGCCTCCTGGGGGCACCGCCGCGACGGTGGTCACCACCACGGCGGTGGCCACCACGGCGGTGGTCACCACCACTGACGTCCTTCCCGCACCCGCGGCACCAAGTGATGCCGCGAGGTGACGGAATGCAGCCCCGGCCGGTCCGCCCAGCCGGGGCCTCCGTAGCCATGATGCCCACAGCAAGGTCACGGCCCGCAGACGGCCCAATGACCCGCGAACGGCCCCTGAACTGCCCTTATGTGCAGGTCAGGGGCCGTTCGCCGGAGAGAAGCCTCTGAAGTTCCTCAACTCTGCTTTGGCCCGTGACGCGGAAGGGCATCTCCAGCTCACGCTACCGGCGAGGCGCCCACGGGGGGCCGCCACGGGGGGGCGAGGGAAGGAGGGTGAGCCATGGTCATCGGCGTCATCCTGATGGTGTTCATGGTCCTGTTCGTCGCAGCCCTCGTGTCGGCCGCGAACAGGAAGCGGCGTGTGGGCCTGGGCAAGCCGGCCCGCGCCGGCCAGTACCGGGGGCACGGGGACAGCTGGTGGGCCGGCGGCGCCGCCGGTGCCGGTTCGACGTGCGGTTCGTCGAGCGGTTCGTCCAGTGGTTCCTCGAGCGGCGACTCCGGCGGCCATTCGGGTGGGCACTCCGGAGGTCACTCGGGCGGGCACTCCTGTGGCGGTGGGCACTCCTGCGGTGGTGGGTCGTCCTGTGGTGGCGGGTCGTCCTGCGGCGGCGGAGGCGGATGCGGGGGAGGCAGCTGACACGGGGCAGCTGAGCTTCACCGGGGGGAACCGCGTCCGGAGCGGGGAACGCGGGGGCGTGCGGTCCTGACCTGGGTCGGGTCGCGCGCCCCCGCTTGTCGCTTTTTCACTCCGGTGCTCCGGTGCTCCGGCGCATGCTCCGCCCGCCGGGGTGTGCGCCACGGTTGAACTGGTGAGCTGGGGAGCCCACGCAGGGATGGAAACCCCACGAAGTTGGGTAAAAACGCTGTGAGGGCATCTATGTTCATGATTCCCTCTAACTCACCAACGCAGCCCCTCGGACGTCCTGCGGACACGTCCTGACCTCCCGACTGGGCTGACCGGGCCGATCCCCCCACAGTCGCCCGGGTGCGCCGGAACCTCACACCACCCTTTCCTTGCGTGCTTGCGGAGCCGATCCATGCTCACGACCCTGAACACCTCGTACACCGACACGCGCGCGGCCGACCTCGCGTGGGCCCTGGGGCGTGAACCGCTGCCCGCCCTCGCCGAGCTCGACCTCGAAATCGGCCGGGCGAAGCTTCAGTTGAGACTCCTCGGCGCATCCCACCAAGTGCTCCTGGAGGAGGACCGGGGCACCTGTTCGGAGACGGTGGCGTGCATCCCCGGCAGCAGCACCCCGCTGCCGCTGGGCGTGGCCAAGCGGGTGGGGGACTGGGAGTACGAGTTCGCCGCGCGCGTCGAGGCACTGTCACCCGGTCAGTTCGCGGGCCGCGCACAGGAGTTGCTCGCGCTGGTGTCCGACCATCCGCACGGACTCGCCGGGGTCTTCCCCGGCAGCCCGCACGCGTTCACGGCGCTGCTGGCCCAGCGCCACGAGGGCCAGGTGCACTGGCGGACCTGGCACGCGTACCCGCAGGACGGGCAGTTGGTGGCCACACGGACCCGCGTCGGCGTCAGGGTCCCGGTGGGGACCGCGGGTTGAGTCACGGTCCCGGTGGGGACCGCGGGTTGAGCCACGCAAACACGCGTCCGCCCGGGTCACCCCAGTTCCACACGTGTGGGTGACGAAGCGTGCCGGGGCCGTGACGTAACGTCGCACCGTGATCGAGTCGCACGCCCCCGCCCCGCCCGGCGCTCCGCCGCCCTGGGCCGGGCCCGCGCGGCTCCCGGTCCGCCCCGCGACCGGCCGCTTCCTCGTCCTGGTCTGCGTCTTCGTCTGCGCGGCCTGCGGACTGGTGTACGAGCTCGAACTGGTCGCCCTAGCCTCGTACTTGACCGGCGACTCGGTCACCCAGGCCTCCGTGGTGCTGTCCGTCATGGTCTTCGCGATGGGTATCGGCTCGCTGGCCGCCAAGCGGCTGCGCCGGCACGCGGCGGCGGCCTTCGGCGCCCTGGAGGCGCTGCTCGCCCTGGTCGGCGGGTGCAGCGCGATGGCGCTGTACGCCGCGTTCGCGTGGACCGGTGACTGGGGCGGACTGTGGGCGAGCGGTCCGCGCTGGCTCCTGGTCGCCCTGTCGCTCGCCATCGGTCTGCTCATCGGCGCCGAGGTCCCCCTGCTGATGGAGCTCATCCAGCGCATCCGCCGCCAGGACGCGGGCGGCGCGGTGGCCGACCTGTTCGCGGCGGACTACGTCGGCGCCCTGGTCGGCGGCCTGGCCTTCCCCTTCCTCCTGCTGCCGCTGCTGGGCCAGCTGACCGGCGCCCTGCTCACCGGGGCGGTCAACGCGGTCGCGGGCGGCACCCTGGTCCTAGGCCTGTTCCGCGGCGACCTGACCCGCCGGGCCCGCTGGCTGCTACCGGCCGCCAACCTGGCTGTGCTCGGCGTCCTCGCCACCGCCACCGTCCTCGCCGACGACTTCGAGCGGGCCGCCCGCGAGGCGGTCTACGGCAAGGACGTGCGCGTCGCCGTGCAGACCGGCGCCCGCGAGATCGCCCTCACCGGCGGCACCCACGGCCGCCCCCTGGACCTCTACGTCGACGGGCGCCTCAGGGTCAGCGGCCGCGACCAGGACCGCTACCACGAGGCCCTCGTGCACCCCGCGATGAACGGTCCCCGCGCGCGCGTGCTCGTCCTCGGCGGCGGAGACGGCCTCGCCGCCCGCGAGGTGCTCCGGTTCCCCGGGGTGCGGCGGGTGGACCTCGTGGCGCTCGACCCCGCGGTGGTCGACCTGGCCCGCCGCGACCCGGCGCTCTCCCGGCTCAACGGCCACGTCTACGGCGACCCCCGTCTCCACGTCAGCACGGCGGACGCCTTCCGCGGCCTGCGGACATCGGCTCCCGTGCCCTCGTACGACGTGGTGATCGCCGACCTGCCCGAGCCCGGTGTCACCGCGAGCACCAAGCTGTACTCCGAGGAGTTCTACGGCCTCGTCGGCCGCGTCCTGGCCCCCGGCGGCCGGCTCGTCGTGCACGCGGGGCCGGTCTCCTCCCGCCCCCGGGTCTTCTGGACGGTGGAGGCGACCCTGCGCGCGGCGGGCCTGCGCACCACGCCCTACCGCGTCGGCTGCCGTGACTCCGGCACCGCGGGCCCCGACCGCCCGGCCCGGGCGTCCCGGGCGCCCCGCGACTGGGGCTTCGTGCTGGCGTCCCGGGGACCGCGCCCGGCACTGGCCCTGGACCCCCGGGAGCCCCGGCCGACGACCCTGACGGCGCAGTCCCTGCGCGCGGCGCGCAAGGCCGCACAGGCAACCCGGGTCGGGGGGCTCGCGGCGTCCACGTTGGTGCATCCGCGCTACTGATCCGCGCCCCGGAGGGGTGGAGCGTTGTCACTTTGCACCAAGCGGGGTGCATGACCGTCGCCCCTGGGTAGGCTCGGCAACCATGGAGCATGAGGTGTTCGTTCCGGTTCCGGTCGAGCGGCTGCGCGAGGCCCTGGGCGATCCCGTCAGGGTGGCCCGGGCGGTCCCCGGGCTCCAGCAGGACGCCGGTGCGGACCCCGTCGCCGGGCGCCTGAAGGTGCGGGTCGGCAGCCACTCCGTCACCTACCGGGGCGCGGTCCGTGTCACCGCCCGGGACGACGGTTCCTACGCGGTCGAGGGCGAGGGCGGCGAGACCCGCGGGACCGGTGCGGTCAAGCTCGCCCTCACGATCCGCCTGCGCGACACCGACGGCGGCACGACGCTGGCCTTCGACGGCACGGCCTCGGCGGACGGCCGGGTCACGGAGTTCCCCCAGGACGCGGTGGGCCATGCGGTCGTACGCCTGCTGAACCGTTTCGCGGAGGCACTGGGCGAGACGGAGACCGGCACGGAGGCGGAGGAGGAGCAGGCCGGTACGGCGGAGACCTCCGAGTCGGCCGAGGCCCCCGCCGACACGCCGGAGGCCGGAGCGACCCCCGAGGCCCGCGAGAAGTCCGCGGAGGTCCCGGAGGAGGCCGAAGAGTCGGCCGAGGAGACTGAGGAGACCGAGGAACCCCCCGGCGAGCCCTCCGCCCCCGCCCCCACCCCCCTCGTCGAGGACTTCACGGAACCCACCGGCCCCCCGGCCGAAGCGGCGCACGCCCGCCGCACGATGATCGGCCGCAGCGCCGAAGAGGTCGACCA
>NZ_RSAJ01000367.1 GCF_003933965.1 Streptomyces sp. RP5T
GGGCCGAACCCACGGAACCGATGGACAGCACCGAGCCCACCGAGCCGATGGACAGCACCGAGTCCTGCGACCACAGGGACAGCACCGAGCCCGAGGAGGGGTGACGCGCCGGTGACGGGGATGGCTTGGTCATGACGGCATTCTGCCCGTCCCGCCCTTTGCCCGTCCCGCGCTCTGGGCGTCCCGGCGCGCCCCGGTCAGTCCTGCGCCCGGTTCTGCTTCCTGCCGGTGAGTACCAGGGCCGCGCCCCCGATCACGACCAGCGCGATGGCGGTCCCGGCGATCAGCGGGGTGGCCGCGGAGCTGCCGGTCTCGGCGAGGTTGACGTCGGTGGTGGGGACGGCCACCGTGGCGGGACTGGGCTCGCTGAGGGTCTGGGTCGTGGCGCCCATCTCGCTGCTGCGGGTGCGGCAGTCGAGGACCCCCGTGAAGCGCTCGGCGAGACCGTCGGCGCCGGTGATCGTGAAGTCGTACGCCTGGTCCTCCTGGAGCGGGACCGTCACCGTGCGGGACTCGCCCGCCGCGATGGCGTACTCCGTGCCCATCAGCTCGAACGCGAACTCCTCGTCGCCCCGGTTGACCGCCTTGATGTCCAAGCCGCCCTCGGTGCAGTTCCGCGTCGCGGACAGGGCCGGTACGGCACCCTCCTTCGCCCAGGTCGCGCTCGCCGCCGCCGAGACCGTCGACTCGCTGGAGCCGGCGAGGATCTGGGTCTGGCTCCGGCTCTCGGAGGCGAACGCCCGGCCGACCGGCACGGTGGTCGAGGCCTGCGCGGTGAGGTCCGCCGAGCCTGCCTCCGCGTCCTCGGGGACCTCGAAATAGAGTTCGCCGCCGTTGCTCACCGAGGTGACCGGCCTGCGGTCCTTGCCGACGATCCGCAGTCCGCTGGTGGCCGCGTCCGCCGGCGGGGTGACCGTGGCGCCGGCCGCGTTGGTGTGCACGGTGACCGGACCGAGCAGCTCGCCGGGGCGGCCGGAGACCGCGGGCGGGTCGAGCGTCAGGGACACCGCGGGCTCCGCGAGGTCCCGGGCGCTCTTCTCCAGGTAGTCCGCGAGCTTCTCTGCCTGCGGGTCGGCGGCGTCGACGTCCGCGTGGTCCGAGTAGCGCCAGATCGCCACCTGGGTGCCGGCCGCCGCGTCCTGCTCGGTCAGGCCCGAGGCGATACCGGCCCTGGCGGCGAGCGCCGCGAGATCGTTGACCTGGGGATAGGAGTTCTGCAGGATCCAACGGATCTTGCCGGCCCCCTTGTTGGCGCCCAGTGAGGTGCCGCTCCAGTCCGTCTCGTGGTACTTGGCGTCCTTCTGCGTGGGGTTGTAGAGGTCGACGCAGTAGGTCTGGAGCGTGCCGCCGCCCTCGACGGACATCTCGAACAGCCCGGCGGGCACCTGGAGATCGCCGCCCGCGTCGTGTATCACCGCGTCACCGTAGGTCTTCAGGCCCCCTATGGTGGCGGTCGCGCCTCTCTGGTTCGGCGCCGCCTCGTCCGCCGACGCCGTACCGGCGACGGCGACCGTCGCACCGGCGGCGAGCAGGCCGGAGACGAACGTGGCGGCCGCGAGGCGAGCCGCCGCCCGTCCGCGCACGGACAGCGCAGAGAACGCAGAAAACACGGAATTCCCCTTCGAGCAGGACCCGTTGTCGAGCGGGCTGGCGGTCCCACCAGCACAATCACTAGCCCCGGGAGCTGTGTTCGGCATCCTAGGGACGCGGCCGCCTCCCTCTTCCCGAGGAGGCGGTCGGAAGATCGATCCGACTCGGAATCGTTATCGCCAGGACCTTTCGACCGCGTGGCTTATCGACAAGTCGACCGGAGCATCCGGAACGCATGCGCCGATAAGCCGCACTTCGGTCGGCGCCGGCGCGTCCTCGGCCCGCGTCATGTCACGGCGACGGGCTCCTGCCGGTCCGCGGTCTCGTCCGCCGGTGTCTCCCAGACGGGCTCGCCCGGCGCGGACGCCCCCGTGGCGGCGCTCTCCGGCCGCTGGGTGCGCCGGAAGGCCGAGGTGCCGCGCGCGAGGTCATGGCCGATCGCCACCGCGTCGATGTCGGCCGAGGTCCAGGCCGGCTGCCCCTCGCGCACCTCCGAACGGACCTTCAACCGGCCCTGGACGACCACGGGATCGCCCACGTTGACCGACCCCGCCACGTTGGTGGCGAGCTGCCGGTTGGCCCACACCGTGAAGAAGTTGGTGTGCCCGTCCGTCCATTCGTTCTTCTCGCGGTCCAGATAGCGCGCGGTCGCCGCGAGCCGGAACCGCACCGACGCGCCCGTCGCCAGCTCCCGGTACACCGGCTGGGTCGCCACGTTGCCCACCGCGCAGATCATGGTCTCGTTCATCGCTGGAGCCCCTCCCTGACATGCGTACGGGCCCGTCCCGTACGGCTGCTGCTGTCCGCGGGCCGACCGCGTCACCGCGATCGCCGCGAAGCCAGACTGCCTCCGCCGGGCCGAGCCCGCTGGGCCCTGTGGACCGTCCCCGGGCTGTGGAAAACTCCGCCACCCGAACGAGGGAACGGGTCCGCGGGCCGCCCTTCACCCCACCCCGACGACCTTGCCGTACTGCTCCCGGACCTCCCGGTAGCGCAGCAGCTCCGCCGCCACCGGATCCAGCACCCGGGCCCGCCCGCACCCGGAGGCCGCCTCCCGCAGCCGCCGTTCCGCCTCCACGCCGTAGCGTCGCGCGGGTCCCCGTGCCGCCATCCGGCAGCTCCACTCGACGAGCGGGCCGCCGACGATGCCCGCCACCATCAGCAGCACCGGGACCCCCAGGTTCGGCGCCATGACCCCGACGATCTGGCCCACCAGCCAGAGCCCGCCGACGATCTGAAGCAGCGTCATGGACGCCTGCGCCAGCACGGCCACCGGCCACCAGCCCGGACGCGGCGGGCGGCCCGGTGGCAGCCCGGCCCGGGCCGTCAGCTCGTCCAGCGCCTCGGGCAGCCCCTGGGAGCCGCGTACGGCCGCCTCGCGCACCGCCTGCGCCCACGGCGCGGGCAGTCCCGCCGAGGCCCGGTCCGCGAGTGTCCGTACGGCCTGCTCGACGCGCTGCCGCGCGGTCGCCTCCTCGTCGGGCTGGGCGCGCAACGGCAGTCGTCCCGTGGGAGGTTCGCGCCGGTCCTGGTACCAGCGCCACAGCCGCAGCCAGGGTGTGCCGCACGCGCGGTTGGCGTTGCGCAGCCAGGCGCGTTCGGCCGCGTCGCCCGCCGCGGTGGCGCCGACCGCGTCCGCGAGCCGGGCGGCGAAGTCGTCGCGCGCCTCCTCGCTCAGCCCGGTGCGCCGGCCCGTCGCGTACACGGGGCGCAGCCGCCAGGCGGCGGCGTCCACGTCGGCGGCGATCCGCCGCGCGGGGGCCGCGCGTTCCGCCACGAACTGGCCGAGCGCCTCGCGCAGTTCACCCACGCCGTCCCCGGTGAGGCCCGACAGCGCGAGTACGGTCGCGCCCGGTTCGCCGTACTCGCCGAGGGCGATGCCGTCCTCGTCCAGCAGCCGCCGCAGGTCGTCGAGGACCTGCTCGGTGGCCTCCCCGGGCAGCCGGTCGATCTGGTTGAGGACGACGAACATGACCTCCGCGTGGCCCGCCATGGGCCGCAGATAGCGCTCGTGCAGGATCGCGTCGGCGTACTTCTCTGGGTCGACGACCCAGATGACGGCGTCGACGAGCGCCAGGATGCGGTCCACGTGCTCGCGGTGCTGGACGGCGGCGGAGTCGTGGTCGGGCAGGTCCACCAGGACGAGCCCGCGCAACTGCTCCTCCGCCTCGGCGCTCTGCACCGGCCGCCGCCGCAACCGGGGCGGGATGCCCAGCCGTTCGATGAGGCTCGCCGAGCCGTCGCTCCAACTGCACGCGATCGGGGCGGCCGTGGTGGGCCTGCGGACGCCGGTCTCCGAGATGGCCACTCCGGCCAGCGCGTTGAACAGCTGCGACTTGCCGCTGCCCGTAGCGCCGGCGATGGCGACGACGGTGTGCTGCCCGGAGAGCCTGCGCCGGGCGGCCGCCTCGTCCAGGACCTGGCCGGCCTCGGCGAGCGTGCGGCTGTCGAGCCGGGCCCGCGAGAGCCCGACCAGTTCCCGCAGCGCCTCCAGACGGGAGCGCAGGGGGCCGTCGTAGCTGAGCGGGGCGGCGGGCGGGGCGTTGGGCCCGCGGACCTCCACGGCCGCGGCCTGCTCGCTCTCGGCGGTGACACGGCGCGCGATGAGCCCGTCGTCCCAGGCACCCCCGGAGTCGGCGTCGTCCGTCTCCCCGGCGCCTTCCCGGCTCTCCCCGCGCGCGTGCCCGGCGTCCGTCCGCCCGTCACCGCCCTTGGCGCTCTCCACGCGTGTGTGCCCGTCCTTCCGCTCCGGGTCCGCCGTGTCCCGCCCGGCTTCCCCGGCCGGTCCCTCCCCGTTCTCCGGCTCGGCGTCCCCCGCCCGCTCCGTGTGGTCCTGATCCGTGACGGCGGTCATCGGTCACCTCTCCTTCTGCAGTACGGACAGCGCGGCGATGAGTTCGGCCTGGGGTTCGGGGTGTACGTCGAGTGCGTCGAGCGGGGCGAGCCGGCGCTCGCGTTCACCGTGCACGACACGGTCCAGGTGCTCGGCGAGCAGCCGCCCGCCCCGGTCGCGCAGCCGCAGGGCTCCGTGGGCGCCGATCCTCTGGGCGAGCCCTTCGCCGGCGACCCGTGCCCGGCGGCCGCCGAGCAGCGCGGTGGCGACGAGCGCGGCGACCGTCTCCGGGTCGGGCGCGACCCCGCGGTCGAGGTCGCGGATCTCCTCCTCGGCGTACTCCTCCAGCTCCCGCCGCCAGCGCCGTACGGCCATCCCGATCCGGTGCTCGGCGCTCTCCAGGGTCGGGTCGCGCTCCGTCAGTTCCCGTGCGGCCGCGGCCGGTTCGCGCCGCCAGGCCTCGTCGACGCGTTCGTCGGCGGCGGTGACCGCGCACAGCAGGAGGGCGCCCAGGCTCTCCACCAGCGCGTCCAGGAGCTCGGCGGCGGTGCAGTCGAGGGGGAAGGCCCGCCAGCGCTTGAGGGCGTCCCCGGCGAGCACGGCACCGGCCTGGAGCCGCCCCCGCACGCGCGCGTACTCGCTGTCGTACGCCCCCTCGACGGCCGCCGTGAGCCGCAGCGCGGCCGCGTACTGCGCGGCGGCGGCACTGGCCAGCTCGGGCATCCGGGACTTGAGGGAGTTCAGCACGCCGTGGGCCGTACGGGCGAGGGTGTGCTGCCGGGCCGCGGGGTCCTGCGCCTGGTGGACGAGCCAGGTGCGCAGCGATGCCACGGCGGTGGCGGGCAGCAGTCCGCCGCCCCAGGCCGACTCGGGCAGCTCCGGCACCGTGAAGCGGGGCACGTCCCCGAGGCCCGCCTTGGTGAGCAGGGCACCGTACTGCCGCGAGACCTCGGAGACCACCTGGTGAGGTACGCGGTCCAGGACGGTCACGAGGGTGGCGTCATACTCCTTGGCGGTGCGCAGGAGATGCCAGGGGACGGCGTCGGCGTAGCGGGCGGCCGTGGTGACCATGATCCAGATGTCGGCGGCGCAGATCAGCTCGGCGGCCAGGACGCGGTTGTCGGCGACCAGGGAGTCGACGTCGGGCGCGTCCAGGAGCGCGAGGCCCGGCGGGAGGGTGTCGGCGGTCTCGACCCGCAGCACGCGCGCGGGGTTCTCGCCAGGCAGCAGGAGGTCGTCCCCGGCCTCCTGGTGGGGCGTCCACACGCGCGTGAGGTCGGGCAGTACGCGCATTCCGCTGAACCAGTGATGGTCCTCCGGATGGCAGACCAGCACCGGTGTGCGCGTGGTCGGCCGCAGCACGCCCGCCTCGCTCACCCGGCGGCCCACAAGGGAGTTGACGAGGGTCGACTTTCCGGCCCCGGTGGAACCGCCCACCACGGCCAGCAGCGGCGCTTCGGGATCCCTCAACCGGGGCACCAGATAGTCGTCGAGCTGGGCGAGCAGTTCGTCGCGGTTGGCACGCGCGCGTGGGGCCCCCGCCAGGGGCAGCGGGAAGCGTGCGGCGGCGACACGGTCGCGCAGGGCGGAGAGTGCGTCGAGCAGCTGAGGCCGTACGTCCAAGGTCACCACATGTGAAGAATGCCCAATTTTGAGGGAATTCTGAAGCATATGAACATGTCTGCGCGCCGACCGGACACAAGGGGCGGAAGGGATGACTGGGACGCAGGCACAGTCCAGGCATAACGAGTGCACAACACCCGGTGCGCGAGGCGCCAAAAGCGATGCACGATTCGTACCTGCCTGCGATTATCAGGACCGCTTCACTGAACCTCCACATCGAGCCACGGAGGCGAAGCAACCAGGACAAGGTCGTGGGAGCCCTATCCTTGTCCCCGGCAACGTCACGGAACGGCCCACACCCGGGCACCCAAGACAGAGGCCACCACACCCGGCCCCCGTAGCTCAGTGGATAGAGCAGGCGCCTTCTAAGCGCTTGGCCGCAGGTTCGAGTCCTGCCGGGGGCGCACACACCTTCTGACCACGTGCATCGGGCAGAGGGTCTTTTCATGTCCGCCCCGCGCGGGGGCCTGTGGCCAAGCGCCTGGGGGCGGTGCGGGCGCAACTCCCCCTGTCAGTGCCGCGGCGTAGAGTCGATCATCTCGACGGATCACCCCCGGATCGCCCCGGATCACGCAGAGGGAGAAGGACCGACATGCGTCTGCGCTGTGCCGTGCTCGACGACTTCCAGCGGGCGGCGACCCGGTCCGCCGACTGGTCGGTGCTCGCGGACCGGGTGGAAGTCGTCTGCCACGACACCCACTTCGCCGACGAGGACGCCCTGGCCGCCGCTCTCGCCGACGCCGACATCGTGGTCACCCTGCGCGAGCGCGTAGCCTTCCCCGCCTCCCTGATCGCCCGGCTGCCCCGGCTGAAGCTGCTCATCGCCTCCGGCATGCGCAACTCCGTCATCGACTACGCGGCCGCCGAGGCGCACGGGGTCACCGTCTGCGGCACGGCGAGCTCCTCGACCCCGCCGGTAGAGCTGACCTGGGCGCTGCTGCTCGGCCTGGCCCGCGGGATCGTCGAGGAGAGCAACGCCCTGCGCACCCGGGGCCCCTGGCAGTCCACCGTCGGCGCCGACCTGCACGGCCGCCGGCTCGGACTGCTCGGCCTCGGCAAGATCGGCGCGCGGGTGGCACAGGTCGGACTCGCCTTCGGCATGGAGGTCAGCGCCTGGAGCCGGAACCTCACCCGGGAGCGGGCCGAGGAGGTGGGCGTGCGCCTCGCCGCGTCCAAGGAGGAGCTGCTGGCCGTCAGCGACTTCGTCTCCGTCCACCTCGCCCTCGGCGACCGCACCCGGGGCCTGCTCGGGCCCGCCGAACTCGCCCTCCTCAAGCCCACCGCCTACCTGATCAACACCTCCCGCGCGGCGATCGTCGACCAGGACGCCCTCCTCGCCGCCCTGCACGAGGGCCGGATCGCGGGCGCGGGCGTCGACGTCTTCGACACCGAGCCCCTCCCCGCCGACCACCCGATGCGCACCGCGCCGCGCCTGCTCGCCACCCCGCACCTCGGCTACGTCTCGCAGGCCAACTACGCGACGTACTACGGCCAGGCCGTCGAGAACATCCAGGCCTACCTGGCCGGCTCCCCCGTACGGCGGCTCCCCTGAGGCGGGCGGCACCCGGTCCGCCGCTTCGGAAAGGGTGATCCCCGCGTGAACGCCGTTACCAGGAGTGAGCCTCCGCGTTGAAGGGGAAGTGCGAGGGCGCGTCCTGCCGTCGCACTTACCGATCAGAAGGAGAACGTGATGTCTCGCATCGCGAAGGCAGCTGGTGTCGCCCTCGGCACCGGTGCCGTGGTCATCGGTGGCGCCGGCCTGGCCCTGGCGGACGCGGGCGCCGAGGGTGCCGCTGTCGGCTCGCCCGGCGTCCTGTCCGGCAACGTCGTCCAGGTTCCGATCCACATCCCGGTCAACGTGTGCGGCAACACCGTCAACGTGATCGGTCTGCTGAACCCGGCCTTCGGCAACAGCTGCGCCAACGTCAGCGACAGCCACAAGGGCAACCCCGGCCCGGGTGGACACGGCGGCTACGGCGGCTGATCGTCCGTACGCGGCACAGAGCCCCGGCACCTCGAGCGCCGGGGCTTTTCGCTGTCCCGTCCCGTCTCCGTGGGACCGTCCGGGGTCTCAGGCGTACCGGTAGATCCCGCTGACGTCCTCCAGCTGATCCGGCGTCACGTCCCACGGCGGCAGCTTCTCGTGCCGGGCCACGACCCGCTCGTACTGCTCACTGACCGGGCCGGGCGGCCTCGCGGGCTGGTACCGGGCACCGCTGTGCCGCCGCTGCCAGCGGTACCAGCACAGGTCGACGAAGGCGTGGTGCAGCCAGAAGACGGGGTCGTTGACGGACGCGCCGCCGACCATGGCCCCGCCGACCCAGCGGTGCACCCGGTTGTGGTTGCGCCAGGAG
>NZ_RSAJ01000368.1 GCF_003933965.1 Streptomyces sp. RP5T
GGCCGGTCGGAGGCAACGGCGCCGGACCTGGGCGGGCACCTATGGCGGTGCCCAGCGGTGTCGTCGGGCAGGCACGGGGCGGGTCGTGGCCGGTCGCGCAGTTCCCCGCGCCCCTGGGGAGTTCCAGTCACCCGTGCCACGACGGGCCGTTCTCACCTCGGCCCACCACGACGGGCTGTTCCGAGCCGGCCACACCACGAAGGGCCGTTCTCACTTCGGCCCACCACGACACATCCGCCCGCGCCCAGCCGCCGCAGGCATCACGCCCCGGTCAGCTCCACCTGCACCTCGACCTCGACCGGCGCGTCCAGCGGGAGCACCGCCACGCCCACGGCACTGCGCGCGTGCACGCCCTTGTCGCCGAGCACCTCGCCCAGGAGTTCGCTCGCGCCGTTGATCACGCCCGGCTGGCCCGTGAAGTCCGAGGCCGACGCCACGAAGCCCACGACCTTCACCACGCGCGCGATCCGGTCCAGGTCGCCGGCCACGGACTTCACCGCCGCCAGCGCGTTCAGCGCGCACGTGCGGGCCAGCGCCTTCGCCTCGTCGGCCGTGACCTCCGCGCCCACCTTGCCGGTGACCGGAAGCTTGCCGTCGACCATGGGCAGCTGACCGGAGGTGTACACGTACACGCCCGACTGCACGGCCGGCTGGTACGCGGCCAGCGGCGGCACGACCTCCGGCAGCGTCAGCCCCAGCTCCGCGAGCCGCGCCTCGACCGCCCCGCTCACGCCGTCTTCTCCCGCTTCAGGTAGGCCACCAGCTGCTCGGGGTTGTTCGGTCCGGGCACGACCTGCACGAGCTCCCAGCCGTCCTCGCCCCAGGTGTCCAGAATCTGCTTCGTGGCGTGGACGAGCAGCGGCACGGTCGCGTATTCCCACTTCTTGGTCATGCGGCCGACTTTAGCCGCTGCTCACCCCTGGCTTTCAGCCGCTGCTCACCCCCGGCCTCAGCCACTGCTCAACCCCGGCCTCAGCCGCCGCTCACCCACAACCGGGGCCCGCGTTATCCACAGCCTCCTGCTTAGGTTCGCCGTCGACTGGTTACGCTCGAATACGTGAGCAGGCTCCAGGTCGTCAGCGGCAAGGGCGGGACCGGAAAGACCACGGTCGCCGCAGCCCTCGCGCTGGCCCTCGCCACCGAGGGGAAGCGGACGCTTCTCGTCGAGGTGGAGGGTCGCCAGGGAATCGCGCAGCTCTTCGAAACGGAGGCGCTGCCCTACGAGGAGCGGAAGATCGCCGTCGCTCCGGGGGGCGGGGAGGTGTACGCACTGGCCATAGACCCCGAACTGGCCCTTCTGGACTACCTCCAGATGTTCTACAAACTCGGCGGAGCGGGACGCGCCCTGAAGAAGCTCGGCGCGATCGACTTCGCGACCACCATCGCGCCCGGCCTCAGGGACGTCCTGCTGACGGGCAAGGCGTGCGAGGCGGTCCGCCGCAAGGGCAAGTCCGGTCGGTTCGTCTACGACTACGTCGTGATGGACGCGCCCCCCACCGGCCGCATCACCCGCTTCCTGAACGTCAACGACGAGGTCGCGGGCCTCGCCAAGATCGGCCCGATACACAATCAGGCGCAGGCCGTGATGCGGGTGCTGAAGTCCAAGGAGACGGCCGTCCACCTGGTGACGCTCCTGGAGGAGATGCCCGTCCAGGAGACCGCGGACGGCATCGCCGAACTGCGGGCCGCCCACCTGCCCGTGGGCCGGATCGTCGTGAACATGGTGCGCCCGGAGGTGTTGGACGGCACCGATCTGGAACTCGTACGGACCACACAGCGTTCGGCGGTGGCGAAGGCTCTGTCCGCGGCGGGACTCGGCGGCGCCCGTCGCGGGGGCCACGCCGAGAAGCTGGTCGACCCGCTGATCCAGCAGGCCGAGGAGTACGGCGAGCGGTACGCACTGGAGCACGAACAGCGCTCGGCCCTCGGCGAGCTGGGGCTGCCGCTGCACGAACTGCCCTTGCTGACCGAGGGCATGGACCTGGCGGGTCTGTACGAACTGGCCACCGAGCTGCGGAAGCAGGGAATGTCATGAGCCCGGACGCCGACGCGCACGACCGGCACCACCGTCTTTCCCCCGCCCCCGTGCTCGATCTCGATCCGCTGATCGACGATCCGGGCACCCGCATCGTGGTGTGCTGCGGTTCGGGCGGCGTCGGCAAGACCACGACTGCGGCGGCCCTCGGCCTGCGCGCCGCCGAGCGGGGCCGCAAGGTCGTCGTCCTCACCATCGACCCGGCCCGCCGGCTCGCCCAGTCGATGGGCATCGACTCGCTGGACAACGTCCCGCGCCGGGTCAAGGGCCTCGACGACTCCGCGAGCGGCGAGCTGCACGCGATGATGCTCGACATGAAGCGCACCTTCGACGAGATCGTCGAGGCGCACGCGGACGCGGAGCGGGCGTCCGCGATCCTGAACAACCCCTTCTACCAGTCGCTCTCGGCGGGCTTCGCGGGCACGCAGGAGTACATGGCGATGGAGAAGCTCGGGCAGTTGCGGGCCCGGGACGAGTGGGACCTGATCGTCGTCGACACGCCCCCCTCGCGTTCCGCCCTCGACTTCCTGGACGCGCCGAAGCGGCTCGGCTCCTTCCTCGACGGACGGCTCATCCGGCTGCTCACCGCACCGGCCAAGCTGGGCGGACGGGCGGGGATGAAGTTCCTGAACGTCGGGATGTCGATGATGACCGGCACCCTCGGCAAACTGCTGGGCGGTCAGCTCCTCAAGGACGTCCAGACGTTCGTGGCCGCGATGGACACGACGTTCGGCGGGTTCCGCACGCGCGCGGACGCGACGTACAAGCTGCTCCAGGCGCCCGGGACGGCGTTCCTGGTGGTCGCCGCCCCGGAGCGGGACGCGCTGCGCGAGGCCGCGTACTTCGTGGAGCGGCTGGCCGCGGAGCGCATGCCGCTCGCCGGCCTGGTGCTCAACCGCGTCCACGGCAGCGGCGCCGACCGGCTCTCGGCCGAGCGGGCGCTCGCGGCCGCGGAAAATCTTGAAGAGGTCCGCATTGTCGATCAGGAGGGCGGGAAAGCTGGACTTCGTAACTCTCCCGACACGTACGGCAGTTCAGAATCTCCCGCTTCCGAGGCCCCGGCTCCTGACGAAGGCTCCCCCGCCGACCCGCAGAACCCGAGCTCGAAGCGCACGGAGAACGAGCGGTCCGCCCCTTCGGCCGACCGGTCCGTCGACCAGCTCACCGCGGGCCTGCTGAGGCTGCACGCGGATCGTATGCAGCTGCTCTCCCGCGAGCAGCGCACGCGTGACCGCTTCACCGCGCTGCACCCCGAGGTGGCGGTGGCCGAAGTGGCCGCGCTCCCCGGGGATGTGCATGACCTCGCGGGACTGCGGGACATCGGAAACCGGCTCGCGGCCGGGCGGCCGGAGCTGCCCGAGACCGCGGTGGACTGACCTGGGCTCGGAGGCTCGACGCCCTGGCCGTAAGGCGCTCTGGCCGTAACGCGCTCTAGCCGTAAGGCCGAAACCCGAGCCGGAACGCCAACGCCCGGCTCGGAGGCCCGACATCCGAGGCCCTCGGGACCCCAGGGCCTAGGGACACCAGGTCCCTGGATCCCCTCGTCCGCGGGGCGTCCCCCGTCCCGCTCAGCTCACCGCCGCGTAGTTCTCGTAGATCTCGTCGTCCTCGAGGGGCAGGATGCCGACCCCCCGCTCGTACTCGACGCGCGCCGTCTCCAGCAGCCTGCGCCACGACGTGACCGTCGGACGCCGGCGCAGCAGGGCGCGGCGCTCGCGCTCTGTCATGCCTCCCCACACGCCGAACTCGACGCGGTTGTCCAGCGCGTCGGCGAGGCACTCCGTACGCACCGGACATCCGGTGCACACCGCCTTCGCCCGGTTCTGCGCTGCTCCTTGAACGAACAGTTCATCCGGATCGGTAGTGCGGCAGGCCGCCTGCGCACTCCAGTCGACTACCCAGCCCATACCGGCGCCGTCCTCTCCCGAATCGAGGCTCCCCCACGGCGGCAGCGGCATATTCACCGCCGCCAGTTGAGGACGTTACGGAAGGCAGGCACAGCGCAACACCCCCTTCGGGCCCAATCTTGAATGGCCCGAACGGACTATGCGTAAGCGGCAGATCACCCGGGGGAGTGAGCCCGCGACATACATGACTATCCCGACAAACCGGGACACTTGTCTTGCGTCACAACGGGCACCTGATGACACACAAGGCGGATTCGGACACGTCCCCACCAAAAAAGTCGGGGAACATCCAGAACGATTCGGGGTCGACGGACGTATTGATACGTGGCCCTACTGCTGTGACAGTTGAGAGCAGCTTAGGCCAACGCCTGCGCGCGTGTCCGGCGAATGCGAAGGTAGGGCGCTGCTGTCGTCATGCCCGCTCCGACGCGGTCGTGCCCGCTCGCGTCGCCGTGCCGTGACAGGGAATCCCGCTTCCGTCGCCATGCCGTGACATGGGCTCCCTCGGAACGCTCATGAGGACGGATTAGGCTGCCCCCTATGTCGAAGAAGCGCTCGGGCGGCGGTCTGTCACCCACGCAGCAGGCCGCCAAGTTCCTCGGTGTCAGTGTCCTCGCGGGAGCGGTGATGGCCGGCATCGCGCTGCCCGCGGCCGGCGCGCTGGGACTCGCGGCCAAGGGGTCGGTGGAGAGTTTCGACGACCTCCCGACCAACCTGAAGACCCCACCGCTGAGCCAGCGGACCACGATCCTCGACAACGAGGGCGGCACCATCGCCACGGTGTACTCCCGCGACCGTACGGTGGTCGAGCTCAAGGACATCTCGCCGTACATGCAGAAGGCGATCGTCGCGATCGAGGACTCGCGCTTCTACCAGCACGGCGCGGTCGACCTGAAGGGCGTCCTGCGCGCGCTCAACAAGAACGCCCAGAGCGGCGGCGTCGCCCAGGGCGCCTCCACGCTGACGCAGCAGCTCGTGAAGAACGTCGCGGTGGAGGAGGCCGGTGACGACCCGACGAAGGTCGCCGAGGCCACCCAGCAGACCATCGGCCGCAAGATCCGCGAGCTGAAGTACGCGATCCAGCTCGAAGAGGAACTCGGCAAGAAGAAGATCCTCGAGAACTACCTGAACATCACGTTCTTCGGCCAGCAGGCGTACGGCGTCGAGGCAGCCTCCCAGCGGTACTTCTCCCGGCACGCCAAGGACCTCAGCCTCGAGCAGTCGGCCCTGCTCGCGGGCATCGTCCAGTCCCCCAGCCGCTACGACCCCGTCAACGACGAGGCCGAGGCGACCAAGCGGCGCAACACCGTGCTCCAGCGGATGGCCGAGGTGGGCGACGTCTCGCAGGCGGAGGCCGACAAGGCCAAGGAGCAGCCGCTGGGCCTCAAGGTCAGCAAGCCGAAGAACGGCTGCATCACCGCGGTCAAGGGCGGCGGCTTCTTCTGCGACTACGTCCGTGAGGTCTTCCTGACCGACCCGGTCTTCGGCAAGACCAAGGAGGCCCGGGCCAAGGTCTGGAACCAGGGCGGCCTGACCATCCGCACCACCATGGACCCGCAGGCCCAGAAGTCGGTGCAGAACTCCATCAAGGAGCACGTCTACCAGAAGGACGACGTGGCCACCGCGGCCACCATCGTCCAGCCCGGCACCGGCAAGATCCTGGCGATGGGCCAGTCGCGGCCGTACGGCATCAACAACAAGAAGAACGAGACGACGATCAATCTCTCGGTCAATGGCTCCATGGGCGGCGGAGCGGGCTACCAGCCCGGTTCGACGTTCAAGCCGATCGTGGCCGCGGCCGCCATAGAGGGCGGCAAACCGGCGACGCAGATCTACTCCTCGCCGTACAAGATGGACTACCCGAGCCCGGTCCAGCTCTGCGACAGCAAGGTCTGGAACGAGAAGGGCGTCTCGCTCACCAACGAGAACGAGTCCGAGGTCGGCCCGTACGACATGAAGACCGCGACCGCGAAGTCGGTCAACACCTATTACGTGCAGCTGATCAGCGACATCGGTGTCTGCCCGGTGACGGAGATGGCCGCGAAGATGGGGGTCGAACGCGCGGACGGCGGCAAGCTGCAGCAGCGGCCCTCGATCGCCCTGGGCACCCAGGAGGTGTCCCCTCTGACGATGGCGAACGCGTACGCGACCTTCGCCTCGCGCGGGATGTACTGCACCCCGATCGCCATCGAGTCGATCACCCAGCGGGCCGGAGACAAGTCGAAGTCCCTCCAGGTGCCGAAGTCGACCTGCTCGCGGGCGATGTCCGAGAACACCGCCGACACCATAAACACACTCCTCAAGGGCGTGGTCGAGGACGGTACGGGCTCCGAGGCGGGCCTCGGCCCCAGCCGTGACAGCGCGGGCAAGACGGGTACGACCGACGAGCGCTACGCGGCCTGGTTCGTGGGCTACACGCCGAACATGGCCGGCGCGGTCTGGGTCGGCGACCCGGCGCACAAGCGCAAGATGCAGAACATCACCATCGGCGGCATCGGCTACGGCAAGGTCTTCGGTGGCAAGGTCCCCGGCCCGATCTGGCGCGACATGATGACCGGCGCGCTGGAGGGCAAGGAAGCCCCGCAGTTCAACACCGTCTACATCCCCGACATGCCGAAGAAGGAAGACCCCGGCAAGGGCAACGACGACGGTGGCAACGGCGACAACCGCGGGAACGACAACGGCGGCAACGGCAACGGCGGGAACGACGGCAACACCACCTTCCCGACGCCGAGCTTCTCCATCCCGGAGGGCTTCATCCAGGGCACGACCAACGGGAACGGCAACGGGGGCGGGGGCGGACACGGCTGACGTCCGCACCGCCATGCACGGCACCGCCATGCACGCATGAGAGCCCGGCCCCGCGCGTTCAGCGGGGCCGGGCTCTCGTATGTCTGTGAGGTGCTGCTGTCAGCCCTGTGCTGTTCTCAGCCGGATGCTGCTCTCAGCCGGGTGCTGTTCTCAGCCGGCCAGGTGCTTCTTCACCGCGGCGGCGACGCGGCCGCCCTCCGCCAGGCCCGCGACCTTCGGGTTCACGATCTTCATGACGGCGCCCATGGCCCGCGGCCCCTCCGCCCCGGCCGCCCTGGCCTCGGCGACGGCCTGGCCGACGACGTCGTTCAGCTCCTCGTCGCTGAGCTGCTTGGGCAGGTACTCGGCGAGGACCCCGCCCTCCGCCTTCTCCCGCTCGGCGGACTCGGCGCGACCACCCTGCGCGAAGGCGTCCGCGGCCTCACGGCGCTTCTTCGCCTCCTTGGCGATCACCTTGAGCACCTCGGCGTCGGAGAGCTCGCGCTTCTCCTTGCCGGCGACTTCCTCGTTGGTGATCGCGGCGAGCGTCATCCGGAGCGTCGAGGAGCGCAGCTCGTCGCGCCCCTTGATCGCGGCGTTGAGGTCTTCCTGCAGCTTCGACTTGAGCGTGGTCATGGGGTCGATTGTCGCAGGTGCCGGGTGAGGGGCGCCCGCGCATTTACCGGGCGGCGGGCGTCCGGTCGGGGATGCCCTCGTGATCTGACACGATGGAGGCATGCGCGCGCGATACGGAGTTCCCTTGGGGATCGCGGCGGTTGGCGCCGCCGGTCTCGTCTACTCGGCTGGTTTCGAAGCCCGTTCCTTCCGGCTGCGAAGAGTGACGGTCCCCGTCCTGCCGTCCGGCATGCGCCCCCTGCGAGTGCTCCAGGTCTCCGACATCCACATGGTCGGCGGCCAGCGCAAGAAGCAGCGCTGGCTGCGCTCGCTGGCGGGCCTGCGCCCGGACTTCGTGATCAACACGGGCGACAACCTGTCGGACCCGGAGGGCGTGCCGGAGGTCCTGGACGCGCTGGGCCCGCTGATGGAGTTCCCCGGCGCGTACGTCTTCGGCTCCAACGACTACTACGGTCCGACCTTCCGCAACCCCGCCCGCTACCTGCTCGAGAAGGCCCAGGGCCGCCACGGCCTGAACGGCAACGCCCGCGCCGTAGGTGTCACCCACAACCCGTGGGAGGACCTGCGGGACGGTTTCGACGCGGCGGGCTGGCAGAACCTCACGAACACGCGGGGCATGCTGAAGATCGAGGGCGCGTCGGTGGAGCTGACCGGCCTGGACGACCCGCACATCAAGCGGGACCGTTACGCCGAGGTGGCCGGCGGCCCCTCGGGCGCGGCCGACTTCTCGATGGGCGTGGTGCACGCACCGTATCTGCGCGCCCTGGACGCGTTCGCCGCCGACGGTTACCCGCTGATCCTGGCCGGCCACACCCACGGCGGCCAGCTCTGCCTCCCCTTCTACGGCGCCTTCGTCACCAACTGCGACCTGGACACCGACCGGGTGAAGGGCCTGTCCCGGCACACGGCGGAGGGCAGGACGTCGTATCTGCACGTCTCGGCGGGCTGCGGCACGAGCCGCTACACGCCGGTACGGTTCGCGTGCCCGCCCGAGGTGACGCTGCTGACGCTGGTGGGCCGGGAGTAGGC
>NZ_RSAJ01000369.1 GCF_003933965.1 Streptomyces sp. RP5T
GGGTACGGCGGTGAGCCGCTTGGGGGTGGGGATCCGCCGGGGTGTGATGGCGGGTGATCAGTTCACCCAGGTCGCCAACGGCCTGTTCCGGGACAGCCGTCTCAGCTTCAGGGCGAAGGGGATTTTCGGGTACGTCTCTACGCACGCGAACGGCTGGCAGGTGACGGTCGACGGTCTTGTCCGCCTGGGTCCGGACGGGCGGGAAGCGGTCCGTACCGGGCTGAAGGAGCTGGAGGCGTGCGGCTACCTGATCCGTGAGCGGCTGCGCCGCCCGGACGGCACCCTCGGCGAGGTCGTCTACTGCATCACCGACCGCCCGGCCACCTGGGACATGACGCTGGTCGACGCCGACTTGGTGATCGCGCCTGCGCAGGCCGGGCACGCCGGCGGGTTGGTGGCGGGGATCCGTCGGGGTGTGATGGCGGCCGATCAGTTCACCCAGGTCGCCAACGGCCTGTTCCGTGCCGCCGAGTTGTCTTACAAGGCCAAGGGGCTGTTCGGGCTGCTCTCCACCCACGTGGAGGGCTGGCGGATGACCGTCACCGACATCGCCCGCCGCGGCCGCGACGGTGAGTCAGCCGTCAAGAGCGGGCTGAAGGAGCTGGAGCAGCAGGGCTTCCTCGTTAGGGGGCGCGAGCGAGGCGAGGACGGAACCCTTCGCGCGGCCGCGTACGTCATCACCGACCTGCCGGCCCTGCAAAGCAGCAGGTCACGACCAGAGTCGGGTTTTCCACCAGTGGATGACCCTACGTTGGCTGCCCCCGGCACTAAGAACACCATCGTTAAGAAGACCACTAAGCAGAACACCAGACCCCTCCGTCCGTGCGGCGAAGTACCGCCGGCACGTGGACAGACGGACCAGCCGCGCACGCCGACGCTCCGGCTTCCCGCGCCCGCGGCGGATGAGATGCACCCGGGGATCCAGCTGCTGCTCGAACTCGCGGCGGCGCGCCCCGAGCTGCTGCTGACGGGGCAGGCACTGACCGATCAGGGCCGCGTCGTGACGGCGATGCTGGACGCCGGCTGGACGCGCGAGCAGCTTCAGCACGTCATCAGCGACCGCCCTCTGCCGAGCCCGGTCCGCACCACTGTCGGCGCGATCATCGCCGCCCGGCTGCGTGCCGCCCAGGCTTACCAACCGCCCGCCACCGTGGCCGGCCACCATCACACGCCCGCGTGGCAGGACCCGCCACCGCGCTCGACCACTTCCTCGGCCGCGCGCACGGTGAGCGAGGCCCTGACCTACCGGGCGCTTACCGAGTGCGCCGGCTGCGGAGTGCCCGGCACCGCCCCCGGCGAGGACCTGTGCCCGGCCTGCCTGGGCTGGCCGCCCTGCCGCTCCTGCCCGGGGCCGACTCCCCGCCGCGCCCGCCCCGACGGCGACGGCCGCTGCACCACGTGCGCCTCCGTGTTCATCGACCACCTGGAAGGAAGCACCCCGTGACACCGCTTCGCACACTGCCGCAGGCCGCGGGCGTGCACCACCAACGTCCCTTCACCCGTGATGCGGGCCGGTGGAAAAGGGAAAGCAGCCGCGCTCTGCGCACCGGGCACGTCCGCGGCCACGCCTGTACGGCCGCCTGCGGACTCGTCCTCGTCCACGAACGCACCTTGTGGGGGTGGCTTGCCTGGACCGTCCCCGGTGACGGCAGCCAGCCCGAGGTCCCCCACCAAATCGGCGTGCTCACCCCGGGAGTGACCGTCTGGCAGCGCCTGGCCGTGCGCTCCCTGACCCGGCGCCCCGCCAGGCGCCTCGCCGTGGGCACCGTCCCCGGATCCCTGCGCTTGTCGGCAGCGGCTGTCGCCCTCATCAGCGTGATGGTCGGCCTGTTCGCCCTCAGCCGCGGTGTCCCCTTGAGTGTCACGGTGCCCACGGTGCTGCTGGCCCCGCTGCTCACGGAGTACCTGCTCGATCAGTTCGACGCCCGGGCCCGCGCGTACGTCCGCATCGTCGAAGCAGACGCCGCCTGCCGGTACCTGCAGCGACTTGCCGCCCTGCACACCTGCATCCTTCAGGCCGCCGCCGGCAGCGACCGCTACGAGGTGCGCCGCTCGGCTGAGGTCGGCCACCGCCTGCTGTGGGACGCCGCCGGCCTCCTCCAGGACCAGGACACCCGCACGGCCTCGCCTCGCCTTATCGACAGGGAACGGCTGATGGTCCAACTCGCCGACCAAGTAGCGCAGCTCCTCGAGCGCACCCGCACCTGCGCCCACTCGGCCACCGGCGAGGCCGGTCAGCCCCGCAGGAGCTTCGCTCCAGGGGGCCCGCTCCCGCACGGCTTCGAACCAGCGGCACAGCCACCCCTGTCGTCCACGCCCGCCACGTCACCACTGAAGGGACACCGACCCGTGATCCGGACTCAGCGTGACGACGAGGCCGGCTCCACGGAGGTCTACCTGCTGTTCGCGCACGAGCCCTACTACCCCGACGCGGGCACCCAGGAGATCAACACCACCGTGGTCACCGCCGCTTCCCTGCTCCACCCCCACGTCCTCCAGCCCGACGGTGCCCGCATCCACGACCGCCTCACCCAGGGCCGCACGCCGGGCGAGATCATCCCGCTGTCCACGCTCACCCATGAACTGGACGGCGGCGCCGGCTGGCCCTGGGTCGGCGACTGGGAGACGGTCACCACCGACCTCGTCCAGCTCGTCCGGCAGGGGGAGTGCGACGCCCTGAGCCTCGGCCTGCCAGAAATTGCGCGCGCCCTCCTCCAGGCCGGCCCGGACACTCATGTGTGCGCTTTCGGCGGCGCAGGCCAGGACATCACCTACGGACCGCAGGAGCGTGCCGCCGTCCTGGCCAAGATCGCTGTCTTCTTGACCGCTCTGGTCGCCGAGCGGGCCTTCTGGCCAGGTGATGGCCTTCTTCCCCCGCTTTTCCGTCAGGTGTAAGGGTGGGCCACCGAGTTGGCCGTGTTCGGATACGAATCACGCGTCATCTGGACAGATCTGGGCCCCCTGCAGGGCCCATCCGCCGGTTTCGCACATGGCCATGAGGGACAGCCTCCGGGGTGAGCAGTAGGTGCGCACGGCGCTTTGTGCTCCCCGGGCTGCGGCGATCGACTCGCGGGGGCGGCTGGCCACCTTAGCCAGAGTGGGGCAGCCGAACGCGTGCCCTGCCAGGGCGCGGTCGTCGGCGATACATGAGGGGCCAGAGCCTCGCCGTGCAGGGACAGGGCCGTGGCGGGCTGCTGCCGGAGTTGTACGCCTACCATCCGACGGCGATGCTCAGGTGCCCAGTCGCGAAGCGCAGTTGACGGCCCGGTCACGGTCAGGCCGGTGAGCTGTCCGTCCTTCAGCCACCCGTACACGGTGCAGGGCCGCCTGGGACGCCTTCTGGCGCAGAGCGGGCGGGCCGTGGTCGTGGGCGTAGATCCTGCTGGCGGCCTGGCGGCCTGGCGGCCTGGCGGCCTGGCGGACGGCACGGACGTTGCGGGTGCCGATCCGGACGGCATCCGGTTATCTGCCCCGGACAGTGCCGACAGCCAGGTACGCGCCGTCGACGCCGCCGGCCACGACGTCACCTACGGACCCGCGGAGCGCGCCGCCGTCCTGGCTGAGGTCAGCCTTTCCTCAACTCTCTCGTCGCCGAGCAGGAGTTGTGGCCGGGCGACGGCCTGCTCCCGCCGCTCTTCCGCCGGACGTAGGGGGGTACCTGTTCCTGATGCGGCCGTGAGCAGGCTGGTCACGATGGTGCTGTCGTGGTGTCGATGGCGAGCCGGTCCGCGGAGACCTGTGCAGGTCGCTGTATTCGAAGGCGTCTGGGGCTGACCTTCGACGCCCGGCTCACGGCTGTGCGGGTTGGCCCAGCAGGGCTGCCGTTGTGGGGATGGTCGGGTGTGTGTCCTCGAATGTCGACGGCTGCTGGCAGGCGCGGTGCCGAAAGTGGTGGCTCATCGCCGGCCTATGAGTCGTTGCGCTTCCCCGGCGGCGGCGAAGTCCCAGGTCTTGGCCAGGTCTTCGAGGAGGGGCCAGGCTCCGAGCCGGGCGGCGGACAGCGCCACTACCCGGCGCGTGGCGGTGGTCGTCGCTGATTGGCCGAGGTGGCGAAGCAGGGCGCAGTCGCGTTCGTGAGAGCCTGCGCCCAGTGCCCATCCGATGGTGAGCCGGACGCTGTCGTCGCGTAGGTGTGACCAGCCCATGGCGCGGATCGGTTCCAAGGCTTCGGGCCGGGTGAGCTTGGTGAGGAAGCGAACGGCTGCCCGTTGTACGCCGTAGTCATTTTTATCGACGCTTCGGCTGACTACTGATCCCAGGGAAGTGCCCAGTACCCCGCTCAGGTGCCAGGGTCTGATCATGACAGACGCGGTCAGCCGGTCGACTCTCTCCGGGGAGAAGAGTCCGTCGTGGATGAAGGTCCGCACGCCCGGCACGGCCAGGGGGGTTCCCTCACCTGCGAGAGCAGAGGCGGACAGGTCTTTGGTGAAGCGCTGCGCCACCTCGGTGACAAGGTCCCGGCGGTAGGTCTTGTCGCACTCCAGTCGCAACTGTGCGAGGTCCTCACGGATGTCGCTCATGCGGGACCGCTCCCGCGGGGACAGGGCGAAGTTCCCCCAGCGCAGGAAGGACAGCGCTTCCTCCCGTGCGGTGAAGAATTCGTCGGTGTCGTCCAGAACCGTCAGGGCGTGGTCCCTGAACGCAGGTGCGTGGTGTTGCATGCCTTGCGGCCCGACCCCGTCGGCGTGAAGCCTGCGACGCAGCGGCTCCAGCAGCGTCGCTGTCACTGCTCCGTCACGCATCCCAAGAGCTAGGTCGACCAGGAACTGGCGGCTGTTTTCGCCCGTCATGAACCCTGCGGCCTCGCAGATGGTGAAGTACCGCAGCGGATTCGTCCGCACCCTTTCCCGCAGGATCGGCAGGACGTCAGCGCCCACCGTGATCAGGACCTCGCGTACAAGGCGTTCCTCCTTCTCGAAGCTCTCGCCTGCCATGTCCAAAAGCCTGTGCAGGAAACACTCGCGGACAGGGGAACTGGCCAGCACATCGGGACGGTTGCGGTAGAGGTGGGCAAGCCTTAGCCACTCCAGAGACGTCAAAGGCTCGTCCTTGGCTAAGCGCCACAGCAGCTCAACCTCTGTACCTGCCGCCTCGCTCACTCGCGCCGCCGACGTCTTGGGAGTCTGGCCCTGAGCCCGGCTGGCATACACATAACAGTCGACAAGGTCCAGGTCATCCAACCCGAGCACCTTCTCGAAGGCCATACACCGTTCGATTGTAAAGTCCGCACTGCCGCTCTCCAGACGGTTGATCGTGGCGGGCTTCAGGTCCTCCTCCAGGTGACGGTTGAGCGCTGTTGTGAAAAATGTTGTCTCTTTGATCTTTGGATCCTGGTGGAATGCGCGAATCGCCCGCACCAGCCATGCGAACTTCTGTAACGGCAGAATCGGCCGTTCCATGGGCAGCAGCTTTCGACCAGATGGCATACGCCGAACTCCCCTCCCTGGTAAGGACATTGTGGGCCAGCACCCTCCAGTGAGCCCACCGAAGTTCCATTTCTGCGTGACGATAGGCGGCCGACGCATCAATTCGCCGGTATCAGGGGGGCCAGATCACCATCGGCACAGAAGCGACCGTCACCGTCCAGGGAGGCAGTCCGATGGGCGAGAAATGCCGCATGATGCTGCGTCGGCTTCGCATGCACACGCTGGTGCGCAGGCTTACCTACGCCCCGCTACTGAGTGCTCTGTGCGAAGCGGCTGGCGACGGGCCAACGAGGCCGATGCGACTTGCACTGCTCGCACTCGCCTGCCTGATCTGCGCCGTCTCCGAGCGCAGCGCCCCTGACTGTCCCCGCCCGCACCAGCACGACGGCTTTCCGGTGCACCCCGCTCGAGCAGGCGGGGCTGCAGAAAGCCACGGACCGCACGGCTCCTTGCCGGACGATCCGATCACTGAAAGTGAGAAGTAAAGCAAATGGATCACGGATACCGCACGAGTTCGCGGCCCCTCGACGGGCCGGCGTTCTTCACCATCGAAGAGACCCGCACCACTCATCCCGACCTGCAAAAGGAGCACATCCATCATGTGGTGAGGCACCCTGGCGGATCGGCTGTCGTCGCCGTGCACGACGGCCACGTCCTCCTCGTGGAACAGTATCGGCCGGCCGTGGACGAGGTTCTTCTGGAACTTCCCGCCGGACGCACCGAGCCCGGGGAAACCCCGAAAGACACCGCCGCACGCGAACTCCTCGAGGAGACCGGCTACATCGCCGAAAGTCTGGTCCCTCTTCTCGCCTTCCATAACGCACCGTCCTTCTGTGACGGCGTGACCCGACTGTTTGCCGCATCAGGCCTCACACGAGCCCCCGGCGCAGATGAGCGAGGACTGCCCCTTCGCACCCGGCATGTACCTATCCACGACATTCCGCGACTGCTCGCCGAGGGCAGCCTCACAGACGCCAACGCCATCATCGGCCTGCTCCACATGATCAACTATCGAAACGGAGCGCCCCGTGACTGACTCCACCCTGCACATCGCGGTGATCATGGACGGTAACGGGCGGTGGGCCCAGGCAGCCGGCTTGCCCCGCAGCGCCGGACACGAGCGCGCGCACCTCTCCGTCGAGTCCACCGTCACCGCGGCCCTTGAGAACGGCGTGACGCACCTGTCCCTCTTCGCCTTCTCCAGCGAAAACTGGAACCGACCGGAGAGCGAGGTGGCACTGCTCATGCAACCCGAGCGCTGGCTGGTCACAGAGCACGAAGTGGAGAGCTACCGGCAGCGAAATGTACAGGTCGCCTTCCTCGGAGACCTCAATGACCCACGCATCCCCGCCACATGCTCGCACTGGCTCCGCACGGTGGAAGAACACACGACAACACACAATCCCCAACTCCGGGTGACGGTCGCCTTCAACTACGGCGGACGCCAAGAAATCGCCGAAGCGGCCCGCCTCTGCGGAACGAAAACGCGACTCGGTGCGCAGGAGGACTTCCACCAGCACATGTGGAGCGCCCACCTACCCGACATCGACCTGCTCATCCGAACGTCAGGGGAGCACCGCATCTCCAACTTCATGCTCTGGTCCCTGTGGTACGCCGAGCTGATCTTCACGGACACTCTGTGGCCCGACTTCCGGGCCATCCACTTCTCCCGTGCCCTCACGGAGTACCGCATGCGCCACCGGCGATACGGAACCCTGAGCGGATAGCGCCCGGAGGGGTACCGCTCGCCACTTCCGCATGCACGGCTGTTGCCTTGACCGGAATCCCGGCCAAGGCAACAGAGACGCAGAGCGCGTGCCGCTGCGGTGCGTCCCCAACCGGAAGCCAGCCGCGCCGGGCTCATCGCGACACGCCGCTGGTTGGGGGCGCTGTCACCGGGGAACACCTCCGTGCTGGCGGGGGACCACTCGACTGGACCACGCTCATCGGCGTGACGGACGGATCACCCACGGGTTGGCGGGTGAGGCCCGGGGCAGTCCCGAGTTCGGTCTTCGGATCACCCCCGCGCTGGCGGGGGGACCCCACGGAGTAGACCTCGCTCGCGTCGTCGGCGTGCGGACCACCCCCGCGCTGGCAGGCACCACGTGCGGATCTCGTCGAGGAACGCCTCCGCAGCCGGATCACTCCCGCCTTGGCGGGGATCGCTCCTCCGAGACGTCGTTGTCCTTGGCGTACTGCGGATCACCCCCGCGCTGGCGGGAACCACGCCATGTCGAGAAAGCGCGGGTTGCGTCCAGGGAAGTGGTGTACGGGTTTGACCTGATCCGGGGGTTTACTCCGGCATCGGGATGGGGCCCGCATAGATGAACGGCCACCGGCTGATCTTCGAAGTGTCGAAGCCTCGAAGGAGATCAGCACGATGACCGCACCAGACAGTCTGCCCCTGCACGCCCTCGCCGAGGACAACCTCGCCGCGGCGAGTCCCGATCTGCTGCGCGCGATGGTCAAGACGTTCGCCGACGCACTCAAACGGCGATCCGTTTCACGTTCGGCGGGGCACCACCCATCTCCTCGACGAACGCGGCGACGTCCTCGGCCGCGGCGTTCAGGATGCTCAAGCCGCTGAGGTCGTAGTCGCCCACGCTGAGGACCCGGGTGGGCACCTCGCGGTAGGCGATACGGGCGGTGGCATCGTTGACCCCGGGCGGCAAACAGCCCGGGGGCCCTGTGCTGTGTCTGCTCGCTGCGCAGGGGCGAGTCCTACCGGTGGTGAGTGGCCGGGATCGATGCCGGGTGCGACGGCGTGGTGCCGGCCGGTGCCTTGCTGCTGGTTCCCGGTCTGCCGGCCAGAGCCAGCAGTAACAGGAGCAGCAGCAGACCTCCGCCCCCGGTGCCCGCTGTGACGGCGATGGTGCGCGGGCTGATCAACCGGTGGTGCCCGCGCACGCGGGTGCCGTCGGTGCGGTGGTAGGGGCGGACGTAGGTCGTCGGTCCGGTGGGGACCGGGC
>NZ_RSAJ01000036.1 GCF_003933965.1 Streptomyces sp. RP5T
CTTCTCGCGGGGCCGACGGGGTGGGGGTGCTGAAGTGCCTTGCAGCACAATGCCGTTCATGACGATCGACACGCAGGACGGCATGGGTGCGGAGGAACTGCGCGACGCGGTCGCGCTGTTGGCGGACTTCCTCGGCGCCGAACCGCTGACCGCGGCCATCGCCGGGCTGGAGCGGGACCTGGAAGGCCGGCACGCGGGAGAGGTGGGGGAGGCCGCCGCGGCCAGGGGCATCGCCCCGGAACTGCTGGTGGCCGGACTGACGGTCCGTGAGGGACTCGGCCGTCTCAACGACCTGATCCACGCGGCCGGGATCGTGCTGGCACTCCCGCACATCCTGGAGGACGGGGAGACGATCGCCGTACGTCCCTCACTGGCCGCGGGCAACGACCCGAGCCGTCCCTTCGACCTGGAGACCGACCGGCGGGTGGCGGAGTTCAAGCTGTCGCGGTGGCGCGGCGCGGATGCCATGCGCAAGAGGCAGACGTTCAAGGACCTCGTGATGCTGGCCGCGGACCGCTCGGGGCGGCCGGCGGAGTTGTTCGTCGTCGGGCCGGAGCCGGGCCGGTTCCTGCGTACATCCAGGGCGACGGCCGCCTGGGGACTGGACCGGACCCCGCACGCGCAGCGCGTCTTCGCGGAGCGCTTCGGCTCCCCGGACATCTCCATCGCGCGGTTCACCGCGGAGTGCGCGGGCCATGTCCGGGTCACCGACCTGTGTGACGTCCTGCCACCCGTGGTGGCGGAGGCGTTGACACGCTGACCCAACCGGACGGGGCTGTCCGCCGGCCGGTCACAGCAGGCTGCTCCAGTACGGCCAGAAACGGGTGAGGACGAGCAGCGCGATCACGCCGTACCAGGCGCCGAGCAGCATCCAGTGCGTGTCCTGGACGACCGCCGGCACGCCCCGGAGCACGGGGAGGAGCCCCCGGTCCAGGCAGTGCAGAGCCACGTACCAGAACAGTGCGATGGTGACGACCCAGATGACGGCGCAGTAGGGGCAGACCTTGTGGAGTTCGTAGAGCGACTGCCCGATCAGCCAGTGCACGAACACCACCCCCGCCAGCGACCCGCCGGCCAGCGCCAGCCAGAGCCACCGGGGCAGGCGAGCCCCGGAGAGCACGGTGACGCCCAGGGCGGCCACGGCCGCGAAGGCGCCGAGGCCGAGCAGCATGTTGGGGAAGCCGAACAGACTGCCCTGCGGGCTGGACATCACGCTGCCGCAGCTCACGACGGGGCTGATGTTGCACGGCGGCCGGTAGTCCGGGTTCTTGAGGAGCCGCCAGTCGTCCACGGTGAGCTGGAAGGAGGCGAGCCAGCCGACGATCCCGGTGAGGACCATCACCCAGCCGGTCCGGCGGCTCACGCCCACCGAGTGCGTACGCCGGCCGGTCCCGGCGTCCTGTGCGAGCGCGGGTCCGTGGCTCATGCCGCTCGCCGGGAACCGGACGCCGACCGGGACCGGCCCTCGGCCGTCGGGGCCGCCACCGGTGCCGCCCGCCTGCGGTAGACCACGTACGGGCGGGTCAGGTATCCGACCGGGGCGCTCCACACATGGACCAGGCGCGTGAAGGGCCAGGCCGCGAAGAGCAGGCAGGCGGTGAGGGCGTGCAGCTGGAACAGCAGCGGGGCGCCCGCGATGGCCTCCGGCTGGGGCCGCAGAACGAACAGGCCGCGGAACCACACCGAGACGGTGGAGCGGTAGTCGTAGCCGGGACCGAACACGTTGTGGGCGGCGGTGGCGGTGATGCCCAGCAGGACGGTGGCGGACAGGAGCGGGAAGAGGAGCTTGTCACTGCGGTCGGTCGCCAGCCGGATCCGCCGGGTGAGCAGCCGGCGGGCGCAGAGCATGCCGAGGCCGGTGACCATGGTGAGGCCCGCCACCGAGCCCGCCCAGACCGCGACGGTGTGGTAGCCGTGCTCGGTGATACCCACGGCCTCGGTCCAGGAATCGGGCACGGCGAGCCCGAGCACATGCCCGCCGATCACCATGAAGGCGCCCAGGTGGAAGAGCGGACTGCCGAAGCGGAGCCAGCGGTGTTCGAGGAGCTGGGTGGTGCGGGACGTCCAGCCGAACTGGTCCTGCCGGTAGCGCCGGACGTGTCCGACGACGAACACGGCGAGGCAGATGTAGGGGACGGCCACCCACAGGAGGAGATCGGCGCCGCTCGCGGACGCGGCGGCCAGGAGGGAGGGCGAGGCGTTCATCGGAGGCCTTCCGTACGGCTGGTCGGAGCGGGCGGCACACGGGTCGGCGCGGCCGGGTCCGGCGGCACGAAGGTGCCCGGAGGGGCGAACTCCCCCTCGCCGTAGGTCCCGTAGGGGTCGAGACCGACCTCCTCGTTCGGCGGGCCCTCGGCGGCGAGCCGGGCCACCGCCGCACGGTCCGCCTCGGTGGGCGGCGGCAGCAGGGTGAGCAGCGCGGCCAGGACATGCCGGTACGGCGAGCCGGCGTCGGTCAGCGCCCGGTGGATCAGCTCCAGTCCGCGCCGGTGCTGGCGCAGCGGTGCCTCGCCTCCCCCGGGTCCGGCCAGGGCGGCGAACTCCAGCACGACCGGGAGGTGGTCAGGCAGTTCGCCCCCGTCGGTGTCCCAACCGGCGGCGCGGTAACGCTGGTTGAGGGTGAGCAGGGCCATGCCGCGACGGCGGGTGTCGCCGTGCAGGTAGTAGGTGAGATAGAGGCTGCTCTTGCGGCGCAGGTCGAACATCTCGACGTAGTGGCGCTCCAGCGCCTCGGGGTCCTGCGCGGCGAACCAGTCGGTGAACCGTGCCAGGTGTTCCGCGGCGGGGGTGGCCGGCAGGGACGCCACCACGGTGGTCAATTCCCCCCGGGACGCGGTCAGTTCGGTGTCCGGGTACTGAAGGAGCAGCGACACGAGCCGCAGGGTCAGCCCCCGGCCCGCCCGCTCCTCGGGGGTGAGCCGGGCCGGGCGGCGCACGGCGGCCCGGACGCGGGTGCGGACGATGGCGGGAATCGTGGCGGGCAGCGGGCTCACGGACGGCCTCCGGCAGTGGGGTTGCGGCGCAGGGTGGGGAGGCCGAGCATGACCTTGCGGGGCCCGGTGTCGCCGGACGACTCCACGGGGCAGCGGTTCTCCATCGCGCTCAGCGCGGCGGCGTCCTCCTTGTGGGCGGCCGGGACGACGTACCGGTCGGCGTACTTGGCGACGGCGAGCAGCCGGTGCAGGTCCTCCGCCTCGCGGGCGGTCAGGCCGACCGCCTTCAGCGCCCTCTCGTCACCGTCCTCGCCGAGGGTGCGTTCGCGCATGTACGACCGCAGCGCGGTGAGCTTCATCAGCACCCCCGCGACCACGTCGACGTCCCCGGCGGTGAACAGCTCCGCCAGGTACTCCAGCGGGATGCGCAGTCGGGTGACGGCGGCGAAGACATGGTCGGGATCGTCCTGGTCGCCGCCCGCCGCGTCCACGGCGTCCAGCACCGGGGAGAGCGGCGGCACGTACCAGACCATCGGCATCGTCCGGTACTCCGGGTGCAGCGGCAGCGCCACCCGGTAGCGCATGACCAGGTCGTACACGGGGGAGCGGCGGGCCGCGTCCAGCCAGTCCTCCGGGATGCCCGACTCCCGTGCCGCCGCGATCACTTCGGGGTCCTCGGGGTCCAGGAAGACACCCCGCTGCGCCTCCAGCAGGTCCTGCTCGTCCGGGGTCGCCGCGGCCTCGCCCACCTTGTCGGCGTCGTAGAGGAGCAGGCCGAGGTAGCGCAGCCGGCCGACGCAGGTCTCGGAGCAGACGGTGGGCTGGCCGGCCTCGATGCGCGGGAAGCAGAAGGTGCACTTCTCGGCCTTGCCGGTGGCGTGGTTGACGTACACCTTCTTGTACGGGCACGCCGTCACGCACATCCGCCAGCCGCGGCACCTGTCCTGGTCGACGAGGACGATGCCGTCCTCGACCCGCTTGTACAGCGCGCCCGACGGACAGGCCGACACGCAGGCCGGGTTGAGGCAGTGCTCGCACAGCCGCGGCAGGTGGAAGAGGAAGGTCTGCTCGAACTCGAATCTCACCTTCTCGGCCCACTCGCCGCTCAGGTTGGGATCGGCGCCCGCGTGCTCGGGGGCCCCTCCGAGACCGTCCTCCCAGTTGGCGCCCCAGGTGATCGCCGTCGGTCTGCCGGTGAGGACCGAGCGGGGGCGGGCCACCGGCATGTCCTGCTGCGCGGGGGCGTTGACGAGGTTGTCGTAGTCGTAGGTGACCGGCTCGTAGTAGTCCTCGAGGGACGGCAGGTCGGGGTTGGAGAACAGGGACAGCAGGCGCCGCACGCGGCCGCCGGAGCGCAGGACGAGCCGCCCGCGCCGGTCGAGCATCCAGCCGCCCTTCCACTGCTTTTGGTCCTCGTAGCGGCGCGGGTAGCCGACGCCGGGCTTGGTCTCGACGTTGTTGAACCAGGCGTACTCGACCCCGGTCCGGTTGGTCCAGGTCTGCTTGCAGGTGACCGAACAGGTGTGGCAGCCGATGCACTTGTCGAGGTTCATCACCATCGCCACCTGTGCCATCACCCGTCCGACAGTGGCTTCGCCACGGGGCATGTCAGTACTCCACTTGCTGGCTGCGGCGGCGGATGACGGTGACCTCGTCACGCTGGTTGCCGGTCGGGCCGTAGTAGTTGAAGGCGTAGGTGAACTGGGCGTAGCCGCCCGCGAGATGGGTGGGCTTGAGCAGCAGCCGGGTCAGGGAGTTGTGGATGCCGCCGCGCTTGCCGCCGACCTCGGTCCTCGGCACGTTCACCGTGCGGTCCTGGGCGTGGTACATGTACACGGTGCCCTCGGGCATGCGGTGCGTGACCACGGCCCGGGCGGCGACGACGCCGTTGCGGTTGTACGCCTCGATCCACTCGTTGTCCTTCACGCCGATCTTCTCGGCGTCGCCGGTGGACATCCAGATCGTCGGTCCGCCGCGGGACAGATCCAGCATGTACTTGTTGTCCTGGTAGTTGGAGTGGATCGACCACTTCGAGTGCGGGGTCAGATAGCGGACCGTGACCTCCGCCCGGCCGTCCTCGCGCAGGTGCTCGTCGCCGTAGTGCCGAGGGGTGTTCAACGGGGGCCGGTACACGGGCAGTTGCTCGCCCAGCTCGGCGATCCAGTCGTGCTGGACGAAGAAGTGCTGCCGGCCGGTGAGGGTGTGCCAGGGCTTCTTGTGCTCGGTGTTGATGACGAACGGCGAGTAGCGCCGGCCGCCGGTCTCCGAGCCCGACCACTCGTAGGAGGTGATCACGGAGCGGGGCTGGGTGCGGGTGTCGGCGAAGGTGATCCGCTCCGCCTCCCGCTCGGCGGCCAGTTCCACCAGACCCTCGCTGCCGGTCAGCCGCTCCAGCTCCCTGAAGCCCTCCGTGGCCAGGCGGCCGTTGGTGGTGCCGGACAGGGCGAGGATCGCCTCGCACATGTCGGAGGCGGTGGCCAGGGAGGGCCGTCCCGCGGCGACTCCGTCGCGGACGGTGCCGTTGCGGTGACGCAGGTCCTCGATCTCCCGGTCCGGGTGGACGGTGACGCCCTTCGTCGTGGTGCCCAGGGTGTCCAGCAGCGGGCCGACGGCGCGCATCTTCTGGGCCACGGCGGCGTAGTCGCGTTCGACGACGACGAGCTTGGGCATCGTGCGCCCCGGGACCGGCTCGCACTCGCCGTTCCTCCAGTCCCGCACCACGCCGCCCGGCTGGGCGAGTTCGTCGGGGGTGTCGTGCGTGAGCGGCACGGCGAGGACGTCGGTGCGGGTGCCCAGGTGCTCGGCGGCCAGTTCGCTGAACCTGTCGGCGATCGTGAGGAAGCTGTCGTAGTCGGTGCGGGCCTGCCAGGGCGGGGCGATGGCCGGGGTGAAGGCGTGCACGAAGGGGTGCATGTCCGTGCTGGACAGGTCGTCCTTCTCGTACCAGGTGGCGGCCGGGAGGACCACGTCGGACAGGAGGCTCGTGGAGGTCATCCGGAAGTCCATGGTGACCAGCAGGTCGAGCTTTCCCTCGGGTGCCTCGTCCCGCCACACCACGTCCTCGGGCCGGTGCTCGGGCGGGGTCTCCTCGGAGCGGACCGCCGCGTCGGTGCCGAGCAGATGGCGCAGGAAGTACTCGCTGCCCTTACCGGAGGAGCCGAGCAGGTTGGCCCGCCAGACCGTCAGGACGCGGGGGAAGTTGGCCGGGTCGTCGGGGTCCTCGGCGGCGAACCTCAGCCGCCCCGAGCGCAGTTCGCCGACGATGTGCTCGGCGACCGGCCGGCCCGCTGCCGCGGCCTCGTCCGTCAGGTCCAGGGGGTTGCGGTTGAAGCCGGGGTGGCCGGGCGTCCAGCCCAGTCGCACGGCCTGTGCCAGGCAGTCGGCGAACCCCTTGCCCGCGAACCGCCCCTTGCCCAGCGGTGAGGCCAACTCGTCGGGCCCGAAGGCCTCGTAGCGCCACTGGTCGGAGTTCAGGTACCAGTACGAGGTGCCCGCCATGTGCCGGGTCGGCCGCTGCCAGTCGAAGGCGAAGGACAGGTGCTGCTGCCCGGTGACGGGGCGGACCTTCTCCTGACCGACGTAGTGCGCCCAGCCGCCGCCGTTGACGCCCTGGCAGCCGGTCATGGTCGTCAGCGCCAGGAAGGCCCGGTAGATGGTGTCGGAGTGGAACCAGTGGTTGGTGCCGGCGCCCAGCGCGATCATCGAACGGCCGTTGGTGCGCTCGGCGTTGCGGGCGAACTCCCGCGCGATCCGGGCCGCCTGCCCGGCCGGCACCGAGGTGATCGTCTCCTGCCAGGCGGGCGTGTACGGCTGGCTCGCGTCGTCGTACGCGAGCGGCCACGCACCCGGCAGCCCCGGCCGGGCCACCCCGTACTGGGCGAGCATCAGGTCGAACACGGTGGTCACGAGCCGCCCGCCGATCCTGCGCACGGGGACACCGCGGACCATCGTCGAGCCCCCCTCGGTGGTGCCCTCGTCGAACCGGGGCAACGCCACCCGCACCGTCTCCTGCGCCGACTCCAGCAGGCTCAGCTCGGGCTCGACGTCACCGAGGTCCAGGTTCCAGCGGCCTCGCCCGGCTTCCCCCCACCGGAAGCCGAGCGAGCCGCCGGGGACCACCGGATCGCCGGTGGCCCGGTCCAGGAGGACGGTCTTGAACTCGGCGTGCTCCTCCTCGCTGCCGAGATCGGCCGCGGTCAGGAACCCGTCGGGGACGAGACCGTGCTCACCGTGCTCGTGCAGGGTCACCAGGAAGGGGGCGTCGGTGAACCTGCTCATGTAGTCCCGGAAGTAGGGCACTTCGCGGTCCACCAGGAACTCGCGCAGGATCACGTGGCCCATCGCCATGGCCAGGGCGCCGTCCGTGCCGGGGTGCGGGGCGAGCCATTCGTCGGCGTGCTTGACGTTGTCGGCGTAGTCCGGGCTGACCGCGACGACCTTGGTGCCGTTGTAGCGGGTCTCGGTGAGGAAGTGCGCGTCCGGGGTGCGGGTGACGGGGATGTTGGAGCCCCACATGATCAGATAGCCCGCGTTCCACCAGTCGGCGGCCTCCGGTACGTCCGTCTGGTCGCCGAAGACCTGCGGCGAGGCGATCGGCAGGTCGGCGTACCAGTCGTAGAAGGACAGCAGGGTGCCGCCGATCAGCGACGTGTAACGGGCCCCGGCGGCGAAGGACGCCATCGACATCGCCGGGATCGGGGAGAAGCCCGCGACGCGGTCCGGGCCGTAGGTCTTGATCGTGTGGACCTGGGCGGCGGCGATCAGCTCGCTCACCTCGTCCCAGCCGGCCCGCACCAGGCCGCCCTTGCCGCGGGCCCGCTTGTACGTCCGCGCCCTCGCCGGGTCGGAGGTGATCTCCGCCCAGGCCGCGACCGGATCGCCCAGCCGCTTGCGGGCCTCGCGCCAGAGCTTGAGCAACTCGCCCCGCACGTACGGGTAACGGACCCGGCCGGGGGAGTAGGTGTACCAGGAGAACGACGCCCCGCGTGGGCAGCCGCGCGGCTCGTACTCGGGGCAGTCGGCGCCGATCGACGGGTAGTCGGTGGCCTGGTGCTCCCAGGTGATGATGCCGTCCTTGACGTACACCATCCACGAGCACGAACCGGTGCAGTTGACCCCGTGCGTGGAGCGCACCACCTTGTCGTGCGACCACCGGTCCCGGTAGAAGCCCTCCCACTTCCCGTCGCCCACGCCGAACACCGCGCGCCCGTCGGCCGACACCTCACGGCGTGACAGCAGCCGCCGGGCGGCCAGCGGCCAGCCCTCACCGGTGCCGGACGCCGGACGCCGTGCGTTCTGATCGTTCTCCATGCCTGGGAACGCTAGGTGGTGGGCATTCGGCGGCACTTGGGGCCTGCGGTCCCGGCCGGGTGGCCTTCCGGCCCTGTGCGGACGGCCGGTACAGGGCCCAATGGCCCCGGTACCGGGGCCCGGTCGGCGCAGTGACGGGCGGGCCCGGAGCCGCATGCTGGGACGTGATCGAACGGCCCGCTTCAGCGAACCCGGCGGCCGAACTCGCCCTGTTCGTCGTGGGGATGCCCGCCATCCGACCGGCAGCCACGACGATGAAAGGAAGAGGATCCCTCATGCGTACCCGAGCACCGCTGGACGCAGCCGTCGTGGAGCCGCTCCTGGCGGCCGCCGTGGCGGCTCCCTCGATCCACAACACCCAGCCCTGGCGCTTCCGTCCGGATCCCGGTACCCAGCAGCTGGAGGTCCGTTCGGCGCCGGAGCGGACCCTGCCGCTGACCGACCCCCTGCACCGCGCCCAGTACCTGTCCGTGGGCGCGGCCCTCTTCAACCTCCGGCTCGCAGCCGTGCACCAGGGCCTGCGGCCCGAGGTACGGCTGCTGCCGGATCCGCGCGAACCCGGGCTGCTGGCCACCGTACGACTGTCCGGTCCGCTCGGTGCCGGCGAGCAGCCCTCGGACCCGGGCCTGTACGAGGCCATCGCCCGGCGGCACACCAGCCGGATGCCGTTCACCGGCCGACCGGTGCCCGAGCCGGTCGTGGCGGAGATGGCGTCGGCCGCGTACGCCGCCGGTGCCCGGCTGCACCTGCCGGACGTCGCCGGGACGCGGCGGCTGCTGCGGCTCACGGCCCTGGCCGAGACGCGCAACCTGGCCCGCCCGGACCGCGCCGCCGAGACCCGCACCTGGATCACCGCCCCCGGATCGGAGGCCTCCTACGGCATACCCGTCACCGCCCTCGGCCCGCCCTCCGTGACCGGCCGGCCGCCGATGCGGGACTTCACGGCGGGGCTGCCCGCCCTCCGGCTGCCCGCCCGGTGGTTCGAACGCCACGTCCAGGTGGCCCTGCTGTGGACCCCTCACGACCGGCGGGAGGACTGGCTGCGGGCGGGCGAGGCACTCCAGTACGTCCTGCTCACGGCGACCGCCCACGGGCTGCGCACCTCGCTCCTGCACCAGGCCATGGAATGGCCCGACGTGCGGGCGGCGACGGCCCCACCACGCCACAAGCGCTGCCGCCCGCAGATCGTGATCAGATACGGCTACGGGCCGGACGGGGGCCCCACTCCACGAGCGGCCGTCGAAGCCGGCTGAGGGGGAGCCCCGGATTCGGGGTCTGGTGAGCATCCCGGCTGCGATCGGCACGAATACGGTGTGGCGCGCCCCGGTCCCCGTCTCGCGGCACCCGGCGCCGACGTGCTCCGTGGGACCTGTCTCGCGTCGCCCCGGTGCGGCAGTCGGCCGGCGGTCGTAGAGTCGTGTGCGGCCGGACTCGATCACGACTCGACGGGCCCGCACGCCCGGGGCGGAGTGGCACGGTGGGCACGGAAGGCAGCCAGGCACGAGCGGGCATGGACAGCGAGCTGACGGACGCGCTGGTGCGCAGCCGCCGGTTCTTCACCCGGGCGGAGGTCTCCGAGGACCTGCGCACCCTGCACCGCAGGGGCGGCCGCCAGGCGGACGAGTTCTACCGGGACCGGTGGTCGCACGACAAGGTGGTGCGCTCCACGCACGGGGTCAACTGCACCGGCTCCTGCTCGTGGAAGGTGTACGTCAAGGACGGCATCATCACCTGGGAGGCCCAGCAGACCGACTATCCCTCGGTGGGCCCCGACCGCCCCGAGTACGAGCCGCGCGGGTGCCCCCGGGGCGCGGCCTTCTCCTGGTACACGTACTCGCCCACCCGGATCCGCTACCCGTACGTGCGCGGCATCCTGCTGCAGATGTACCGGGAGGCCAGGCAGCGGCTCGGGGACCCCGTGGCGGCCTGGGCGGACATCGTGTCCGACCCGGAGCGTGCCCGCCGCTACAAGCGGGCGCGGGGCAAGGGCGGTCTGGTGCGGGCGAGCTGGGACGAGGCGGTGGAGATGGTCGCCGCCGCGCACGTGCACACCGTCAAGGAGCACGGCCCGGACCGGCTGGCCGGCTTCTCGCCGATCCCGGCGATGTCGATGGTCTCGCACGCGGCCGGGTCGCGCTTCTACTCACTGCTCGGCGGCGTGATGCTGTCCTTCTACGACTGGTACGCGGACCTGCCGGTCGCCTCACCGCAGGTCTTCGGCGACCAGACGGACGTACCGGAGTCGGGGGACTGGTGGGACGCCGGCTATCTGATCATGTGGGGGTCCAACCTGCCGGTGACCCGGACCCCCGACGCGCACTGGATGGCCGAGGCCCGCTACCGCGGCCAGAAGGTGGTGGCGGTCTCCCCGGACTACGCGGACAACGTGAAGTTCGCCGACGAGTGGCTCGCCGCCCGGCCCGGCACCGACGGCGCGCTGGCGATGGCCATGGGGCACGTGGTCCTCAAGGAGTTCTTCGTCGACCGGCCGACGCCGTACTTCACCGGCTACGTCAAGCAGTACACGGATCTGCCCTTCCTGGTCTGCCTCGACGAGGCGGAGGGGACGCCGGGCACGTATCTGCCGGGCAAGTTCCTGACCGCCGCCGACCTGGGCGGCGAGCACGCCGCGGCGGAGCACGCCGAGTTCCGCACCGTGCTGCTGGACGCGGTCACCAGGCAGCCGGTGGTGCCGAACGGCACGCTCGGCGACCGCTACGGCGAGTCCGGCGCCGGGAGATGGAACCTGGACCTCGCCGGCACCGACCCCCTGCTGTCCGCCGAGGGCGGCGACGAGGCACCGGTCGCCGTCGAACTGCCCCGCTTCGACGCCCTCGACGGTGCGGCGGGCCGGCTGCGGCGAGGGGTGCCGGTGCACCGGATCGCCGGACGCCTGGTGACCACGGTGTACGACCTGCTGCTGGCCCAGTACGGAGTGCCCCGGCAGGGACTGCCCGGCCGGTGGCCCACCGGTTACGCCGACGCCGAGGAGCCGTACACCCCCGCCTGGCAGGAGGGGATCACCGGCGTCCCGGCGGACAAGGCGGCCCGTGTCGCCCGGGAGTTCGCGGCCAACGCGGAGGAGTCCGGCGGCCGCTCCATGATCATCATGGGGGCGGGCACGAACCACTGGTTCCACTCCGACACCATCTACCGGGCCTTCCTCACCCTGACCACGCTGACGGGCTGCCAGGGCGTGAACGGCGGCGGCTGGGCGCACTACGTGGGTCAGGAGAAGGTGCGCCCGATCACCGGCTACTCGGCGCTCGCGACCGCCGCGGACTGGAACCGGCCGGCCCGGCAGATGATCCAGACCGCCTACTGGTATCTGCACGGCGACCAGTTCCGCTACGACCCGTTCGCCGCCGACACCCTGGCGGCGGCCGGGGCCGGCGGCCCGTTCGCGGGGAGGACCACGGCGGACGTGATCGCCGCCTCGGCGCGGATGGGCTGGATGCCGTCGTATCCGACCTTCGACCGCAACCCGCTCGACCTGGCCGACGAGGCCGAGGCCGCGGGCCGCGCCGTGGGCGAGCACGTGGTGGAGGAACTCAAGGCGGGACGGCTGGGGTTCGCGGGCGAGGACCCGGACGCGCCGGAGAACTTCCCCCGGGTGCTGACGGTGTGGCGGGCCAATCTGCTGGGTTCCTCGGCCAAGGGCAACGAGTACTTCCTCAGGCACCTGCTCGGCACCGACTCCTCGGTCCGGGCCGCGGAGGCCCCGCCGGACGCCCGGCCGGCGGAGGTGGTGTGGCGCGAGGAGGCCCCCGAGGGCAAGCTCGACCTGCTGCTCACCCTGGACTTCCGCATGACCAGCACCACCGTCTTCTCCGACGTGGTGCTGCCGGCCGCGACCTGGTACGAGAAGCACGATCTGTCCAGCACGGACATGCACCCCTTCGTCCACGCGTTCAACCCGGCGATCGCCCCGCCGTGGCAGACCCGCACCGACTGGGACGCCTTCCACACGATCGCCCGGGAGTTCAGCCGCCAGGCCGCCGGGCACCTGGGGGTGCGCAAGGACGTGGTGGCCGCGCCGCTGCTGCACGACACCCCGGACGAACTGGCCAATCCGCACGGCCGGGTGCGCGACTGGAAGGCAGGTGAGTGCGAACCGGTGCCGGGCCGCACCATGCCCAAGCTGATCACGGTCGAGCGGGACTACGGCGCCGTCGCCGACAAGATGGGCGCCCTCGGCCCCCTGCTGGACGACCTGGGCGCCACCACCAAGGGCGTCACCTTCCAAGTGGCCGCGGAACTGGACTACTTGCGGCACAAGAACGGTGTCGTACGGGGCGGGGCCGCCGACGGACGCCCCTCGATCGCCCGGGACGTGCACGCCTGCGAGGCCATCCTCGCGATGTCCGGCACGACCAACGGTCATCTCGCCACCCAGGGCTTCCACACCCTGGAGACGCGCACCGGCACGCGGTTGGCGGACCTGGCCGCCGAGCACGAGGGCAAGCGGATCACCTTCGCCGACACCCAGGCCGCCCCGGTCCCGGTGATCACCTCCCCGGAATGGTCCGGTTCGGAGTCCGGCGGGCGCCGCTACTCCCCGTTCACCGTCAACGTCGAACGCCTCAAGCCCTGGCACACCCTCACCGGCCGCCAGCACTTCTACCTCGACCACGACTGGATGACCGCACTGGGCGAGCAACTGCCTGTCTACCGGACGCCGTTGGACATGCACGCCCTCTTCGGCGAGCCACGGATCGGCGAGAGCGGCGAACTCGGCCTGACCCTGCGCTACCTGACCCCGCACAACAAGTGGTCCATCCACTCCGAGTACCAGGACAACCTGTTCATGCTCTCCCTCTCCCGCGGCGGACCGACCATCTGGATGAGCACCGGGGACGCGGCCAAGGCCGGCGTGCGGGACAACGACTGGATCGAGGCGGTCAACCGCAACGGCGTCGTCGCCGCCCGCGCGATCGTCTCGCACCGCATGCCCGAGGGCACCGTCTACATGCACCACGCCCAGGACCGCCTCATCGACGTCCCCCGCACCGAGACCACCGGCCGGCGGGGCGGCATCCACAACTCCCTGACCCGTCTGCTGATCAAACCCACCCATCTCATCGGCGGCTACGCCCAGTTGTCGTACGCCTTCAACTACCTCGGCCCCACCGGCAACCAGCGGGACGAGATCACCGTCATCCGCCGCCGCGAGAACCAGGAGGTGGAGTACTGACATGCGCGTGATGGCCCAGATGGCGATGGTGATGAACCTCGACAAGTGCATCGGCTGCCACACCTGTTCGGTCACCTGCAAACAGGCGTGGACCAACCGCACCGGCGTCGAGTACGTGTGGTTCAACAACGTCGAGACCCGCCCGGGACAGGGCTACCCCCGCCGTTACGAGGACCAGGACACCTGGAAGGGCGGCTGGGAACTCAACAAGGAGGGCCGCCTCGCGCTGAAGGCGGGCGGCCGGTTCAGGAAACTGATCCAGATCTTCTCCAACCCCGTACTGCCCACCCTCGACGACTACTACGAGCCGTGGACGTATGACTACGAGACCCTGACCAACGCCCCGCTGCAGGAGCACACCCCGGTCGCCCGCCCCCAGTCCCTGATCACCGGCAAGGACATGAAGATCTCCTGGTCGGCGAACTGGGACGACGACCTCGGCGGCTCCGCGGCGACGAGTGAGCGGGACGTGCTGCTGAACCAGGTCTCGGAGAAGATCAGGTTCGAGTTCGAGCAGACGTTCATGTTCTATCTGCCGCGCATCTGCGAGCACTGCCTCAACCCGTCCTGCGCCGCCTCCTGCCCCTCCGGCGCCATCTACAAGAGGGAGGAGGACGGCATCGTCCTGGTCGACCAGGACCGCTGCCGGGGCTGGCGGATGTGCGTGACGGGATGCCCGTACAAGAAGGTGTACTTCAACCACCGCACCGGCAAGGCGGAGAAGTGCACCTTCTGCTTCCCGCGCGTCGAGGTCGGCCTGCCCACCGTCTGCTCCGAGACCTGCGTCGGCCGTCTGCGCTACATCGGGCTCGTCCTCTACGACGCCGACCGTGTCCTCGAGGCCGCGTCCACCCCTGACGAGAAGGGCCTGTACGAGGCCCAGCGCGAGGTCTTCCTGGACCCCGGCGACCCGGACGTCGTACGGGCCGCCGAGCGGGCGGGCATCCCCCGCGACTGGATCGAGGCCGCCCAGCGCTCCCCGGTGCACGCCCTGATCAACAGCTACCAGGTCGCCCTGCCGCTGCACCCGGAGTACCGCACCCTGCCCATGGTCTGGTACATCCCGCCGCTGTCCCCGGTCGTCGACGCCGTGCGCGAGACCGGCCGGGACGCCGAGGACCACCGCACCCTGTTCGCCGCCGTCGACGCGCTGCGCATCCCGGTCGACTACCTCGCCCAGCTGTTCACGGCGGGCGATCCGGCCCCGGTGGACGCCGTGCTGCGCCGCCTGGCGGCCATGCGCTCCTACATGCGCGACATCAACCTCGGCCGGGAACCCGACGCCGCCATCCCGGAGCAGGTCGGCATGAGCGAGGAGCAGATGTACGACATGTACCGGCTGCTGGCCCTGGCCAAGTACGACGAGCGGTACGTCATCCCCCCGGCGCACGCCGAACAGGCCCACAGCCTGGAGGAGTTGGCCACGGAGTGCAGCCTGGACCGCGAGGGCGGCCCCGGCATGGGCGGCTCGGGTCCCTTCGGTGAGACCTCCGGCGGGCCGGCCCCCGTCGCGGTGGAGAACTTCCACCTGCTGCGTGAGCGGCAGACCTCCGACACCCCCGCCGCCCCGACCGGCAGGGCCCGCCGCGTCAACCTCCTCAACTGGGACGGCAAGGGGTCCCCGCCCGGCCTGTTCCCGGACCACCCGGCCGACGGGGTCACGAGCGGGGAGGCCGAGCCGAAGCCATGAGAAGGAAGACCACGCGCCCACCGCGCACCAAGCCCTGGCACCCGTACGCCTGGCAGATCCAGTCCCTGCTGCTCGGCTACCCCGACGAGCGGTTCGAGCAGCACCTGGCCCTGGCCGGCCGGGTCGCCGCCGCCCTCCCGGACCCGGTGGCCCGCCCCCTGTTCCGCTTCACCGCACACGCCGGGCGGACCGCGTCCGCCGATCTGGCCACCGCCTACGTCGAAACCTTCGACCACCGCAAACGCTGCTGCCCCTACCTCACCTACTACGCGCACGGCGACACCCGCAAGCGCGGGCTCGCCCTGCTCCGGCTGAAGCAGACCTACGGCGCGGCCGGCTGGCGCCTGGGCGACGACGAACTGCCCGACCACCTCGCCGTCGTCCTGGAGTTCGCCGCCACCGAACCGGGTGCGGGAGCGGGTCTGCTCACCGAGCACCGCGCGGGCCTGGAGCTGCTGCGTCTGGCCCTGACCGACGACGGCTCGCCCTGGGCACCTGTGCTGGACTCGGTCTCCGCCACCCTGCCCGCCCTCGCCGGCGACGAGCGCGAAGCCGTCCTGCGCCTCGCCGCCCAGGGGCCGCCCGAGGAACAGGTCGGCCTCGACCCGTACGCCTCGCCCGTGTTCCTGCCCGACCCCGTCGTAGGAGGTCCCCGATGACCGCGCCCGCGCAGTCCCTCGCGACGGCGGCGGAGGCCGGCACCGGCGGCATCCTGCTGTGGGTCGTGCTGCCCTACGTCGCCCTCGCCGTGTTCGTCCTCGGTCACGTCTGGCGCTACCGCTACGACAAGTTCGGCTGGACCACCCGCTCCTCGCAGCTGTACGAGAGGCGGCTGCTGCGCATCGGCAGCCCGCTGTTCCACTTCGGCATCCTGGTCGTGCTGCTCGGCCACATCGGCGGCCTGGTCGTCCCCAGGAGCTGGACCGAGGCGGTCGGGATCGGCGAGCACACGTACCACGTCGGCGCGGTCGTCCTCGGGACGGTCGCCGGCGTCGCCACGCTGGGCGGGCTGGCCATCCTGATCTACCGGCGCCGTACGGTCGGGCCGGTCTTCTCCGCCACCACCCGCAACGACAAGGCGATGTACGTCCTTCTGACGGTGACCATCGTGCTCGGCCTGTCCGCCACGGTGGCCGCCAACGCCGTCGGCGGGGGATACGACTACCGCGAGACCATCTCCCCGTGGTTCCGCGGCATCTTCCGTCTCCAGCCCGAACCCGGCCTGATGACCGGCGCCCCGGTCCTGTTCCGGCTGCACGCGATCAGCGCGCTCCTGCTGTTCGCGGCCTGGCCCTTCACCCGCCTCGTCCACATGCTCACCGCACCGCTCGGCTACCTCACCCGCCCCTACATCGTCTACCGCAGCCGCGACGCCCGGCTCGGCACCCGGGCGCCCCGCCGCGGCTGGGAGCGCACGCGCTGACCCCCGCGAGCCCGCAGCCCTGCCAGGGCCGTTCGGCCCTTGTCGCCCCTCGGCGCCACTGACTTCACTGAGACCACGGTCGCGGGACCGGTGCGGAGAGCGAGAGCCCCGTACGGGAGGAAGGTGAGTGGCAGATGATCGCGGCGATCGGGCACGCCGATCTGACTCCGGACACGCTGAAGCTGGTGGAGGCCGGGCTGCGCGAGCTGCTGGCACGGCACCCCGGGCGGACGCCGGGGTTGGTCCGCGCGGGCGCGGGCGTGCCGGTGGCGTTCGGGCGGGCGGTACGGGCGGCGGGGCGACCGTTGGTCGTGGTGACGCCCACGCAGGGACTGGTTCCCGCGCTGCTGCCGAAGCGCGACCGGCCGGCGACCGGTGAGCTGCTGACCCTCGCTCAGCAGGTGCGTCTGCTGGCCTACGATCCCGCTGACCGCGACGCGTGCGTGGTCGCGGACGAGCGGCTGGTGGCGGAGTGCGAGCGCCTGCTGGCGGTCTGGGACGGCTCTCCCTCCAGCGGCAGCGACGCCACCGCGCATCTGGTCGCCTACGCCCGCGGGCGGGGTGTCCCGGTCGAGGTGCTGTGGCCGCAGGGGGCCGCGCGCGGGGCGACACCCGTCGTACCGGTACGACGGGCCGACGATCGCCGGCTGGGCATCCTCCCTCACCTGCCGTTCCCTTCGGCGCCGCGCCCGTCCGCCGTTGCCGCGGAAGCCACCTGACCGACCGTCGGACCGCCTGACGTCCGCGGGCCTGCGGGCCCGGGCGGGTCGGTCCGCCGCGCTTCGCCGACACGGCGACGCGAAGGGGCCGTTGGGCCCAAGGGCAGGCCCGCACAGGGACTGTTCGGCCCTATCCGGCCCCGGGGGCTCGCGACGGATCATGTGGCGGCGGCCGGGAAGGGCCGGGTCCACATCCCGTCCCACGGCACTTCCCGGCCCGCCGACGACTTGATCAGCTGGGGAGGATGCCGTCCGGTGGACGAGGCACAGATACGTCAGGCGCAGACCGCGAGAACGGGGACCGAAGTCCCCGCGACCGCCAGGACGACCGACGAGAGGACCGGAGCGCCGAGCGCGGGAGCCACGCGCCCGACGTGGGTGGAGTGGCTGACGACCACCGACCACAAGAGGATCGGGACGCTGTACCTGGTCACCGCGTTCGTGTTCTTCATCGTCGGCGGTGTGATGGCGCTGCTGATGCGGGCCGAACTCGCCCGCCCCGGACTGCAGATCATGTCCGCCGAGCAGTTCAACCAGGCGTTCACGATGCACGGTTCGATCATGCTGCTGATGTTCGCCATGCCGCTGTTCACGGGCTTCGCCAACTGGATCATGCCGCTGCAGATCGGCGCCCCCGACGTGGCGTTCCCGCGGCTGAACATGCTGGCCTACTGGCTCTTCCTGTTCGGCTCGTCGATCGCCGCGTTCGGCTTCCTGACTCCGGGCGGCGCCGCCGACTTCGGCTGGTTCCTGTACGCCCCGCTGTCGGACGCCGTGCATTCGCCGGGTCTCGGCGCCGACCTGTGGATCATGGGGGTGGCGCTCTCCGGTTTCGGCAGCATCCTCGGCGCGGTCAACTTCATCACCACGATCATCTGCATGCGCGCGCCCGGCATGACCATGTTCCGCATGCCGATCTTCGTGTGGAACGTGCTGCTGACCGGCGTCCTGATCCTCATCATCTTCCCGGTGCTGGCGGCGGCGCTGTTCGCGCTGGAGGCGGACCGCAAGTTCGGCGCGCACGTCTTCGACGCGGCCAACGGCGGCGCCCTGCTGTGGCAGCACCTGTTCTGGTTCTTCGGCCACCCCGAGGTGTACGTCCTGGCGCTGCCCTTCTTCGGGATCGTCTCCGAGGTCGTCCCGGTCTTCTCCCGCAAGCCGATGTTCGGCTACATGGGCCTGATCGGCGCGACGATCGCCATCGCCGGCCTGTCGGTGACGGTGTGGGCCCACCACATGTACGTCACCGGCGGTGTCCTGCTGCCCTTCTTCGCCTTCATGACCTTCCTGATCGCGGTCCCGACCGGTGTGAAGTTCTTCAACTGGATCGGCACGATGTGGAAGGGCTCGCTGTCCTTCGAGACGCCGATGCTGTGGGCCACCGGCTTCCTCATCACCTTCGTCTTCGGCGGCCTGACCGGCGTGATCCTCGCGTCCCCGCCGATGGACTTCCACCTCTCCGACTCGTACTTCGTCGTGGCGCACTTCCACTACACGGTCTTCGGCACGGTCGTGTACGCGATGTTCGCCGGCTTCCACTTCTGGTGGCCGAAGATGACCGGCAAGATGCTCGACGAGCGCCTCGGCAAGATCACCTTCTGGACGCTCACCGTCGGCTTCCACACCACGTTCCTCGTCCAGCACTGGCTCGGCGTCGAGGGCATGCCGCGCCGCTACGCCGACTACCTGGCCGCCGACGGCTTCACCGCCCTCAACACGCTGTCCACCATCGGTTCGTTCCTGCTCGGGCTGTCGCTCCTGCCGTTCTTCTACAACGTCTGGAAGACCGCCAAGTACGGCAAGCCGGTCGCCGTCGACGACCCGTGGGGCTACGGCCGCTCCCTGGAGTGGGCCACCTCCTGCCCGCCCCCGCGGCACAACTTCCGCTCGCTGCCCCGCATCCGCTCAGAATCCCCGGCGTTCGACCTGCACCACCCGGAGATCGCCGAACTCGACATGGCGGGCTGAGCCATGGCCCACGTGGTGCCGGGGCTGGGCATCGCCCTGGTGACCGTCTCCGGCTGCGTCTGGTACCTGCCCGCCCTCGCCGACCTGCGCGCGGGGGACGACCGTCCCGTGTTCCGCCGTACCGCGGCCGTGGCCTGCCTGACCGGCTGGGGCACCGCGGCGGCCGTCGCCCTGCTGCTCCTCGCGGGCACGTTGTGGCCGGTGCCGTGCGCGGCGGCCGTGGCGGGCGCCGCCGGTACGGCCGGTCTCCGGATCCGCGCCGGTGTGCAGCGCCGGTGCGAGGCGAGGGAGACGGCCCGCGACTGGGCGGCCCTGGAGCCGGCTCCGCCCCCGCACGGCGCGGGTCGGGACCGGGCACGCTGCGCGTTCGCCGGCCTCCTCGGCTCCGGGCTGGCCGTCGCGGCGGCCACGGCGGCTCTCCTGGTGGCCGCGGGGCCCGAGGGCGGCCTGGACTGGCTGGTGGCCGCCGCGGTTCCCGCCGTGGTCATCGGCGTGTTCCTCGCCCTCGCGGTCACCGTGTCGCACACGGCGGGCGGGCCCACGACGCCGGGCCGCGCCCGTGCCCCGCACGAGGGGGGCGTCGGGCCCGCGTGACGCGTACGGGGCGTCGGACCCGCGTGATGCAGAGTTGCCAAATTTCGCAATTGGTTAGATGCTGTATTTGCTGTGATCGCAGATGGCCTGGTCATGGCACTTTCGCACCCGCCTCCTCGCGGCGGGGCTCGTAAGAAAGCCGAGGGATCGTGTCCGTTCGCGTTGGGGCCCGGATCACCGCGCTGCTGCCCACGCGCTCCGATCTCGCGGAGACCCGCCGCGATCCGCGCCGTGACCTGCTCGCCGGGCTGACCGTGGCCGTCGTGGCACTGCCGCTCGCGCTCGGCTTCGGCGTCTCCTCGGGGCTCGGGGCCGCGGCGGGCCTGGCGACCGCCGTGATCGCGGGCGCCCTGGCCGCCGTCTTCGGCGGATCGAACCTCCAGGTGTCCGGACCGACCGGAGCCATGACGGTCGTCCTGGTGCCGATCGTCGGCCGGTACGGGGCGAGCGGTGTGCTGACGGTCGGACTGATGGCAGGCGTCATGCTGGTGACGCTGGCCGCGCTCCGGGCGGGCAAGTACATGCAGTACGTGCCCGCACCCGTCGTCGAGGGCTTCACCCTCGGCATCGCCTGCGTGATCGGCCTCCAACAGATCCCGAACGCGCTCGGCGTGCCCAAGCCCGAGGGCGACCGCGTCCTCGTCGTCACCTGGCGGGCCGTCGAGGAGTTCGCGAAGTCCCCGAACTGGACCGCCGTCGGCCTCGCGGTCGCCGTCGCCGCCGTCATGCTGGCGGGCGCCCGGTGGCGGCCCACGGTTCCCGTCTCCATCCTGGCCGTGATCGCCGCGACGCTCGTCGCGCAGCTCGCCGGACTGGACGCGGCCAAGCCGATCGGCGACCTGCCCGCGGGGCTGCCCGCGCCCTCGCTGTCCTTCCTCGACCCCGGCTCCCTGGGCTCGCTGCTCACCCCGGCGGTCGCGGTCGCCGCACTGGCCGCGCTGGAGTCCCTGCTCTCCGCCTCGGTCGCGGACGGCATGACAGTCGGGCAGAAGCACGACCCCGACCGTGAGCTGTTCGGACAAGGGGTTGCCAACATCTTCGCGCCGCTCTTCGGCGGTGTCCCCGCGACCGGCGCGATCGCCCGCACCGCCGTCAACGTCCGCACCGGCGCGAGCTCCCGCCTGGCCGCCCTCACCCACGCCGCGGTCCTCGCCGTGATCGTCTTCGCGGCAGCCCCTCTGGTCTCGAAGATCCCGCTGGCCGCGCTCGCCGGCGTCCTGCTGGCCACGGCCCTGCGCATGATCGAGGTCGGCTCGCTCAGGGCGATGGCCAGGGCGACCCGTTCCGACGCGCTGATCCTCGTCCTCACGGCCGCCGCGACCCTGGCCCTCGACCTCGTGTACGCGGTGATCATCGGCCTGGTCGTGGCCGGTGCCCTCGCCCTGCGTGCCGTGGCCAAGCAGGCCCGTCTCGACCAGGTCCCGCTCGACCGGGGCGACCACAGCGCCGAGGAACACGCCCTGCTGGCCGAGCACATCGTGGCGTACCGCATCGACGGCCCGCTGTTCTTCGCCGCCGCCCACCGCTTCCTGCTGGAGCTGACCGAGGTCGCCGACGTCCGCGTCGTGATCCTGCGCATGTCGCGCGTGTCGACCATGGACGCCACCGGCGCCCTCGTCCTCAAGGACGCGGTGGAGAAACTGAACCGGCGCGGCATCCTCGTCCTCGCCTCGGGCATACGCTCCGGCCAGCGCCAGGTCCTGGAGGCCGTCGGCGCGCTCGAACTGCTCGGACACGAGGGCCGGGAGTACGCCACGACCCCCGAGGCGATCCGCGCCGCCCGCGACCACCTGGCCACGGCCGGAGTCCTGCCCGGTGCCACCGTGGCGGGGACGCCGAGCCCGGGCACCGGTACCGGAACAGCGCGATGAGCACGCTTCCCGTACTGCACCGTCGGAGAGGCGGGCACGGACTGCGGGTTCGGCCCCGGCCGGTGGCGTACGCAAGGATGTGCCGCATGAAGTCGGTGGGTGAGTGGATGCGACGCGCGGTGCGCGGGAAGGCGGCTCCGGTGCGGGCGTGGCCCTGTGCCGGGGAGGAGGTGGCGCCGTGACCGCGCCGCTGTACCAGCTCAAGGCCGAGTTCTTCAAGACGCTCGGTCACCCGGCACGCATCCGGGTCCTGGAGCTCCTGAGCGAGCGCGAGCACGCGGTCGCCGAGATGCTGCCCGAGGTGGGCATCGAACCCGCTCACCTCTCCCAGCAGCTGGCGGTGCTGCGCCGGGCGAACCTGGTCGTCACCCGCAAGGAGGGCTCGACCGTGTACTACTCGCTGACCAGCCCCCACATCGCGGAACTGCTCCGCGTCGCACGGACGATCCTCTCCGGGGTCCTGGCCGGCCAGGCCGAACTGCTCGCCGACCTCCAGGCGGCCCAGGCCGAGGTGAGACCGCCGTCCTAGCGAGGCCCGTCGCACGGAACCGGCCCGCGGGACCGAGAACGCCGGTCACGGGGCCGGGAGCGGGGCCGCCGACGTCGTACCGGTGGATGTCGACGGGCCCAGGGGGCCGCGGACCGGAGGAGATCCTGGCCCGGCCACGGGAGCGTGACCGGACCACGCGGCGTGCCGGGCCCGGCGTCCGGGGCCGAGGAGTGCGGGCCCGCGTCCGCTCGCCGCGACCGGCTGCACCTGCCCCGGGCCACCGCCCGCTCGGCCCGGGCCTTCGGAGGGCCGTCGCGACCTGCTTGCTGCACCTGCCCGGGCCACCGCCCGGCTCGGCCAAGGCCCTGGGACGGTCGTACGCCGTCTCCGGACCGCGCCGGAGGCGGGTTGCCGGGGTACTCGCCGGGACCACCTGATCCCAGCTCGGCGCATGCGCTCCCCGACCGCCCCGACTCAGCGGCGGCTGATGCTGCGGACGCTCGCGAGGGTCAGGAACCCGAGGCCGACGAGAGCGGCCGCGGCGCCGATCAGCTCTGCGGTCGTGTGCATGGAACCTCCGGGGCCGGTAGAGGGGCTGGCTGGGCGGGGTCCTGTCATATAGGCACGCCACTTCGCTCACCTGCGGAATCCGTAGCCGGAGCCGACCCGGATTTCACCCGGAGAGCAGAGGCGGGGTGCCGGGTGGTTGTTCGTCCGTTCGAACGCTTACGCTTCACTGTTGTGTCCAAACTGACCGACGTGCCCAAACGGATCCTGATCGGGCGCGCACTGCGCAGCGACCGGCTCGGGGAAACGCTCCTGCCGAAGCGCATCGCACTCCCCGTCTTCGCCTCCGACCCGCTGTCCTCCGTGGCGTACGCGCCCGGCGAGGTCCTGCTGGTCCTTTCGATCGCGGGCGTGACGGCGTACCACTTCAGCCCCTGGATCGCCGTCGCGGTCGTCGTGCTGATGTTCACGGTGGTCGCCTCCTACCGGCAGAACGTGCATGCCTACCCCAGCGGCGGCGGCGACTACGAGGTGGCCACCACCAACCTCGGCCCCAAGGCGGGCCTGACGGTCGCCAGCGCGCTGCTCGTCGACTACGTCCTCACCGTCGCGGTGTCGATCTCCTCCGGCGTGGAGAACCTCGGCTCGGCGATCCCCTTCGTCGTCGAGAACAAGGTCGCCTGCGCGATCGGCGTGATCGTGCTGCTGACCCTGATGAACCTGCGCGGCGTGCGCGAGTCGGGCACCCTGTTCGCGATCCCCACGTACATCTTCGTCGCGGGCGTCTTCACCATGATCGCGTGGGGCGCGTTCCGCGGACTGGTCCTGGGCGACAGCATGCGGGCCCCGACGGCGGACTACGTCATCAAGCCCGAGCACCAAGGCCTGGCCGGATTCGCCCTGGTCTTCCTGCTGCTGCGGGCCTTCTCCTCCGGCTGTGCCGCCCTGACCGGCGTCGAGGCGATCTCCAACGGCGTGCCGGCGTTCCGCAAGCCCAAGTCCAAGAACGCGGCGACCACCCTCGCGATGATGGGTCTGCTCGCCGTCACCATGTTCTGCGGCATCATCGCGCTGGCCGCCGCCACCAACGTCCGCATGGCCGAGAACCCGGGCAAGGACCTCTTCCACGGCGGAGTCCCGCTCGGCCCGGGGTACGTCCAGAACCCCGTGATCTCCCAGGTCGCCGAGGCCGTCTTCGGCAAGGGCAGCTTCCTGTTCGTCGTGCTGGCCGCGGCCACCGCGCTGGTGCTGTTCCTCGCCGCGAACACCGCCTACAACGGCTTCCCGCTGCTGGGCTCGATCCTCGCCCAGGACCGCTACCTCCCGCGCCAGCTGCACACCCGCGGCGACCGCCTCGCCTTCTCCAACGGCATCGTGCTGCTGGCCGGCGCCGCCGCACTCCTGGTGGGGATCTACGGCGCCGACTCGACCCGGCTGATCCAGCTCTACATCGTCGGCGTGTTCGTGTCCTTCACGCTCAGCCAGACCGGCATGGTCCGGCACTGGAACCGCCACCTGGCGACCGAGAAGGACGCCGCCAAGCGCACCCACATGATCCGCTCCCGCGCGATCAACGCCTTCGGCGCCTTCTTCACCGGGCTCGTCCTGGTCGTCGTCCTGTTCACCAAGTTCACGCACGGCGCCTGGGTCGCCCTGCTGGGCATGTGCATCTTCTACGCGACGATGACGGCGATCCGGAAGCACTACGACCGCGTCGCCGAGGAGCTCGCAGCGCCCGAGGGCCCGAGCGACGACAGCCTCCGGCCCTCCCGCGTCCACTCCGTCGTCCTGATCTCCAAGATCCACCGCCCGGCGCTGCGGGCGCTCGCGTACGCCAAGCTGATGCGCTCGGACTCCCTGGAGGCCCTGAGCGTCAACGTCGACCCGGCCGAGACCAAGGCGCTGCGCGCCGAGTGGGAGCGGCGCGGGATCGACGTACCGCTGAAGGTGCTGGACTCGCCGTACCGCGAGATCACGCGGCCGATCATCGACTACGTCAAGGGGCTCAGGAAGGAGTCGCCGCGCGACGCGATCTCCGTGATCATCCCGGAGTACGTGGTCGGCCACTGGTACGAGCACCTGCTGCACAACCAGAGCGCGCTCCGGCTCAAGGGCCGGCTGCTGTTCACACCCGGAGTCATGGTGACCTCGGTGCCCTACCAGCTCCAGTCCTCGGAGGCGGCGAAGCTGCGGGCCCGCAGGCGGCAGGACTGGAACGCGCCGGGTTCGGTGCGGCGCGGTCCGGCCGAGCGGGCGAAGGAGTCCTCGGCGCCGAAGTAGACTGGTCGGCTGTTGTCCCGACGCGTGTCCCTCACCTTTTTGGAGTCACCCCACCGTGCAGGCAGAACCGAAGAAATCGCTGGTGGGGATGGAGTTCGAGGTCGAGGTCGGCCCCGTCGCCCACGGCGGGCACTGCATCGCCCGCACGGACGACGGCCAGGTGCTGTTCGTCCGGCACACGCTGCCCGGTGAGCGGGTCGTGGCCCGGGTCACCGAGGGCGAGGAGGGCGCGCGATTCCTGCGTGCCGACGCGGTGACGATCCTTGAGGCGTCCAAGGACCGCATCGAGGCGCCCTGTCCCTACGCCGGTCCCGGGCGCTGCGGCGGCTGCGACTGGCAGCACGCGAAGCCGGGTGCGCAGCGCCGCCTCAAGGGCGAGGTCGTCGCCGAGCAGCTGCAGCGGCTCGCCGGTCTCACCCCCGAGGAGGCCGGCTGGGACGGCACCGTGATGCCGGCCGAGGGCGACAAGCTGCCGGCCGGCGAGGTGCCTGCCTGGCGCACGCGCGTGCAGTACGCGGTGGACGCCGACGGCAACGCCGGGCTGCGCCGCCACCGCTCGCACGAGGTCGAGCCGATCGAGCACTGCATGATCGCCGCGCCGGGCGTGAGCGAGCTGGGCATCGAGAAGCGCGACTGGTCCGGGATGGCGTCCGTGGAGGCGATCGCGGCGACCGGTTCCCAGGACCGCATGGTCATCCTGGAGCCCAGGCCGGGCGCGCGCCTGCCCCTCGTCGAACTCGACAAGCCCGTCTCCGTGATGCGCGTCGAGGAGAAGGACGGCGGCATCCACCGCGTCCACGGCCGGGCCTTCGTGCGCGAGCGGGCCGACGGCCGCACCCACCGGGTGGGCAGCGGCGGCTTCTGGCAGGTCCACCCGCAGGCGGCCGACACCCTGGTCAAGGCGGTCATGCAGGGCCTGCTGCCGCGCAAGGGCGAGATGGCGCTCGACCTGTACTGCGGCGTCGGCCTGTTCGCGGGGGCGCTGGCCGACCGGCTCGGCGAGAAAGGCGCGGTCCTCGGTATCGAGTCCGGCAAGCGCGCCGTCGAGGACGCCCGCCACAACCTCGCCTCCTTCGACCGGGTCCGCATCGAGCAGGGCAAGGTCGAGAGCGTCCTGCCGCGCACCGGCATCACCGAGGTCGACCTGATCGTCCTCGACCCGCCGCGCTCGGGGGCCGGCCGCAAGACGGTCGAGCACCTGTCGTCGCTGGGCGCCCGGCGCATCGCCTACGTCGCCTGCGACCCGGCGGCACTGGCCCGGGACCTGGCGTACTTCCGGGACGGGGGGTACCGGGTGCGGACGCTTCGGGTGTTCGACCTGTTCCCGATGACGCATCACATGGAGTGCGTGGCGATCCTGGAGCCCGCAGCAAAGGGGCTCTGATCTGCCGTTTTCCGTGGGCGTCCGTTGACCGGCGCCCCCCTCGGCAACGGATCCACCGATGGGTGTCCGGCGACGTGAGCCGATACGGAGGGCTGTCGCTGACAGGGGAGGGCACGACCGCGGACGTCCGTCGGCTCAGTCGGCGGCGAGCAGGTGGGCGGGGGCGATCCGGGACAGCCCCCGGATCGGCACCGTCAGAGCCGCCACCACCAGGGCGGTCGCCGCGAGCGTGGCCAGCAGCGCGGCGCCGGCGACCGGGAACAGGTGACCGTGCAGCACGCCCCGGCCGAGGGTCAGCACCCCGGCCAGACCGGCCACCGCACCGGACAGGCCGCCCAGCAGAGCCAGTCCGACTCCCTCGTAGAGGGTCAGCTTCGCCAGCTCGCGGTTGGTCCAGCCGGTCGCCCGCAGCACCGCGAGATCGGCGGCGCGTTCGCGCTGCGAGACGACCAGGACGTCGATGGCGCCGGCGGCGCCCAGCAGCAGGGAGAGGGCGACGCTGAGGTAGTCGGCCTCGCGTGCCTGCGCCACCACGGCACTGCCGAGCAGCGACCCGGCCACCTCGCCCCGGAAGGCCAGCGTCAGGGCGAGCAGCACAGTGAAGGCGGCCACTCCCAGCGCCAGCCCTGTCGCACCCAGCAGCGTGCGGCCCCGCACCCGCAGCAAATTGAGCATGGCCAGTCCGGCCACCGAACGCACCGGGTGCGCGCGGCGGGCCGCCGTCACCGGGGGCCGGACGGCTTCCATCGGTCCCAGCCGGGTGGCGAGCCAGGCGGGGATCAGGCCCGCCGCCGTGGCCAGGAGGAGCGCGACCGGGAGTACGAGGAGTGACTTTGCGCCGGCTTCGGGCTGGCCCAGCACCCGGCCCAGCACGTACGCGAGCCCCGTGCCCACGGTTCCGGCGGCGAGGCCGATCAGCGCCAGTTCGCCGAGGACCAGGCGGAGCACTTCGCCACCGCTCCAGCCGAGACAGCGCAGCGTGCCGATCTCGGTGCGACGTGAGCGCACCGAGGCCAGCGCGGCCTGGCCGAGGAAGAGCGCGCACACGACGAGGACCAGCACGAAGAGCACCGCGCTCTTGGTGTCCACCGCCCGGAGAATGCGCAGTGCCACGCCCTTGGCGACCCAACGCTCCGTCACCTGTGCCGAGTCGCCCAGTGCCACCGTCTGCGGTGCCGGCGAGCTGCCGACGGTGACGTCGACCTGGAGCCGGGGGTAGGTGGCCCGGATCTTCCCGGCCACCGCGTTCACCCGCGCCCGGGAGGCGGTGTCGACGCCGGTCACTCCTGCCACCCGGATCCTGAGCGCGCTGACCGGCGCCTTTTCCTGGACGCTCGGGACCCGACGGCTCTTGGTGAGCGCGGTGATGGAGTCCATCGTCGTCAGCATGGTGGGCGGCGGGCTGACGTAGCCGCCCAGGTTGCGGTCGGGCTGCAGCGGCTTGCCCCGGAGCCTCGCCCGGGTAGCGCTGTCCGCACCGGTGACCTGCGGCGTCTGGTAGGTCTCCAACGGGGTGTCGGACAGGGGTGAGAAGCCGGGCAGTCTGCCGGTGTCGTAGCGGCCGACCAGGTGGACGAAGGGATTGGGCAGGCGTCCGGAGTCCACACCGTCGCAGGTCCCCAGTCCGATGCAGTCCGTGGCGGCGTGGCTGGTCACCTTCCGGTACTGGGTGCCCTGGTGGTTCTCCTCGGGGACGTTGGGGAACGGCTGCCGGTTCGAGTTGGTGATCCACAGGCCGGGCTTCTGCGGCGGCTGGGACTGCGCGGCGAGGTCACCGTCGGAGGTCCGGCGGTAGGTGACCGGGCCGACCGTCCAGTAGGCCCCGGTGTCGAAGGAGTCCTCGCTCAGTGCCTTCCGGTAGCCCTTGCTCAGGTCGATCCGGGTTTTGCCCACCGTGGTGCCGTGCAGGCTCCGGACGAAGCCGGCGGCTGTCGGGTTGCCCAGTTTCGAGGGCAGCTCGGCCGGGTCGCCGACGTCGAGCCGCTCGACCGTGGCGTCGAGCGTGCCGGTGGTCAGCGGGGTGTCGCTGAGCAGCGCCGGGATGTAGGAGTCGTGCCGTCCGTGGACGCTCTTGGCGCCCGACACCTTCCACGGCTTGTCCTGCTCGGTGAGCATGCGGCCCGAGACGATGGTGCCGCCCAGGCCCACCAGCCGGTCCTCGGCCACCGGGTCGACGGCGGCCAGCAGCACGGGGTAACTGACCGGAACATCGATCGTGGCCTTGTCCTGGCCGGACTGGCAGTTCATCCGCGAACTCAGGTCCGGGTCGAACGGCGACCTGTCCCTGAGGTCCTCGGCGATGATGTTCGGCTTCAGCGGCAGGTCCAGGTTGAACTCGGTCTGCTCGGTCTTGTCCCAGTTGAAGTAGAAGCAGACGTCGTACTTCCCCTTGATCCGGTACCGCTGGGTGCTCTTGTCGGCCGCACCCGCTTCCAGGGTCTCGGACTCGAAGAGGCCGTCCGACTCCGATGCCGAGGTCAGGGGGGAGCGGGTGAGGTAGACGTACTCGTCCGAGGTGCGGTAGCTGCCCAGTCCGGAGGTGAGGGTGGGGCTGATCCGCAGGATCTGCCGGGACGCCTTGCCGTCCAGGAAGCGGGACACGTCCACCGTGACGGTGCTCGCCACCATGAGGTAGCCGATGTTGGCGACCGGCGCGGCCACGTCCACCCCGGCCATGCCGCGGATGCGCCGGTACTGGTCCATGGTGATGCCGCCGAACGTCCCGGACAGGAAGTTCGGCGTGACCAGACCGCTCCGCCGCTCCACGTCCGTCTGCGAGTTGGGCGGGCGTACCAGGACGTCGTACGCGGACCGTGCGTTCTTCCGTACCGTGCCCACGGTGGTCGCCTGGCTCGTGCTCACCGTCGCGGTCAGCAGGGTGAAACTGGTCGCCGCCACCAGGATTCCCGCGGCCAGGGCCAGCGCGCGTCCGCGCCGCCGCCGTAACTGATCGAGGATCATCGCCATCACGGGCGCAGGCCCCCCAACCGGTGCAGCACGTCGCCGGACGGTGTGATCCGCTGGTCCGAGGTGATCCTGCCGTCCTGCAGCCGCACCACCCGGTCGCCGCCCGCGGCGACCTCCGCGTCGTGCGTGGCGATCAGCATCGTCATCGCGTAGCGCTCGCGCAGCGACATCAGCAGGTCGATGATCTCCCGCCCGATGACGCTGTCCAGGTTGCCCGTGGGCTCATCGGCCAGTAACAGTCCCGGCCGGTTGATCAACGCGCGTGCGAGGGCGACGCGTTGCTGCTGGCCGCCCGACAACTGCGAGGGCAGGGCATCGGCCCTCCGGCCCAGGCCGACGGCTTCGAGCAGCTCCATGCCGCGCGCACGCCGGTCGAAGTCCACTCTGCGCGGGAGGACGGGGGCGAGCACGTTGTCCAGCGCGGTCAGCGCGGGCAGCAGGTGGAAGCGCTGGAAGACGAAGCCGACACGCCGCCGGTGACGGTCCAGGTCCCGGGGCACCAGTGGTGTGCCGTCGATCTCGACGTGGCCCTCGTCGGGCTGGTCCATGCCGCCCGTCACATGCAGGACGGTGGATTTGCCGGCGCCGGACGGCCCGGTCAGCATCACCACCTCGCCGGCCGCGACCTCCAGGTCGACCCCGTCCAGAGCGGTCAGGCCGGGATACCGACGGCTCACCCCGCGCAACGCCACGCTCACAGCCATTGATGCAGCCTCGCCCTCGTACATCGCGGCACGTCGCCGCTCCTGCATTGCGACAATTCAGGGGTATGTTGTCACAATGTAGAAGGGACGTGTATGCCGCTCCACCACGCCGTGCTCGCGCTGCTGACCCGGCGACCGAATCACGGATACGAACTCAAGGCCCGGTTCGAGGAGGCCGTCGGCCCGCAGTGGGGCGGCCTGAACATCGGTCACCTCTACCAGATCCTCGAACGGCTGGTCCGTGACGGCTATGTCTCGCGCTCGCAGGTCACGCAGACCGACCGGCCCGACAAGAACCTCTACACGCTCACCGAGGCGGGCGAGGCCGAGCTGCGCTCGTGGGCGACCACCGCCTGGGTGCGCGTCGGCGGCTTCCGCGACGAACTGTTCCTGAAGCTCCTCGGCGCTGTCGCGCTGGGCCCGCAGGCCCTGGCCACACTGATCGAGTCGCAGCGGCAGACGTACCTGTCCGAGCTTGCGGGCCTGGCGCAGCAGCGCCGCGCCCACGCCGACGAGCCGCTGGTCGCCGTCCTGATCGACGCCGCCATCGCGCACACCAAGGCCGACCTGGGACTGCTGGACAGCGCCGCACAGCATCTGGGCCCGCTCGCCACGGCACAGAGCGCGCAGGCGCCGGAGCGCTCAGCCTCACGGGCACGGGGCGACGCCGACGAGGCTCCGAGGGGCAGGGCGGGATGAGAG
>NZ_RSAJ01000370.1 GCF_003933965.1 Streptomyces sp. RP5T
GTTCGAGGTGCCAGATCTCGGTCAGTTCCGTCCACTGGCGGGAGTCGCCCCGGTCGGGCCACGCCTCCTGGCAGGGGTCGGTGAGTTTCCACCACTCCTGGGTCTCGGGGTCGGCTTCGAGGACGGCCATGTCGGCCCCGAAGTCGTCGCCGTGGTACTCGAAGTAGGCGAACAGGGCGTCGCCGTGCAGGAAGATGCTGTAGTTGCGGATGTTCGCCCGGTGCAGGGCGGCCTCGACGCCGGGCCAGACCGCCGAGTGGAGGCGGAGGTACTCCTCGCGGCGCTCGGGCCGGAGCCTGATGGTCTGCGCGACACGCTTCATGCGGTCTCTCCCTCCGCGTCCGGGGCCAGGTCGGCCGGGGTGTCGAACGGGGACCGGTAGCTGGGGGTGTTGGTGCGCAGACGCAGCTGGAGCACGAGCCGGACGCGGGTGGACGCGGGCAGCCGAACCGTCAGGAAGGGGCTGTCGCACGACGTCTCCGCCTCGCTGACCACCGGCTCGGTGTGGCCGTAGTCGTACATGTCCCCGATCCAGGCGTCGTCCTGGCAGGTGGTGTGGCGGACGGCGGCGATGGTGTGCTCGGCGAAGGCGCCCGCCTGCACGATCACCGTGCGCCCGGCCTCGGGGTGGAGGTTGACCAGTTCGACGGTGGTCGCCCCGGGGTCGATGGAGGTGACCAGCGCGGCCACGTCCGGGGGCAGGCCGGCGCGGCGGGCCTCGGCGTCGTGGTAGCGCAGCCGTGCCTGCTGCAGGCCGCCCTGGTAGAGCACCTGGGGGCCGCCCCAGGTGAGCTGGACGAGCGCCTCGGTGGCCACGGGGTTGCACTGCTGCCACACATGGATGTCGGCTTCGGGCACGTCCAGGTCGCGGTAGCGGTCGATGCGCCGCAGGCGATGGCGGACCTGGGCCTGGGCGGTGGCGAGGATCCGTTCGGGGTAGCCGGGGTCGTCACCGGCGAGGAAGGCGAACCAGGCCTTCTCGTGCCCGGACTCCTCCTTGGCGCGGAACGGCCGCACCGTGCGCCAGTCGATGCCGTCGACCTCGCGCAGCCCCTCCAGCCGGGCGCGGTCGGAGCCGGAGGCGGTGTGGTGCCACAGGGCGACCGGCACGGGCGGGGTGGCCGGGTTGTAGTCGAACCAGCCCGAGTCGTTGTGCCGGAACGGCAGATGCGGCGTGGGCGTGTGAGCGTCCGGGCCGAGTTCGACCGCCCACTTGGAGGGCAGGCTGGAGTCCGCCTCGGTGTGGGGCATCACCTTGGCGTGTTCGATCAGGGCGTCGAGCGTGCTCGCGACCATGGCGAGGTGGTCGTCGTCTCCGGTGACCGTGGCCGCCGCGAGCGCCGCCACACAGGCCGCGTGGCCGACGCTGTGCCAGCCGTGCGGCCAGGACCAGCCGTAGTGGCCGCCGTACCAGCGGCCCTCCAGCAGGCTGCCGACGACGCCGTCCGGGCCGACGTTGTCGGGGATGAGACCGCCGTTGGCCTCGGTGCGCTCGCGCCACGCGCCGACGTACTCGACGATCCAGTCGCGGTAGCGATCCTCGCCGGACAGGATCCAGGCGTTGAGGACCAGTCCGGCCGCGGCGAGGTTGACCGCGGTGTCGCCGACGCCCGTCCGGTCCCGCATCTGCGCGCCGAGTCGGGGGTCCGCGGTCAGGGGGTGGGGGCCGCCGTCCGCCTCGGGAATCCACTCCAGCGGGAAGCCGTACGTGTCGGCCTCCTTCTGCATCCAGGGGTAGACGTCGCCGTCGAACAGGCCCGTGCGGTCGGGGTCGCTGCCGTTGTGCGGGCGGGTGATGACACGGTGTTCGGGGTCGTAGTTGCCCTTGGCCGGGTCCACGTACAACTCGGCGAAGCGCAGGGCGCGTTCGGACCAGCGGTCGGGGGCGGCCATGCACAGGAAGTAGAGCAGGAGCAGGCTCTCGCCCTGGTGGAACCAGTCGTAACCGCGCTCGTACTCGTCGCGCAGCATGCCCAGTTCGGTGAGCTGGCGGGTCACGCCCTCCCAGTGCTTCTCGCTCGCCGGCAGCAGGTCGTCGGCACCGCCGAGGAGGTACAGCTGGGGCCAGTTGAAGAACACCTCGTAGAAGTCGTCCGCCCCGTCGCGGGTGGTGAGGGTGCCCGTGTAGTTCAACCGGCCGTCGGGGCCGGTGAAGTCGCGGGCGAAGCGGCGCCAGGCGTGGTCGAGCAGGTCGAACAGGGACCGCTGCGCAAGGGCCCAGCCCGGCGGTTCGAGGACCGGTACCCGGGCCTGGACCTCGGGTGCGGTCGGTGGGGCGAGGTCCGCGGCGTCCTCGCCCGGCACAGGGCCGGAGGAGCTGAAGGGCATGGGATGGATCTCCGTTCGGGGTGGCGGCACGGGGTGCGCGCCGGGAACAACGGGCGGGCGGCGGGGTGCCGGCTCCGGGTGTCGTGCCGGGGAGCCGTGGGCCGGGACCTACTCCTTGGTGGCTCCGGCGAGCATCCCGCTGACCAGGAAGCGCTGGGCGAACAGGAAGACGACCAGCACCGGTGTGATGGCCAGCAGCGTGGCCAGCGCCAGCTGCGGGCGTTCGATCGCGAGGGTGCCGACCGCGGGGTTGAAGGACGGCACGTTGCTGAGCAGGCTTCCGACGCCCACCTGGATCGGCATCTGGTCGCTCTCGGGCAGCATCACGTACGGCAGGAAGTAGTTGGTCCAGTTGGCGACGAAGCTGAAGAAGCCCACGAGTGCGATGACCGGGGTCGCCAGGGGCAGTGCGATGTGCCGGAAGACCCCGAACTCCGAGCAGCCGTCCATGCGTGCCGCCGCCAGCAGGTCCTTCGGTACGGCGGTGGTGAAGTAGATGTACGTCAGATACACGCCGAAGGGGTAGAACGAGTACGGCAGGATGATCGACCACATCGTGCCGATCAGGTGCGCCGCGTTGATCTCCAGGAACAGCGGCACCACCAGGGTGGCGGTCGGCATGAGCATCACGACGAGAGTCGAGACGAGCAGGGTGTGCCGCCCGCGGAACTCCGTCATGGCCAGCCCGTATCCCGCCGGCACCGCCACGCAGAGGGTGATGACCAGGGAGATCGCCGCGTACAGCGTGGAGTTGCCGAGCCACTGCATGACGGCGTCGTCCTGGAACGCGGTGAGGCCGTCCCAGTTGGCCTTGAAGGCGTGCCAGGAGCCGAAGGACAGCGGGCTGCCGTGGACGAGCTGCTGGTCGGTCTTGGTCGCCGCGAGGACGAGCCACAGCACCGGGAGGACGAAGAACACCAGGAAGACGAGCAGCACGGAGCCGGTCAGCAGGCGGGGCACGAGGCGAGGCGGGCGGCGACGCCCGGATGCCTGGCGGGGCGCTGGGCTCATGGCACTCGCTCCTCGTTCCGTGCGCGAGGGGACTCGGGTCGGTCCCGCGGAGGTCTCAGTCGGCATCGAAGAACCCCGAGCGTGCGACGAAGACAGCGGCGACCGAGACACTGACGACCAGGAGTTCCACCGAGACCGCGGCGGCGCCGTTCACGTTGTTCATCTGGAAGGCGAAGTCGTACGTCAGCTGGTTCAGCGAGTAGTCGCGTCCGGCCACGCCCACACTGGCGAGGGACAGCAGCTGCGGCTCCACGAAGAGCTGCGCGCCGCCCGCGAAGGCCAGGATCACCATGTACACGATCCACTTGCGGAGCATGGGTATCTGCACGTGCCAGGCGGTCTGCCAGGCCCCCGCGCCGTCGATGCGGGCGGCTTCCATGACGTCACCGGGGATGTTGTTCAGCGCGCCGTAGATGACGACGATCCAGCCGCCCGCGCCGGTCCAGAACGCGATGACCGTGAACAGCAGGGGCAGGTTGCCGGGCGCGATCACCTCGCCGAAGGTGTGGAAGCCCAGCATGCCCAGCAGCGAACTGACCGGGCTCACCGCCGGGTCCAGCATGAACAGCCACACCAGCACACTCGCGGCGCCGGCGAGAGCCCCCGGGATGTAGAAGAAGAAGCGCAGCGACTTGCTGATGGTGCCCGAGGCGAGGCGGTGCAGCAGCAGCGCCAGGCTCACCACGAACACCACGAGCGAGACCAGCCAGAACAGGAGGTACAGCGCCACATGGCCCACGGCGTCCATGAAGCGGAAGTCCTGCGCCGTGGTGATGAAGTTGCCGAAGCCGGTGAAGGTGCCCCCGGCGTCGGTGAAGGCGAAGTAGACGGCGTATCCGGTCGGCAGGATGCCGAACGCGATCAGGAGTATCACGTAGGCGGCTACGAAGGCGAGGCCGGCCCGGCTCTGCCGGCGGGCACCGCTGGTGCGCGCGGGGACAGAGCCGGACGAGGAGTAGCTGAGGGTCACTGCGAGACCTTGTATCCGTTGGACTTGGCGTACTTGACGATGGAGTCCTGCCAGGCCGGCAGCATCGAGACGATGGACTTGCCCTGGGTCAGGCCGGGCTTGACGGTGGCCGCCCAGATCGCCTCCTGGCTGAACTGCCCCGAGCCCCACTCGGGCCAGACCTGGGAGGAGGCGGCCGTGAGGGCGCTCAGGTCGCTGGCGAAGTAACCGGAGGCCGCCTGTCCCTTCAGCCACGTCTCGGCCGCCGGCGCGTAGGCCGGAAAGCCGGGCGCCTTCTCGCCCTGGTAGGCGTTGTCGGTGGTGACCCACTTGAGGAAGTCGGTGGCGGCCTTGATGTGGGTGGAGTGCTGGGACAGCAGCCAGGTGCCGCCGCCGACGTTGCCGGTGGACGGGGAGTTGTCCCCCTGCCACTGCGGGATGGGAGCGGCCGCTATCTGCTTGGCGGGGAGCTTGAGGGTGTCCTTGAAGACCGCTCCGCCGTACCAGGCCGGGCCCGGCATGAGCAGGACCTTGTCCGCCTGATTTTTGCCGAAGTCGGTGCTGAAGACGCCGCTGATGGACATGGACTTGTTCTTGATCAGCACGTCCAGGAGCCTGGCCATCTTGGTGCAGGCCTCGCTGGTGGTGTTCACCGAGACCGACTTGGGCCCGGTGATGTGGTTGGCGCCGCACTTGCTCGCCCACAGGTAGATCTCGGGGGTGAAGGAGTCGCCCGCGTCACCCACGAGATAACCGGGGTGCTCCTTGGCCACCTTCTCGCCGAGTCGCTGGTACTCCTCCCAGGTGGTGGGCACGGTGTAGCCGAACTGCTTCAGCAGCGGTGCGTTGTACCAGAGCACGGCCTGGGAGAGGTCGTTGCGCAGACAGTAGAGGGTGCCGTCCACCGTGCAGACGTCGTTGGCGCCCTTCGAGAACCGGCCCAGGGTCGACTCGGGGATCAGGCCCTTGTTGAGCGGGGCGGCGAAGCCCGCGTCGACCGCCCAGGAGGCTTCGTTGTTCTGGGAGCTGAAGACGACGTCCGGCCAGCCCTTGCCGGTGCGGTTGAAGAGCTGGACCTTGGTCTGGAGATAGTTCGAGCCGTTGGCGTCGCCGTCGTAGCTGACGATGTCCAGCTTCACCTCGGGGTGCAGGTGCTGGTAGAGCTTGGCGGCCTCCATACGGGTCGCGTCCACCCAGACGGTCAGTGCCCCGTCCTTCTGCGGCGCCTGGGCGAAGCCGTCCTTGGAGGTCGTGGCGCCGGTACCGCCGCCACCGCAGGCGGTCAGGGCCAGCGACACCGTGGCCGCGCAGCCGGCCAGCAACGCCGCACGCTTCCTTCCGAGTGCTCTCTTCGGGCTGGGCGACTGCTTGTTGACGGTCACGATCGACTCCACTGGGTTTGCGGTGCCCCGGGCAGATGGGCGGTTGGCAGGTGGCAGGTGGGGAGGAGCAATGGGTGCGACGCCGGGCCGTCCCGGGCAGGCGTCGGACAGGGGAAAGGCGGCTGAAGCGCTATTGGCTTGGATGAAATTAGCCGCCTCATCGAGAGGTTCGTCAAGGGTGCGTGCGACGCTTCCTTGACGAGTTCTGCATGATGGAAAAGTGATTGCGGCCAATAACTGACATTAATCGGCATTTATGTGCCCAGGGAGCGCAGACTCAGCCAGAGACCCCGGTCAGAATGAGTACGACTCATCTCTCTGCTGGGTTACGATGCCGTCGGCTCCGCGGCGATCAGTCGCGGTCACCACAGTCACTCGGGAGGCAGCGCAGATGGACGACACGCCGGCGATCGAAGTGCCCTCGGCGGCGACGGGCTCGGAGGAGCGGCGTGACTACCGTCCCGGGTACGAGATCGTGGCGGAGCAGATCCTCGAATACATCGCCGAGCAGCGGCTGGTGGCGGGAGACCGGCTGCCCACGGAGATCGACCTGGCCCAGACGCTGAACACCAGCCGGGCCGTGGTGCGGGAAGCCGTGAAGATCCTTTCGGCACTGGGCCGCGTACGGGCCCACAAGGGGCGGGGCCTGTTCGTCGCGGACGACGAGGGCATGCTCGTCACCAGCCGCTGGGGAGGTTTCTTCCGCCCCGTCGACATCGACCACGTCCTGATGCTGTTCGAGTTCCGCAGGGTGCAGGAGATGTCGGCCAGCAGCCTGGCGGCGACGCGCGCCACGCCCTCGGAACTGCGCACCATCGAGGTGGCCATGGAGAAGGGCCGGCACGGGTTCCTCCAGGGCCGGGTCGAGGTGTTCAACCAGGCGGACGAGGAGTTCCACATGGGCGTAGCCGCGGCCTCGCACAACACCTTCCTCGTCAGTGCCGTGCGGGACGCACGACGTCTGCAGCGCCAGTCCAGCGCCATCGGCATCCACGACAAGCTCGGCGAGAACACCGCGTCGGCCGTCGAGGAGCACGAGGCGATCTACCGGGCCATCCGAGACGGCCGCCCCGAGGAGGCGGCGCGGGCCACCGCGGCACATCTCGACAGAACCCTTGAGGACTACCGGCGCGAGATCCAGCGGCGCCTGTTCGGGTAGCGCCGCGCACGAACGCGCCGCCTGCGTGAGATCTGACGGGGCATCGGCGCGGACTGGCCCTTGGACTGCGTGTCCGACGGCCCGAGGGGCCCCTTGCCTCCGCCTTCGTACTGCGCCGGCTCGGCCGCTCGTGTCCCCGCTTCGATCCGGTCCGAAATCGGCGGCAACCTCTTCGCGTCCGGCGGCCACTGAGTGGTGCAACATCGCTCGCTCTTCCGAACGGATGGACATGCACGAGACAACACGTCAGGCCGCGCGGCAGCGCAGACGCAGACGCCGGCTGATGATCGCCACCAGCAGCGGGCTGGCCGTCACGGCACTCCTCGCCTGCCTGGTCGTGGCGATGCAACCCGACCGCAAGGAAGACACCGCGTCGGCCGCGGCCACGGCCGTCACCGACTCCCGGCAGACTCCGCCGCCCCCGACCACGCCCGGGGACAAGTCGTCCTCGCCGTCCCCCTCGGCGACCTCAGCGAGCCCGAAGGCCTCCGCGTCCACGCCCAAGGCCTCCCGCTCCTCCTCCGCGGCACCGTCGCCCTCCTCGGCCTCGCCCCGCACGGCCCCCGCCACGACCTCCCTGGCCGGACGCATCCGGCCCAAGGTCACCTACCCGGGAGTCGCCACCGTCTACGAGGCCGGAGTCGGAGACGGCGCCTGCTCCTTCGGCCCCAGCAGCGACATGATGATCGCCGCGATGAACACCACCGACTACGAGACGTCCAGGGCCTGCGGGGCCTACGTGCGCGTCCACGCGGCCAACGGCAACTCCGTCACGGTCCGCATCACCAACGAATGCCCGCTGCCCTGCGCCCCCGGCCAACTCGACCTCAGCGAGCAGGCCTTCGCCAAACTGGCCCCCACTTCCACCGGTCGACTGGCCATCACCTGGAGCCTGCTCAGCCCCGCCGCGGCAGGCACCATCTCCATCCGTTACAAGACCGGCTCCAGCGCCTACTGGTGCGGCATCCAGGCCATCGGTCACCGCAACCCGCTGGCCCGGCTGGAGGTCCGTACCGACAACGGCTGGCGCCAACTCGCCCGCACCGGCTACAACTACTTCCTCTCCCCCGACGGCAGCGGATGCGGCGGCGCCATCAGGCTCACCGACATCTACGGCCAGCAACTCACCATCAACGGGATCGCGGTGCGACCCAATGTGGTGCAGCCGACGAGCACTCAGTTCGCACAACACTGACCGGCCCACGGGCCGGCACCAGGTCCACGGAGGTCACGGCAGCAACGGGTCAGGCTGGGGGCCCGTGAGGTTGTTGCCGTTGCGTGCGTTGCCGCCGGGGGCCACCTTGCCGTCCGACTCCCCCGGCGGCTCGACCTGCGCACAGGCGTCGATTCCAGCGGCCGGAGCCGCGGCGGGCCGTTCACCGTGGCCCGCGCCGCTCCAGCCGTCCACGGTGGTCTGCGTGCCGGCGGGGGCCCGGGCGGAGCAGGCCGAGCCGTTGCGCGAGGTGTCGATCAGCATGGCGGGTCCGGAGTCGAACCCGGCCCCGTCGAGGCGACGGGGTCATCCGCCGGGTGGCCCCACCC
>NZ_RSAJ01000371.1 GCF_003933965.1 Streptomyces sp. RP5T
ACCCTCGGTCGCCCCGACCCAGACCGCGGGCGGTGACAGCGCCGGACCCGGCACGGTCGCCGACGGACCGGCCTCACCCTCGCCCATCGCGTCGCAGACCTCGGGCACCGCGCCCGTCACCTCGGAGCCGTCCGCCACCTCCGCTCCGGTGCTCGCCGGCGCCCCGCTCTCCTCCCCGTCCCCGGAGTACGTCCTCTGATGGCATCCCGCACCCGCCGCCCGGGGGCCGCAGCACCAGGAGCCCCCGACGGCTCCAGGCGCCGTCGCCTGCCCATGCGCCTCCTGCTTCCCGTGCTCGTCCTCGTCGCCCTCATGGCGATGCTGATGCTGCGCGGCTACGTCCACAGCGAGATCCTCGCCGACCACCGCATCCAGCCCGAGGCCTCCACCGACAAGGTGCCGGAGAAGATCATCGACGGCGGTCCGGTGATCGACACCCGCGGCGGCAAGGCCACCAGCCTGAAGCTGCCCGACCACCGGATCGTCCTCACCTTCGACGACGGCCCCGACCCCACCTGGACCCCCAAGGTCCTCGACGTCCTGAAGAAGCACCACGCGCACGCGGTCTTCTTCGTCACCGGCACCATGGCCTCCCGCTACCCGGACCTGGTCCAGCGCATGGTCGACGAGGGCCACGAGATCGGGCTGCACACCTTCAACCACCCCGACCTGTCCTTCCAGTCGAAGAAGCGCATCGACTGGGAGCTCTCCCAGAACCAGCTCGCGCTCGCCGGCGCGGCCGGGATCCGCACCTCGCTCTTCCGGCCGCCGTACTCCTCCTTCGCCGACGCCATGGACGACAAGTCCTGGCCGGTCACCGAGTACATCGGCACCCGCGGCTACATCACCGTCGTCAACAACACCGACAGCGAGGACTGGCAGAAGCCCGGCGTTGCCAAGATCATCAGCAACGCCACCCCGAAGAACGGCAAGGGCGCGATCGTGCTGATGCACGACTCGGGCGGCGACCGCCACCAGACGGTCCAGGCGCTCGACCAGTTCCTCCCCGATATGACGGACAAGGGCTACGAGTTCGACAACCTCACCGAGGCCCTCGACGCGCCCACCGCGCACACCGCCGTCGCCGGGCCCGAACTGTGGAAGGGCAAGGCGTGGATCTTCCTGGTCCAGGCCTCCGAGCACATCACCGATGTCCTCGTCGTCGGGCTGTCGATCATCGGCTCCCTCGTCATCGGCCGCTTCGTCCTCATGCTGCTGCTCTCGGGCCTCCACGCCCGCCGGGTGCGCCGCAAGGACTTCCGCTGGGGAGAGCCGGTCACCCGGCCGGTGTCGGTGCTCGTCCCGGCGTACAACGAGGCCAAGTGCATCGAGAACACCGTCCGTTCCCTCATGGCGAGCGAGCACCCCATCGAGGTGCTCGTCATCGACGACGGTTCCAGTGACGGCACCGCCCGGATCGTCGAGGCGATGGGCCTGCCGAACGTCCGCGTAGTGCGCCAGCTCAACGCGGGCAAGCCGGCCGCCCTCAACCGCGGCCTGGCCAACGCCCGTTACGACATCATCGTGATGATGGACGGCGACACCGTCTTCGAACCGTCGACGGTACGGGAGCTGGTGCAGCCCTTCGGCGACCCGCGCGTGGGAGCCGTCGCCGGCAACGCCAAGGTCGGCAACCGGGATTCGCTCATCGGCGCCTGGCAGCACATCGAGTATGTGATGGGCTTCAACCTCGACCGCCGGATGTACGACGTCCTGCGCTGCATGCCCACCATCCCGGGCGCGGTGGGAGCCTTCCGCCGCTCCGCCCTGGAGCGCGTCGGCGGCATGAGCGAGGACACCCTCGCCGAGGACACCGACATCACCATGGCCATGCACCGGGACGGCTGGCGCGTGGTCTACGCCGAGAAGGCGCGCGCCTGGACCGAGGCCCCGGAGTCCGTCCAGCAGCTCTGGTCCCAGCGCTACCGGTGGTCGTACGGCACCATGCAGGCGATCTGGAAGCACCGGCGGGCGCTGGTGGAGCGGGGCCCGTCGGGCCGCTTCGGCCGGGTCGGGCTGCCCCTGGTCTCCCTGTTCATGGTGGTGGCACCCCTGCTGGCCCCCCTGATCGACGTGTTCCTGCTCTACGGCGTCGTGTTCGGCCCGACCGAGAAGACGATCGTGGCCTGGCTGGGCGTCCTCGCGATCCAGGTGGTCTGCGCCGCCTACGCCTTCCGCCTCGACCGGGAACGCATGACCCACCTGATCTCGCTGCCGTTGCAGCAGATCCTCTACCGCCAGCTCATGTACGTCGTCCTGCTCCAGTCCTGGATCACGGCCCTCACCGGAGGCCGCCTGCGCTGGCAGAAGCTGCGCCGCACGGGAGTCGTCGAGGCACCGGGCGGACCCGTGCCGAGGCCGCGGGCGGGCAGTGAGAGCGACGAGCGGAGGCCTGTCGGATGACGCAGGAGTACACGGCGGACCAGCGCGAGCTGCCGACGCCGACGTCGGCGCCTGCCACCGCGCCGCCCAAGGCCCCCGGCCGCGACCGCTACCTGGACCTCCTCCGCTCCCTCGCCCTGGTCCGGGTGGTCCTCTACCACCTGTTCGGCTGGGCGTGGCTGACCATCCTGTTCCCGTCGATGGGCGTGATGTTCGCGCTGGCGGGCTCACTGATGGCGCGCTCCCTGAACCGCCCGGCCCTGAGCGTGATCAGAGGCCGTGTCCGCCGACTGCTCCCTCCCCTGTGGGCGTTCAGCGCGGTCGTGCTGCCGCTGATGTTCGTGGGCGGCTGGAAGCTGTCCGAGGACCCGGACCACAGCGGCACCTGGGGCCTGCTGGAGCTGGTCAACTACGTCATCCCGATCGGGGCGCCGCCGTACCCCTGGGAGGTCGGCTTCCCGCACGACCTCCTGGAGAGCACGTGGGCCGACCAGGCGGTGGGCCCGCTGTGGTACCTCCGCGCCTATCTGTGGTTCGTGCTGGCCTCGCCGCTGCTGCTGTGGGCGTTCCGCAGGGTGCCGTGGGCGACCCTGCTGGCACCGCTGGCGCTGACAGCGGTCGTCGGCACGGGACTGGTCACGATCCCCGGCGAACTCGGCAACGCGGTCACCGACTTCGCGGTCTACGGCAGCTGCTGGGTCCTCGGTTTCGCGCACCACGAGGGAGTGCTGGCGAAGGTCCCGCGCTATCTCGCCGTCTCCGGATCGGTCCTGGTGATGGCCTTCGGCCTGTGGTGGGCCTCCGGCCACCAGGGCCCCGAGGGCTGGGACCTGAACGACATCCCCCTCGCCCAGGCCGCCTGGTCCTTCGGGTTCGTCGTGATCCTCCTCCAGTACTCCCCGTCCTGGCAGGAACTCCCCGGCCGGCTGGCCCGCTGGGACAAGCTGGTGACCCTCTCCAACAACCGTGCCGTGACGATCTACCTCTGGCACAACCTGCTGATCATGGCCACGGTCCCGATCCTCGACCTGGCCTACGAGCTCCCCTTCATGCAGAGCGACCGCGCGGTCGCGGCCCTCGACGCGACGGACACGCTGTGGATGTTCTTCCTGGTGTGGCCGTTGATCGGGCTCGCGATCCTTGCGTTCGGGTGGATCGAGGACCTGGCGGCGAAGAGGAGGCCGCGGTTGTGGCCTAACGGGTCGCGGCGGGGGGGCCGAGTCAGCCCCGCGGCGGCTGCACGCCACAGGTCCTGAAGGTTTCGGGCTCCGCCCCCCCGTGCGGGAGGCGGAGCCCGGTCATGTCATCCGATGGAGAGCCGCTTCGGCCAGTACGTGTTCGGGTTGATGACCTGCGTACCCGAGCCCGACAGCACCGTCTTGCTGCCTGGATGGAATTTCACAACACCGTTGGCCGCGACGGCCCAGATGTCGGGGATGCCGTCACTGTTGGCGTCCGGCGTCCCCATCAGCAGCGGAACGTCGGTGCTGTACCAGCCGGAGGCCCCGTACTCGGTATCCGTCTTGCCCGAGGAGTTCGCGGCGGAGGCAAGGGAGTTGAGGTCGGTCCCTCCTGCGCTCGCGGCGATCCCCTTGCGTAGCAGAAGCCGCCCGGACGCGTCGGTGCGGTAGACCATGTCGGCGACGCCGTCACCGCTGACGTCCATGACGGTCACCAGATCACGGTTGGTCCACCCACCGGACAGCAGGACTGCCTGGTCGACCGTCGCTCCGTGGTATCCGGTGAAGGCCCACAACTGGTCGCCGGCGGTGGCGAAGAAGTCGGTGCGCCCGTCGCCGGTGATGTCTCCGGCGGCGACGATCTGGGTCAGAGCCGAAGGGCTCGGAGCGCCCGACGACAGCAGGATCTCCCGCCTCTTTCTGACCAATCCGCAAACCGCTACGTCCGCTGTCAATTCCGGCAACTTCGCGGGCGGAACGCGGTATATCATGCCGGACCCCGCTGGTGGACGCGGGATCGGCGCGACCTTCGACGCAAATGGACAGTTCCAATACTTCGGGCGGTACTAGGCATGTTGGTAATCGAGCCGTGGGATGCCAAGGCGCGTGGCGACGCCAGTCTCGCTGCCCTTCGGGGCGCGATCGCGGGGGCGTCCGTGAGTGCGGTCCGCTACGTAGTGCCGCAGGGGGAAACCTGGCCCGAAGGGCACAGGGAGGATCGTGCCCATGAAGTCGACATGGCCGTTGATCTGGTCATGAGTACCGGGGCCGCACTGTCCCTATCCTGGGCGATGGATGGCCTCAATGAAGGGATGGCGATCGAGCTTAGGGAACCTGGAGAGTCTGACGTCGACTTGCCAGGGGACGCTGTCGACGTGAGCGGCCATGTCGACTGGGAGAGGTTCCTTGGGGCGGAAATCGTGGAAATCAGCCCTGCCTGGCATGTTCCCAACGAAGGCTGTCCTGAAATGCCGTGGGCGTACCGCCTTGGATTCTCCAATACGTCAAGCCTGGTTATTGCGCTAGGTACGGCTGAGGGGGAGGGGTTCAGGTATATGCCCGATGAGCTGATCGTGATTTTCGATGCGAGTCTCGCAGCTGCCTATAGGATCCCAGCAAGCGATACTTCTTCGCGCGGGTAGATCGAGCCGAGTCAGGGCATTCGGCAAGCGCCTGGCGTGGGACGCCTAATAGCCGGGAATCTCAATTTCTCGGGAAAATAGATCAAACAGGCCCCGCCGGAGTGATCTCCGGCGGGGCCTGACGTCTTGTGACGGCAACGCTGACGGCAACGTCAGCGGACGATGAATGCCGAGGGCGGCGGCTCTTCGGAGTCATCGCCCTCGGCCAGCATGCTGCCCAGAGTGTCGATGGCTTGGCGCTGCAGGCGGAGTCGGACGTGGGCGTAGACGCCGGCGGTGACGCCGATGTGGGCGTGGCCGAGGAGTTCTTTGATGACGACGAGGTCGATGCCCTATTCCAGGAGCAGGGTTGCGGTCGAGTGCCGGAGATCATGGAAGCGGATGGTCCGGAGTCCTGCGCTGTGGAGGAGGCGGCGGAAGCGGCGGGTGAGGTTGGCGGGGTCGAGTGGTCCGCCGGTCGGGATGGTGAAGACGAGCCGGTTGTCCGTCCAGCCCGTTCCGATTGCCTGACGCTCTTCCTGCTGCCGCTCCTGGTGGGTCTTGAGGGAGTTGATGCATTCGGTGGGGAGGGCGATGCGCCGCTCGGAGGCCAGGGTCTTGGTGTTCAGGACGGTCAGCCCCTGGCTGCGGGTGCGCTGGAGGGAACGGTGGATGCTGGCGGTGCCGCCGTCGAGGTCGAGGTCTTCCCAGTGAAGGCCGAGGAGTTCGCCTTTGCGGAGTCCGGTGCGCAGAGCGAGTTCGTACAGGGCGTGAAGCCGGTCACTGTTGGCCGCATGGAGAAACTGCCGGGCTTCGGCGGCGGTGAGGGGCTGGAAGCGCCTTGCGGTACAGAGTGTCCACTCTGCAACCCCTAACCTGAGAGGATGGCCAGTGAGTAGCGACTTTGGCTTCTGGAAGTGCGGTGTTGGGGAACTTGAGGGAATCTTCGACAACCTTGCTGAGGGTGACACCAGCGATCTTGTCGTGAGCCCTGACGTGTTGCGGTTCCGGGAGGAGTTGCTGACTAGGTGGCCAGATGTGGAGGATGTTCTGGAGCCGTCTCGGTTCGATCTGGAAGAGGAACCGGATGATGAGGGAAAGTACGTCCTTCTGACCCTTTCGGTTCGCCAACTCAATTATCTCCCAGAGATTCTTGACATGGCGAAGAGGAATGGCCTCGTCGGATTTAGCGGAGTGGCGGGCGAGCCGATTTAAGCTTCCGATTCTACTACGCATCGAAGTGCAAATATGCGGCCCCTGTGGGTGACACCCACAGGGGCCGCTTTTGCGGCTTGACACCAGTGGTCGACGGCAACGGCGGCGGACACCAGGTGTCCGCCGCCGTTGCCGTACGTGTGTCAGGGGTGGTCGAGGATGCGGCCGAGGAGATCGGACGTGGGCGTAGACGGTGGCGGTGACGCCGATGTGGGCGTGGCCGAGGGGCTCCTTGATCTCGACGAGTCGACGTCCTGCCCCAGAAGCAGGGGCGCGGTCGAGTGGCGGAGATCGTGGAAGCGGATCGTTCGGATTCCTGCGTGTCGGAGGAGGCGGCGGAAGCGGCGGCTCAGGTTGGCGAGGTCGAGCGGCCTGCCCTTCGGGGTGGTAAGGACGAGTTCGTTGGCCGTCCAGCCCGTTCCGGCCACGTGGCGCTCTTCCTGTTGCCGTTCCTGGTGGATTTTGAGGGAGTTGATGCGTTCGGAGGCCAGGGTCTTGGTGTTCAGGACGGTCAGCCTTCGAGGAAACCGCGTTAGCGGCAGGTCAGGTTGGTCGAGTCGATTGTTCTGCCTTGCGCAGTGCGGATGACGATCTGAGAAAATCACGTATCAGCTGTCCAGGCTCGGCCACCCTGCCGCGGACTGGTGCGAGCGGCTGTTTGATGCCGTGTGCGATATGAAGGAGACCCAGGCGGATGACTGGAAGACAAGGTGAGGACTTCTCGTCGTCTTTGAGTCGCGGACTTGGATGGCGGTGAGGGTGGTGGCTATCTCGACGCAGTTCGAGCCGTCGCCGCTGTAGCTGGACTTACGCCAGTGCATGGGCTGCATGATTCGTCCCTCACAGATCGTGGATGAGGTGGTGGATGAAGTCGCGTGACGTGGTGGGCGGGAGCGCGCAGGATTCCATGCCGTCCAGCACGGCCCGGTACTTGCTCAACTGCGCCTCCGCGTCCAGGAACTCGCAGGCTCCGTGGTGCGAGTCCAGCTGGACTGTGTCGAGTTGGGGGACGGCGCCCTCGACGTAGTCGAAGGACTGGCCCGTGGTGGGAAAGTGGGCCGCCCCGAACGGGATCACGCGCAGCTCGACGTGCGGTAGTTCGCTCATGTCGGCCAGGTGCTTGAGCTGGCCGCGGGCCACGACCGGGCCGCCGAAACCCATGCGGAGCGCGGCCTCGTGAATGATCGCCGTGTACGGAGGCGGGTCCTGCCTGTGCAGCACGCCCTGTCGTTTGAGGCGGTGGGTGAGACGGTGCTCCATCTCGTACTGCCGCATGGGTGGCACCACTGCCTGGAAGAGGGCCCGGGCGTGGTCTGTCGTCTGGAGCAGCGCCGGGATGTGGAGCATGAGCGCCACACGTAGTGCGGCGGCGTGGTGCTCCAACTCCGCCAGATCGACCAGGGCCACCGGAACGTGGTCGCGATACTCCTCCCACCAGCCGCGTGTTCGCCGGCCGGTCATCGCCGCGAGCGCCTCGATGAGGGGTTCGTCGAAGCAGTCGTAGGCATGGGCCATGGAGTGCACTCGCTCGGCGCTGATCGGTGTGCGGCCGGTCTCGATCATGCTGACGCGCGCCTGGTTGACGCCCAATTGTTCGGCGGCGCCGGTTGCGGTGAGCCCGGCTCGCTCTCGGAGTTTGCGCAGTTCTGCGCCCAGCCTCCGCTGCCGAAGCGTGGGGCTGTTGGTGGGCGGCACGGCGTCTCCTTCCTGGCCGCGGGGCGGTGTCCCGGTCCCTCACACGAGTGAAGAGTAGATGTTTCCAGTGGATTTAGTTAGATGCATCTAACCATCTGCTCTACGGTGGTCACGTACCGCCCAACTCCCCCCGCCCATAAGCCGGAAGCGCACCCACCCAGGCACAGCCACCGCCCGGCGCGGCCGTTGAGCGCGTAGTCGTCGAATGCCCCTTTCCCCTCCACCGGAGGTATCCGATGGTCACCGTAGCCCTGCCCGACACCTGGGTGTACGCCCTTCGCCTGCCACATGACCCGAGAGCCGCACGTGTCGCACGTACGACCGTGCGGGCCGCGCTGAAGGGGCATGGAATGGCCCATGTCCTCGACACCGTTGAGCTGTTGACGTCCGAACTCGTCACCAACGCCTACCGCCATGCCAAGGGCCCCGCCTCGCTTCGGCTGACCGCGCTGGGGGAGGGGCGGCTGCGTGTCGGGGTCTGGGA
>NZ_RSAJ01000372.1 GCF_003933965.1 Streptomyces sp. RP5T
GAACCCCACCACTCCAGGAGCTCACCATGTACGAACTCAGAAGCGTCACCAAGCGCTACTCGCGAGGCAAGGACACCGTCGACGCGCTCGCCGGCGTGGACCTCACCATCGCCGACGGGGACCGTCTCGTCATCCAGGGCCCCACCGGCGGCGGCAAGTCCACCCTCCTCCAGATGCTCGGCGGACTGGACAAGCCCACCGAGGGCGAAGTCGTCCTGGACGGAACCGACCTGGCGAAACTGTCGGAGGCCCGGCTGACCCGGGTCCGCAGCGAGAACATCGGCTTCGTCTTCCAGTCCTTCAACCTCATCCCCACCCTCACCGCCCAGGAGAACGTCGAGACCGCCCTCGTACCCCTCGGCGTGAAGGCGAAGGAGCGGCGGGAGCGGGCGGCCGAGGCCCTCGCCTCCGTCGGGCTCGGGGAGCGACTGCGGCACCTTCCCTCCGAGCTGTCCGGCGGCCAGCAGCAGCGCGTCGCCATCGCCCGGGCCCTCGTCAAGGAGCCGAAGGTGCTCCTCGCCGACGAACCCACCGGCAACCTCGACGAGTCGATGCGCGACGAGATCATGGACGTACTCGAACGCATGTGGAAGGAGCTGGGGCTGACCTTCATCATGGTCACCCACGACTCCGCCATCGCTAAGAAGGCCCCTCGCCTCGCCACGATCCGCAAGGGCCGGATCACGGTGAAGGAGAACGCCGCCTCCTGAGCCCGCGAGCGCGTCCGGCAGCCCCAACTCCCGCTGAACCCGGCGGTCTTGTAACAGACGTTCCTGTCAAGGACTTGTCCCTTGAGGTCGTGATCACCCCTCGGCATACTTCGAGCACCGGGGGGTGTGCGTATAGACGTGCGAGTCTCCCCCCGGCTGGGTGAACGGGGAATTCACCCGGACCTTCTGCAAGGGGGAAACTTGCGCAGACAAGTGAAAAAGGCATGCGCGGCCACGATCGCCACGGCGGCCGCGGTAGCGCTCGCGGCGGGCATGACCAGCCCGGCCTCGGCGGACGCGAAACCGGCGTCGAACGTCTCCCAGTCGAAAAAGGCGCAGCTCGCGCCCAAGCACCGCATCACCCTGATCACCGGTGACCGCGTCGTCGTCGACGCCAAGGGCCGTGTCGTGGGCCTGGAGCCCGCGAAGGGCCGCGAACACATACCGGTGCAGCTCCGCACGTCCGGCGGCCACACCTATGTGCTGCCGTCCGACGTCGTCCGCCTGGTGTCGAGCGGCAAGCTCGACCAGCGCCTGTTCGACGTCACCGAGCTCAACAAGGCCACCACCCGCAAGTCCCAGAGCAAGGGACTGAAGGTGATCGTCGGCTACAAGGGCGCGGCGAGCGCGGCCAAGGGCGACGTCCGGGACGCGGGCACCCTGCGTCACTCCCTGACCTCCCTGAACGCCGACGCCGTGCAGACGCCGAAGGAGGACGCGCCCGAGCTGTGGCGGGCGGTCACCGACGGCGACCGGACCGCCTCCGGTATCGCCCACGTCTGGCTCGACGGCGTCCGCAAGGCCAGCCTCGACAAGTCCGTGCCGCAGATCGGCGCGCCGACCGCCTGGGCCAAGGGCTACAACGGCAAGGGCGTCAAGATCGCCGTCCTGGACACCGGGATCGACGCGACCCACCCGGACCTCAAGGACCAGGTGATCGCGGCCAAGAACTTCTCCACCTCCGCCGACGCGACCGACAAGTTCGGCCACGGCACCCACGTCGCCTCCATCGCGGCCGGTACCGGCGCGAAGTCCGGCGGCAAGTACAAGGGTGTGGCGCCGGGCGCCAAGCTGCTCAACGGCAAGGTGCTCAGCGACGACGGCTACGGCGACGACTCGCAGATCCTGGCCGGCATGGAGTGGGCCGCCGAGCAGGGCGCCGACGTCGTCAACCTCAGCCTGGGCGGCGGCGACACCCCGGAGATCGACCCGCTGGAAGCCGAGGTCAACAAGCTCTCGGAGACCAAGGGCATCCTGTTCGCCATCGCCGCCGGCAACGAGGGCGACTTCGGCGACCAGACCATCGGCTCCCCGGGCAGCGCCGCCTCCGCCCTGACCGTCGGCGCGGTCGACGACAAGGACAAGCTGGCCTCCTTCTCCAGCACCGGCCCCGGCCTCGACGGGCAGATCAAGCCCGACGTGACCGCGCCCGGCGTGGACATCACCGCGGCCGCCGCTCCCGGCAGCCTCATCGACAAGGAGGTCGGCGAGAAGCCGGCCGGCTACCTCACCATCTCCGGTACGTCGATGGCGACCCCGCATGTCGCGGGCGCGGCGGCGATCCTCAAGCAGGAGCACCCGGACTGGCGCTACGCCGAGCTGAAGGGCGCCCTGACGGGCTCCACCAAGGGCGGCAAGTACACCCCGTTCCAGCAGGGTTCGGGCCGTATCCAGGTCGACAAGGCCATCGCGCAGAGCGTGATCGCCGACCCGGTCTCGGTGAGCTTCGGCACGCAGCAGTGGCCGCACACCGACGACACCCCGGTCACCAAGCAGCTGACGTACCGCAACCTCGGCACGAAGGACGTCACGCTGAAGCTGACGTCGACGGCCACGAACCCGAAGGGGCAGGCCGCTCCGGCCGGCTTCTTCAAGCTGGGCGCCACCACGGTGACGGTCCCGGCGGGCGGCAAGGCCTCCGTCGACGTCACCGTCAACACCAAGCTGGGCGGCACGCTCGACGGCGCGTACTCCGCGTACGTGACGGCGACGGGCGGCGGCCAGACCGTGCGCACGGCGGCGGCGGTGCAGCGGGAGGTCGAGTCGTACGACGTCACGCTGAACGTTCTCGACCGTGACGGCAAGCCGGCCAAGAACTACGACGTCGGCCTGACCGGCATCTCCGGCCTCGCCAACGGCAAGGGATTCTCGCCGTACGAGGAGGACGGCTCGGTCACCGTCCGCGTCCCCAAGGGTGGTTACATCCTCAACTCCGCGTACTTCGTGGACCCGGAGGACGCCACCAAGGGCGCCGACTGGCTGGTCCAGCCGAAGCTGAACGTCACCAAGAAGACGACGATCACGCTGGACGCGCGCAAGGCCAAGCCGGTCGACATCACCGTTCCGGACGCGGCCGCCAAGTCGGAGTTCGCCGCGCCGGGCTTCCAGGTCGACACGCCCGACGGCGGTTACGGCTACGGCTGGTTCCTGGACTCGTACACGGGCTTCCGTACCGCGCACCTCGGCCCGGAGGTGACCGACGGCTCGCTCAGCCAGCAGTTCGACGGCCACTGGAGCAAGGGGGCCACCGAGCAGTACGACACCGTCGCCGGCGGCAAGGTCAAGCAGTTCGCCACCGGTTACACCAAGCACTACAAGGCGAGTGAGCTGGCCAAGGTGAAGGTCGGCCTCGGCGCGGCGGCGAGCGGCAAGAAGGGCTCGATCAACGCCGTGGGCTGGCTGCCCGGCTCCTTCTCGGGTTCCTCGATCGGCATCCAGCAGACCCTGCCCGGCACCCGCACCCTGCACCTGTCCACCGTCGGCGGCGTCAAGTGGGGGATGGACTTCGAGCAGGACGGCGCTGTCGACGCGGAGGGCTTCCCGATCGCCGACGCGTACTACACGCTCGGTGCCCCGCAGTCCTTCAAGGGCGGCAAGTCCTACGCGAAGACCTTCAACACCGCGGTCTTCGGCCCGCACCTGAACGCCGACTTCGGTCTGTACCGCGACGGCAACGAGATCTTCGGCTCCCTGCCGCTGTTCGCGGACGCCAACGCCCACGCCGGTTCCTCGGCGTTCACCTCGGTCAAGACCACGCTGTACAAGAACGGCGTCAAGGTCGGCTCGAACGACGACCCGCTGTTCGGCGAGAAGACGTTCAAGGTTCCCGCCGGCCAGGCCTCGTACAAGCTGACGACCTCGGTCAAGCGCAGCGTCAAGGTCGCGGCGGCCTCCACCCGGATCGACGCCAGCTGGACGTTCTCGTCCAAGAAGGCGGCCGGTCCGGCCAAGCTGCCCGCCTCCACGGTCCGCTTCAACGCGGCCACGGGTCTGGACAGCAGGGTCGAGGCCGGCAAGACGGTCAAGATCCCGGTGACCGTCGAGGGCTCCGCCAAGGGCTCCAACCTGAAGTCCCTCGCGGTGTACGTGTCGTACGACTACGGCCAGACCTGGAAGAAGCTCACGGTCTCGGGCGGCAAGATCACCGTGAAGAACCCGGCGAAGGGGAAGGCCATCTCCTTCCACGCCAAGATCGCCGACAAGAAGGGCAACAAGTCGACGATCTCGATCTACAACGCGTACTACGCGAAGTGATCCGCAGCACCCGTTAGCCGAGGGCCCGCCGGACGCACACTGTCCGGCGGGCCCTTCGCGCTGTGCCCGCGACGGCCGTCCGTGTTTGAGTGGCCGTATGACCACACATACCGTCGAGTACATCCGCTACCGCATCCCGGAAGACCGCTCGGCGGAGTTCCTGTCCGCCTACACCCACGCCTCGGCCCAGCTGGCCGCGGCCCCGCAGTGCGTCGACTACGAACTGGCGCGCTGCGAGGAGGACTTCGAGCACTACGTCCTGCGGATCACCTGGACCTCCACCGAGGACCACCTGGAGGGCTTCCGCAAGTCGGAGCTGTTCCCGGACTTCCTCGCCGAGATCCGGCCGTACGTCGAGAACATCGAGGAGATGCGGCACTACAAGCCGACGACGGTCCGCGGCCGGGGTGCCGCCGTGCCCACCCTGTTCGCGTGGGCGGGCGGCACGGAGGCATTCGACCGGCTCACCACGGTGTTCTACGAGAAGGTCCTGGCCGACGACCTGCTCGCGCCGGTGTTCGCGGGCCTGGCCCCCGACCACGCCGAGCACGTGGCCCTGTGGCTTGCGGAGGTCTTCGGCGGCCCGACCGCCTACTCGGAGACCCAGGGCGGCCACGGCCACATGGTCGCCAAGCACCTCGGCCGCGGCATCACCGAGCCGCAGCGCCGCCGCTGGGTCGAACTCATCCAGGACGCCGCCGACGAGGCCGGCCTGCCCACCGACCCGGAGTTCCGTTCGGCGTTCCTCGCCTACGTCGAGTGGGGCACCCGGCTCGCGGTCCACTTCTCGGGACCGGACGCCAAGCCGCCCGCGGAGCAGCCGGTGCCGAAGTGGAACTGGGGGGCGGCACCCCCGTACCAGGGCTGAGCCGTACCAGCGCCGAACCGGATCAGGAGCGCGCGGACTCGCCCGCCCGGGTCGCGTCCGCGCCCCAGCTCGCCAGCAGCCGCAGCGCGTCGGCCGACGGCGAGCCCGGTTCCGCGTGGTAGGTGATCAGAGCCTGCTCGGTGCCGTCGGACAGGGGGAACGACTCGAAGTTCAAGGTCAGTTCCCCGACCAGCGGATGCCGCAGCTGCTTGACGCCGTAGTTCTTCTCCTTGACGTCGTGCGTCGCCCACAGCCGCCGGAACTCCTCGCTCTTGACGGAGAGTTCACCCACCAGGGCGGACAGCAGCGGATCGTCCGGATGGCAGCCGGCGTCCATGCGTAGATAGCTGACCATGTCGGTGGCCTTCTGCTCCCACGGCACGAACAGCTCGCGGTACTCCGGCCGCAGGAACACCAGCCGCGCCCAGTTGCGCTCCCGCGCCGGCAGCTCCGACCAGTCCCCGAACACCGCCGCCGCCATCCGGTTCCAGGCGAGGATGTCCGAGCGCCGCCCCGACACGTACGCCGGGACGTCCACCGAGTCCAGCAGCTGCCGGATCGACCCGCGCACCTGCTCGCTGCGCGCCGCCGGCTTCTTCTTGTGCTGCTTGGGCTTCGCCAGATGCGTGAGGTGCGCGTGCTCGGCGTCGGTCAGCCGCAGCGCGCGGGCGATCGAGCCGAGGACCTCCGCCGAGACATTGCGCCCGTTGCCCTGCTCCAGGCGTGTGTAGTACGCCACGGAGACACCCGCCAGCTGAGCCAGCTCCTCGCGGCGCAGCCCCGGCACCCGGCGGTGCCGCCCGAAGTCCGGCAGCCCCACGTCCTCGGGCTTGAGCCGGGCCCGCCGGGTGCGCAGGAACTCGCTGAGCTCGGCACGCCGGTCCAGTGAGCCGCTTCCGGGCAGTTCCTCGGCCATGTCGTCCATACGTCAAGTATTCACGGTCGTACGTCCACGATCCTGTCCCCGCCGGTGGTAGGACCAGTGGACGTACGCAAAGCCGGGGCCTGGGTGGATCGTGATCCACGGGGCACTGTGGAGAACGTGCCCGGACAAAGGACAGAAGGCAGCCGGGCACAGACCCCCTCGCTAGGAGAACCACCGGCATGACCACTGTCGCCGCATACGCCGCCCCCGCCGCGAAGGCTCCCCTGGAGCGCACCACCATCGAGCGCCGGGCGGTCCGCGAGCATGACGTCCTGATCGACATCAAGTTCGCCGGCATCTGCCACTCCGACATCCACCAGGCCCGCGAGGGCTGGGGCGAGGCCATCTTCCCGATGGTCCCGGGCCACGAGATCGCGGGCATCGTCTCCGAGGTCGGCCCCGGCGTCACCAAGTACCAGGTCGGTGACCGCGTGGGCGTGGGCTGCCTCGTCGACTCCTGCCGGGAGTGCGACAACTGCAAGGCCGGTCTGGAGCAGCACTGCACCGGCGGTTCGGTCGGCACGTACAACGCCGTCGGCAAGGACGGCGAGCCCACCTACGGCGGCTACTCCGAGAAGGTCGTCGTCGACGAGAACTTCGTCGTCCGCATCCCCGAGGGCCTGGCCCTCGACGAGGCCGCCCCGCTGCTGTGCGCCGGCATCACCACCTACTCCCCGCTCAAGCGCTGGGGCGCCGCCCCCGGCAAGAAGGTCGCCGTGATCGGCCTGGGCGGCCTCGGCCACATGGGCGTCAAGATCGCGCACGCGCTGGGCGCCGAGGTCACCGTCCTCTCCCAGTCCCTGCGCAAGAAGGACGACGGCCTCAAGCTGGGCGCCGACCACTACTACGCCACCAGCGACGAGACCACCTTCAAGGAGCTGGCGGGCACCTTCGACCTCATCCTCTCCACGGTCTCGGCCCCGCTCGACTTCGGCGCCTACCTGGGCCTGCTCAAGGCGAACGGCGCCCTGGTGAACGTCGGCGCCCCCGAGGAGCCGATCGCCCTGAACCTCTTCTCCCTCATCGGCGGCAGCAAGACCCTCGCCGGTTCGGCGATCGGCGGCATCGCCGAGACCCAGGAGATGCTGGACTTCTGCGCGGAGCACGGTATCGGCGCCGAGATCGAGCTCATCGCCGCGTCGGAGATCAACGAGGCGTACGAGCGGGTCGTCGCCAGCGACGTCCGCTACCGCTTCGTGATCGACACGGCGACCATCTGACCCACCCGGCACGTACGAAGGGCCCCGGTCGACGACCGGGGCCCTTCGCGCGTACAGCGATCACTTCCTACGGGGTGCCGTCGGTCGCGAATGTCCACACGGCACGGCTGCCCGGACCGACGGTGAGGGTCGAGTGGCCGATCCGCTCCACGTGCCGCTCCTTCAGGGGCCGGTTCAGGGACATCTCGACCCGCTGGAACCCCGCGCGCTCGCGCGGAGCCACGTCGAACCGGATCACGGTGCCGCCGCCCTCCGCGACCACGCCCCCGCCCGTCACACTCCTGACGGCGAACCCGCCGGCCCGCAGCAACGGCACGGTGTCGGCGAGGTCGCCCTCGGTGACCGCGATACGGACCGAGGTCACGTCCCGCATCAGATGGGTGCGGTAGTCGTCCGACAGGACACGCTCCCGGCCCACGTCACCGGGGAAGCTCTCCGGCTCGGTGTTGCTGCGGGGATCGGCGAAGTACTCCGGCCGGTACTCCATCGCCCAGGCACCGAAGGCGTCGTACTCGGTGGCGGTGAGGATGGCGTCGAACCACGGCACGGGCACACCGTCACCGAAGTCCCGGGTCTGGAGGAACTCGATCGGGTCGGCGACCCCCTCGCTCCTCAGCCGTTCGGTGACCGTCGCCAGGTCTCCGTCGCGTTCGGTGGACAGGCCCAGCCCGGCGGAGCCGAGGGTGCCGTCCGGGCTGGCGATGTCACCGACCCCGAACAGTTCGAGATAGGTCTCGCGGCCCAGCAGGTAGCGGCCGGTCCATGTCTGTCCGCCGGCTCCGGTCGTGGTGCGGACCTGGAAGTTGGCGAAGTCCCTCAAGTAGTCGGAGTGTTCGATCGCGTCGGCGGTCTCCCGGTCCAGGACCCCGTAGGAGTGGTTGTAGAACAGCAACTGCCGCTCGGACGAGACACGGCCCTCCTGGGCCTGCGCCGTCCCCACGGCACCCCCGATCGCCGTGGCGAGGGCCACGACGAGCACGACGATCATCCGTAATTTCCGCGGAATCATCATGCGGGCGATCGTAGGGCGGGCGGGCGGCGGCCACAGTTCTTTTCCAGCGAGGTCGAAATGCTTGACAGGTGGCGGTTCACGGG
>NZ_RSAJ01000373.1 GCF_003933965.1 Streptomyces sp. RP5T
CCGCGACACCCCGGAATGACCTACGTAGCCGTCCGCCGGACCCGCCCCGCGTACCGCTTCTCCAACTCCAGATTCCCCTCGAACCCACCAGGCACGTTGGCCGACACATAGACCGGCGGCCGCTCCCCGGACGCGAGCAACAATCCCGTCGCCTCGGCGACAGCCATCTGCACCAGCATCACCCCGGTCAGCGTGGACAGCGCGCCCACCGCCCCGCCGCCCGGCAGGGGCAGCAGCGCGTCTCCGACCGGCGCCGCGTTGTCCAGCACCACGTCCGCGAGGTCCACCAGCTTCTTGCCACTGGCGTGCCCCGCGGGAACGGCCGCCGTGTGCGTGAGGGAGGTGAGGGCGAGAATCCTGTGCCCCTGCTCCTTGGCGTGCAGCGCCATCTCCACGATGACGTTGTTGACACCGGAGTTGGAGATGATCACGAAGAGATCCTGGGGACGGGGAGCCGCGAGCTCGTACAGCCGCACCGCCACTCCCGGCTCACGCTCCAGCAGCGGGTCGTCGAGCACGCTCGGCGCGTCGCCGCCGTAGAGGACCAGGTCGGACATCTGGAGCCGGTTCGTGGGCACCAGGCCGCCCGCCCGGCCGGCCACCTCCAGGACCATGGCCTGGGAGTGACCGGTGCCGAAGGCCTGGATCACCCCGTCGGCGCGGATGCAGTCGACGATCAGCCCGGCGGCGCGGCGCACGTCCTCGCGGGCGGACTCGGTGACGTGACGGAGGGCGTCCAGGCCCTGTTCGGCGAAGCCCTGGGCGCTGACTGACTCGACGGACACGCGACACTCCCCACTGATGGATTGAACCACCATACAATCAGCCATCGGTGAATCAATAAACCATATGGCGGTCCTGGTATTCAATCAGTGGTGCTAAGGGTGGCTGATACCTTCTTTCCATGCCTCCGACCGACGTCACCACCCTGATCCGCACCGAACTGCCCCGGCTGGCCGGTTCCCTGCGGAAGGTCGGCGAGCTGATCCTGGAGGATCCGGCCGCCGTCACCCACTGCTCCGCCGCCGAGCTGGGCCGCCGCACCGGAACCTCGCAGGCCACGGTGACCCGGTTCTGCCGCGCCATCGGACTCGAGTCCTACCAGCACCTGCTGATCGAACTGGCCCAGGAGCGCGGACGCGGCGAGGTCTCCGACTGGGGCTCGGCCGAGATCGGCCCCGACATCTCGCCGGACGACAGCCTGGAGCGGGTCGTCCAGGTGGTCGGCAGCGCGGACCTGCGCGCGATCCAGCAGACGATCGAGCGCATCGACCTCGACGCCCTGGAGCGCGCCGCCCAGGCCCTCGCCAAGGCGCGCCGGATCGACGTGTACGGCGTCGGCGGCAGCGGTGCGGTCGCCCAGGAGACCGAGACCCGGCTGTTCCGCATCGGCTGTCAGGTGCGCGGCTGGACCGAGGTGCACGGCGCCGCCACCTCCGCGGCTCTGCTCACCCCGGCCGACGTGGCCATAGGGATCTCCCACTCGGGCGCCACCCGCGAGACCCTGGAGCCCTTCGAGATGGCCAAGGAGCGGGGCGCGACCACCGTCGCCATCACCACCGACCCGCGCTCCCCGCTGGCCAGGGCCGCCGACATCCGGCTCATCTCCGCGACCTCTGAGACCAGTTTCCGCACCGGCAGCATCGGCGGCCGGCACTCCGTCCTGATGCTCGTCGACTGTCTCTACGTCCGGGTCGGCCAGCTCGCCTACCAGCGGGCCAGCGCCTCCCTCGCGCTCACCGACCACATCACCCCGCAGCATGCGGTGAAGGCACGCCGTACGCGTTGACCGTGTCCGATCATGCATGGATGAACCACCGAGATAACCCGAAGATGGTTGTTTGAATCATCCTCTCGGTGCCAGGATGGGGCTCCCCCGAGTCATCTCGTAGGAGCCCCATGCGCGTCACCTCTGTTGAGTCGACCGAGCTGTTCGTCGGTACGCCCGAGCGACCGCTCCAGGTGGTCGCGGCCGGGATCGAGCACCTCCCGGGCCGCACGGTCCGTCTGACGGTCGCCGGCGGCGGCACCGGGGAGACCGTCGTCACCGTCGGCGAGGACGGCACCGTACGCGCCGAGATACCCGTGACCGGCGCCGGCGGACCGATCACGGTGACCGCGGCCGACGGGGCCGAGGCCGCGAGCGCGACAGGCGAGTTCACCCTCGCCGAGCCCGGCTGGACCATGTTCATGGTCAGCCACTTCCACTACGACCCGGTCTGGTGGAACACCCAGGGCGCCTACACCGAGACCTGGGACGTCGCCGACGACCCGGCCACGACCGGCCTGCCCGCCCGCACCTTCGACTCGCGCGGCCAGTCCGGCATGAGCCTGGTGCGCGCCCACTCCGATCTGGCCCGCCGCGATCCGGCGTACACCTTCGTGCTGGCGGAGGTCGACTACCTCAAGCCGTACTGGAACGCCTTCCCCGAGGAGCGCGGCTTCCTGCGCGAGCTGATCCGCACCGGCCGGGTCGAGATCATGGGCGGCACCTACAACGAGCCGAACACCAACCTCACCGGCGCCGAGGCGACCGTACGCAACGCCCTGTACGGCGACGGATACCAGCGGGCGATCCTCGGGGCCTCCCCCGAGACGGCCTGGCAGCTGGACGCGTTCGGGCACGACCCGCAGTTCCCGGGGATCATGGCCGACGCGGGGGTCTCCTCCAGCTCCTGGGCGCGCGGGCCCTTCCACCAGTGGGGGCCGACCCTCTCCGTCTTCGGCGAGGAGCCGCGGGATCCGAACCGCATGCAGTTCCCGGCCGAGTTCGACTGGATCGCCCCCTCGGGGCGCGGGATCCTCACCGCCTACATGGTCAACCACTACGGCGCCGGCTGGCGGATCGACAACGCGCCGACGCTGCCCGAGGCGGAGGCCGAGGCGTTCAAGCTGTTCCAGGGGCTCAAGCAGGTCGCGCTCACCCGCAACGTGCTGCTCCCGGTCGGCGGGGACTACGCGCCGCCGTGCCGCTGGGTGATGGCCATCCACCGCGACTGGAACGAGCGCTACGTCTGGCCGCGCTTCGTCTCCGGCGTCCCCCGCGACTTCTTCGCCGCCGTACGCGCCGAGTTGGCGGCCGAAGGGCGCAGGGCCTCGCCGCAGACCCGGGACATGAACCCGGTCTACACCGGCAAGGACGTCTCCTACATCGACACCAAGCAGGCCCAGCGGTACGGCGAGACGCTCCTCGCCGACGCCGAGGCCTGGGCGACCCTCGCCTCCCTGGTCACCGGGCACCCCTATCCGGACGCGGCCCTCGACAAGGCCTGGCGGCAACTCGTCTACGGCGCCCACCACGACGCGATCACCGGCTCGGAGTCGGACCAGGTGTACATCGATCTCCTCACCGGCTGGCGGGAGTTGGCCGACCTGGCGGAGGCCGTCCACACCGACGCGACACAGGCCCTGGCCGACCGGGTGGAACCGGGCACCGGAGACGACCTGGTGGTCTTCAACTCCGTCACCTGGGAACGGCGGGACGTGCTGAGCGTCGAGGACCCGGGCCTGGTACCGGTCGGTGACGACTTCCAGCCGCTGCCGTCCGTGCGCGAGAAGGACGGGACACTGAAGGTCGTCGTTCCCGGCGTGCCCGGCATGGGGTACAAGGCGTTTCCCCTGGCGGCCGGTTCGGTTCCCGAGTGGACCCCCGGCGAGGGCACGACGATCCGCAACGAGTTCTACGAGGTGACGGTCGACCCGGCTCGCGGCGGCGCCGTGAGCAGCCTCAGGTCCGTCACGGAGGACCGGGAACTGCTGCCCGCCGGGGACATCGGCAACGAACTCGTCGTCCAGGAGGAGTTCTCCCGGCACCCCCGCTTCGGCGAGGGCCCCTGGCACCTCACCCCGACCGGCACGACCGCCGCCCGCGGCCGGGACGTCACGGCGGACATCGATGTCGAGCACTCCCCCGCCGGGTCCCGGATCACCGTCCGCGCCGACCTGGGCCTCTTCACCTACACGCAGCGGCTGACCCTGTGGACCGGCGTCGACCGGCTCGACGTCACCACGACGCTCGACGGCTACGACGGCGAGGACCGCCTCATCCGGGTCCGCTGGCCCTCGGACGTGCGGGGCGGGCTGCCCGTGCACGAGGTCGCCGACGCGGTGATCGGGCGCGGGTTCGGGTTCGTGGAGGTGAACAGCGAGGAGTTCCCGTGGACGCTGGACAACCCGGCCAACACCTGGTTCGGGCTGGGGTCCACGGCCCGGGTGGCCCTGCGCGACGACACCGGCGCACTGCTGGGCCAACGGGCTTTCGGAGTCGCCGAGTTGATCTACTCCGACTGGGACGAGGCGGGTGAGCTGGGCGCCCCGCTCGCGGCGGCCCTGGTCCGCGCGGGCGTGACCGCCACCTCGACGATCGCCGGCGGCCCCCGCTACGGCGACCTCGAAGTCGACTCCAACCTCCCCGACATCCGGATCGCCGTCGGCGGCCCCGAGCGCAACGCCCTGGTCGCCGAGGCCCTCGCGATGGACCCCGCCGCGGGTCGCGAGCTGCGCCGCCAGGTCGCCGAGCGGGGCGTGGCCGCCGTCTGGGTCGCACCGCGCGCCTCCCTGCGCGAGGAATGGGTGCCCGGCGCCGACCTGCGGGACCTGGAGCGGCTGCCGGTGCTGGTGATCGCGGGCGCCGACACCGCCGGTGACGCCAAGGCGGTCGACGCGCTGATCAGCGACCTGGACGACTTCACCGTCACGGCCACGGCCGCGGGCGGCGGCGAGGCCCTGCCTCCCGGTGACGCCTGGGACGGCCGCGGCTTCGCCGTCCTGAACCGGGGCACGCCCGGCTGTGTCGTCACCACCTCCGGCGACCTCTGCATGTCCCTGATGCGCTCCTGCACCGGCTGGCCGTCCGGCATCTGGGTCGACCCGCCCCGCCGCACGACCCCGGACGGCTCGGGCTTCCAGCTCCAGCGCTGGTCGCACACCTTCGCGTACGCGGTCGTCGCGGGCGAGGGCGACTGGCGCGACCTCCGGCTCCCCGCACGGGGGCACGAGTTCAACCATCCGCTCACGGCCCGGACACGGGCCAAGGGCGCGTCCGCGCTCCTGCCCCGCACGGCCTCGCTGCTGGAGGTCGAGCCGGCCCGTGAGGTGCTCCTCGACGCCCTCAAGCCGCTGGGCTCCCCGCTGGCCCGGGGCAGCGCCGCCCCCGTGGACCCGGGGCGCGGGGTCGTCGTCCGCGTCCACGAGGTGAACGGCAGGCCGGTGCGGGCTCGGGTCCGCGGGCCGGTCGCCTGGACCGAGGGCGCCCGCGCGGACGTCCTGGAAAGGCCCGGGGAGCCGCTGACACCGGACGACGAGGGCGCCCTGGGGACGACCCTGACCGGCTTCGAGGTGGCCACGGTCCTCGCCACACCGCCCCAGGCACCGGAACCGGCGACCGACCCCGGCGTGGCCGCCCACGAGCCCGCCCAGCCGGTCCACACCCGCTACTGGCTGCACAACTCCGGCCCCGCCCCACGCGGCAACATGCCGGTCTCCGTCCACCTGTCCCCCACCGCGCTGACCGCGACCGGCCCGGTCACCGCGACGGTCCGGATCGGCTCGGAGCTCACGGACACCTCGGTGCGGGGCACGGTGACCTTCCGGGTGCCGCCCGGCTGGTCCGCCGAGCCGCCCGAACTGCCGTACGCGCTCGGCCCCGGCGGCTTCTCGCTGACCGACGTCACCGTGACCCCGCCGCCGGACGCCGAGCCCGGCCGGCACTGGCTCGCGGCCCGGCTGTCGTACGGCGGCCAGACCTACGAGGACGTCGTGGGCCTCGACGTACCAGGCGGACCGCCCGCGGGGCAGGGCCTGGTGTGCGACCTGGCCGCCGACCGGATCACCGTGCGCAGGGGTGAGCGGGCTCAGGTTCCGGTGAGCCTGCGCAACACCACCCGGGGCCCGGTCGGCGGCCAGCTGTGGGCGGTGTCGTCCTGGGGCACCTGGCAGGGCGTGACACCGGGCCTCCAGGGCTTCACGGTGCCGGGAGGAGAACGGGCCGAGGCCGTGATCGAGGTGGACGGCTCGTCGATCCCGCCCGGTGCGTACTGGCTGATGGCGAAGGCGGCGTGGAACGGCCAGGTGGCGTACACGAGGACGATCCCCTTGAAGGTGACCCCGTGACTCCGGAACACGCAGCACTGATAGAGGGCGAACCCCTGCCGGCAGAACGGGTGGACGCCTTCCTGGGTACGCCCCTCAGGGGCGCGGGGAACTGCGCGACCGGCCACAACGAACCCGCACCCGCCCGACGACAGAAGGAACCCCCCTCTGTCGCGAGACAGAGACGCCGCTGGGCCACACAAGTCGTGGTCACCGACGAACTCGCCCGAAGAGCCTGCACGGACCGGGGCCTGAGGGTCCCGGAAGAGGTGTCACCCGCCTCCGTCCTGGCCGTCGCCGAGACGGACGTGGCCGACCTCGGCAGCATCGTCGCCGCGGCCCTCGCCCACTCCCCCGCCGCCCGCACCCTCCTGGCCGCCCTGGAGTCCGAACAGACGGTCCCGGAGACCGCCGTACGGGACTACTACGACCGCAACCAGGACCGCTTCCTCACCCCGGAGGCGCTACGGCGCGGCGTGACCCCCTTCGACGGGGCGGCCCCGCAGGACGTGCGCCCCTACGACGAGGTCCGCGACCACATCACCCGCGAGCTCCGCACCGCGGCCGGCCGCCAGGCGTTCTTCGGCTGGCTGGACCAGGCTCGCGCCGGTGTGACGTACTCCCACGGGCACGAACACCCCGGCGACCCCTCACACCCGGACCACGAACACCGTCACTGATCTCGCACGGAACCGAAACGCAACACAGCAAACCATTGACCTCCGATGAATTCTGGTCCACCTTTTCATCAATCGGAGTCGGAGTTGGTTCATTGAACCAGCCGTGGAGGGCATCACATGCGCGCAAAGAGACTGACCCGCACCCTGACCTGTATCGCCGTTCTGTCGCTCGCGGCCACCGGCTGCGGTCTCAGTGGCGGCTCCGACAGCGGTGACGCCACCGCCGGCGGCTGCAAGGTCGACAAGGGCAACGTCGGGCCGGGGAAGCTCACCGGCGAGGTCAAGGGCGACATCACCTTCCAGACGACCAACCTGAAGAAAGACTTCGGGAAGTTCTTCAACGGAGTCATCGCCGACTTCCAGAAGGCCCACCCCGGCACCAAGGTCAAGTGGATCGACGACCCCGGCGACAACACCTTCACGAGCCGGACCGTCGCCGACGCCCAGGCCTGCACGATGGCCGACGTCATCAACGTCAACGCGCCGACCGCGACCGCCCTCACCAAGGCCGGCTACCTGCTCGACATCGGCACCAAGGACCCGGACGCCGCCAAGCCCTTCGTCCCGTCCTTCTGGAAGACCGCCACCTTCGCGAACGCCTCGGGCAAGGCGACCCACACCACGCTGCCCTGGTACACCGGCGGTGTCCTGCTGACGTACAACAAGGACCTGCTGGCCAAGGCCGGTGTCGACCCGGCGAAGCCGCCGACGAGCATCTTCGGGCTCTTCGCCGACTACGAGAAGGTCGCCAAGGCCGCCGACGGGAAGTTCTTCGCGACGATGGCCAACCCGGTCTGGCGCATCCCCGCCGACTTCGACCAGATGGGCATCAAGGTCCTCTCCGCCGACGGCAGGTCCGCCGTCTTCGGCGACGACCCGCGCACCACCCAGTGGGTCGACTGGATGGCGAAGCTGTACAAGGAAGGCGCGATGCCGAAGGACTCGCTGTCCTCCAGCAACGACCCGTCCACGCTCTACAGCCAGGGCAAGGTGGCCTACGGTTCGACGAACCCGAGCTTCGTGCGGTTCGTGAAGCAGAACAGCCCGTCGATCTACGCCAGGACCGCCGTCGGCCAGCAGCCCTACGACGCCCTCGGTGTCGCCTCCGCGGGCGCCCCGCAGTACATCTCGGTCGCCGCGACCAGCAAGCACGCCCCGGTGGCCCTCGCGTTCGCGGAGTTCCTCACCAACGCCGAGAACCAGACGGCCTGGTGCAAGGACCCGGCTGTGGTGATCTTCCCGACCACCATCGAGTCGCTGAACGACCCGTTCTTCCAGAACGTCACCGGCACCGACCCGTTCTCCCAGGCCCGCAAGCTCGTCGCCGACCAGCTCAAGACGGCCTCCACCAACCAGACCAACCTCTCCCCGGCCGTGCAGAACGCCATCGTCTCCCAGGTGCAGCTGGCCATGCAGGGCAAGAAGAGCCCGGCGGACGCCGTCAAGGACGCCCAGGAGAAGGCGAACGAGCTGCTGAAGCAGGGCAGCTGACGGTGACGGTACAGATCACGCAACCGGTGTCCGGCGTGGAG
>NZ_RSAJ01000374.1 GCF_003933965.1 Streptomyces sp. RP5T
GTGTGCGGTACGCCGTACATCGTGTGCGGCGGCGGTGGGGGGACCGACGAGAGGGGGCGGCACCTGTGAAGGTGCCGCCCCCTCCCGTGGGCGTAGGGCCGGGACGCGTGCCTACGCGGCGGGCGCCGTCCCCTCCTGCTCCGCCTCGATGCGGGCGTTCCAGTCCCGCTTCGAGGCCTGCCAGCCGTCCTCGTTGTGGCCGAGGCGCCAGTAGCCGGAGATCGACAGGTCCTCGCGCGGGACCGCGCGCTCGACCCTCAGCAGATGGCGCAGCTGCTTCACGAAGTGCGCCTCGCCGTGCACGAACGCGCACAGCCGGCCCTCCGGGAACTCCAGCGCGCGAACGGCCTCCACCAGGGCCTCCCCGACCGGGCGGGAGCCGCGGTGCAGCCAGACGACCTCCACGTCGGAGTCGATCTTCTGCTCCTCCTCGGGCCCGGACACCTCGATGAAGGCGTGCGCCCGGGCGCCGTCGGGCAGGGACTCCAGGGAGCGGGCGATGGCGGGCAGCGCGCTCTCGTCCCCGGCGAGCAGATGCCAGTCGGCGTCGAGGGCCGGGGCGTAGGCGCCGCCCGGGCCCATGAAGCGCACGGTCTCGCCGGGCCGCACCCGCACCGCCCAGGGGCCGGCCAGGCCCTCGTCGCCGTGGATCACGAAGTCGAGGCTGAGCTCGCGGTGCTCGGGATCCCAGTGCCGCACCGTGTACGTGCGGGTCACGGGCCACTGCTCGCGCGGGAACTCCTCGCGGATCCGCTGCATGTCGAAGGGCTCGGGGTAGGTCACGCCCTCGGCGGGGAAGAGGATCTTGACGTAGTGGTCGGTGCAGGTGTCCGCCGCGAACTCGGCGAGTCCGTCGCCGCCGAGCACCACGCGCTGCATGTGCGGGGTGAGGCGTTCGGTGCGGATCACTTGCGCGGAGTGGGCCTTCCGCGGCTTGCGTCCCGGTCCTTCTGCCATGGCGGCCTCCCAGTTCCCTCTGCTTAGGCTTACCTAAGTTAGCATCGGCCCCCCTGGCAACGGCAGGCCACTCGGGGAAAGCGAGGGCAATATTTACGCGCCGAGCGTCGTCACCAGTCGCTGCAATGATCCACCCAGCCCCCATCGCTCCGCCAGCTTCTCCAGCACCGCCGGATCGCGCGGCGCGCGCGGAACCGCGGTCTCCACGTTCGGCAGCGGGACGTCACCGGCCACCCGCACGACCTTCGGCGCCACGGCGACGTAGGGCCGCGACTCGTCCAGCCGCTTGCGCTGCGACGGCGTGAGCTTCGCCTTCGGGTCGTCGACCGCGGCCATGATCCCCGCCAGGTCCCCGAACTCGGCGAGCAGCTTGGCCGCCGTCTTCTCGCCGATCCCGGGCACGCCCGGCAGGCCGTCGCTCGGGTCGCCGCGCAGCAGCGCCAGATCCGCGTACCCACGGCCGTCGACGCCGTACTTCTCGCGCAGCCACGCCTCGTCGGTCAGCTGGAGCGTGCCGACGCCCTTGAGCGGATACAGCACCCGCACCTGACGCCTGTCGTCCACCAGCTGGTACAGGTCGCGGTCGCCGGTGACGATGTCTACCGGGCCCGTCGCCCGCGCGGTGAACGTGCCGATCACGTCGTCCGCCTCGTAGCCGGCGACCCCCACGCGCGCGATGCCCAGCGCGTCCAGGACGGCCTCGATGACCGGCACCTGCGGCGACAGGGTGTCCGGCACCTCCTCCTCGTCCGGACCGCTCTCGTGCTCCTCGGCGACGCGGTGCGCCTTGTAGGAGGGGATGAGGTCGACCCGCCACTGGGGCCGCCAGTCCGCGTCCATGCAGGCCACGAGCAGGTCGGGGTGGTGGTCCCTGACCAGGCGGTCGATGAATTCGAGGAGACCGCGCACGGCGTTCACCGGCGTGCCGTCCGGGGCCTTCACCGACTCCGGTACGCCGAAGTAGGCACGGAAGTAGAGCGAGGCGGTGTCGAGGAGCATCAGTCGTCCGGTCACGCCTCGCATCATGCCGTACGGCACCGACAACGGCCGTCGACCTCGGACCCGTGCGGCGGTGTGCGCCGCCCCGTGCGGCCGTGTGCGCCGACCCGTGCGGCGGTGTGAGCGTCCTGTGATCGGGGACACGGATGTGTTTGGCCCAAACGCTCTTGGGCAGGCGCCGCCTCGGAGCGAGGCAGGTTGCACCTTCAACTGTTCGCGGCCCTTCGTCTCCCGTCCAGTGGTCAAGAGGCAAGAGGTACGCGTGTCATCACGGCTTGAGGCAGAGCAGCTGTACAAGGTCTTCGGCAGACGGCCCCGCGAGGCGGTCGAGAGACTGCGCGAGGGCGCCGACCGGGAGGGACTGCGCGCCGAGGGCACCACGGCGGCGGTGATCGACGCGTCCTTCACCGTGGACCCCGGCCAGATCTTCGTCGTCATGGGCCTGTCCGGCTCCGGCAAGTCCACCCTGCTGCGCATGCTCAACGGCCTCCTGGAGCCGACCGCGGGCCATGTCCGCTTCGACGGCCAGGACCTCACCGCCCTCACCGACCGCGAGCTGCGCGCCGTACGCGCCCAGAAGATCAGCATGGTCTTCCAGCACTTCGCGCTCTTCCCGCACCGCAGCGTCCTGGAGAACGCCGCCTACGGCCTCGCCGTCCAGGGCGTCCCCAAGGCCGAGCGCGTCGAGCGGGCCACCGAGGCCCTGGAGCTGTGCGGCCTGGGCGGCTGGGAGAAGTCCTGGCCCGACGAACTCTCCGGCGGCATGCAGCAGCGCGTGGGCCTGGCCCGCGCGCTCGCGACCGACGCCGACCTGCTCCTCATGGACGAGTCCTTCAGCGCGCTCGACCCGCTGATCCGCCGGGACATGCAGGACCAGCTCCTGCAGCTCCAGAAGTCCCTGAAGAAGACCATCGTGTTCATCACCCACGACCTCAACGAGGCCATGCGGCTCGGTGACCGGATCGCCGTGATGCGCGACGGCCGGATCGTCCAGACCGGCAGCGCCGAGGACATCCTCGTGCGGCCCGCCGACGACTACGTCGCCTCCTTCACCAAGGACGTCGACCGTTCCCGGGTCCTGACCGCCTCCGCCGTCATGGACACGGACGTGAGCGGCGCCGAGGCCGACTGCGGCTGCGAGTCCGACTGCGAGACCGCGACACCCGACACGCCGTTCACCGAACTGTGCGTGCTGAGCGCCCGGTCGAGCCACCCGGTGGCCGTCCTCGACGCCCGGCGCAAGCTCGTCGGCGTGGTCCCGCAGGAGCGCCTGATCGCCTTCCTCGGCGACGCGGAGGCCCCCCGGGCGGAGGCCGCCCATGCCTAGGATCCCGCTCGGCGACTGGGTCAACGACACCGTCGACTGGCTGCTCGACCACGTGGCCTGGCTCTTCGACTTCTTCAAGACCGTCTTCACCGGCACCTACGACGGTATCGACGCCGTCCTCCAGGCGCCCCATCCGCTGCTGCTCGCGGGCATCTTCGCGGTGATCGCGTTCTGGCTGCGCGGCACCCTGGCCGGCGTCCTCACCTTCGCGGGATTCGCCTTCATCGACTCCCTCGACCTGTGGGAGGACGCGATGACGACCCTCTCGCTGGTCCTCGTCGCCACGATCATCGCGCTGGTGATAGCCGTACCCGTGGGCATCTGGGCGGCCCGCTCGAACCGGGTCAGCGGCCTGGTGCGCCCCGTGCTGGACTTCATGCAGACGCTGCCCGCGATGATCTACCTCATCCCGGCGATCCTGTTCTTCGGCACCGGCGCCTCCGCCGGCATCGTGGCCACCCTGATCTTCGCGCTCGCCCCCGGCGTCCGGATGACCGAGCTCGGCATCCGCCAGGTCGACAAGGAACTCGTCGAGGCGGCCGAGGCGTTCGGCACCACCCCGCGCGACACCCTCCTGAGGGTCCAGCTGCCCCTGGCCCTGCCCACCGTGATGGCCGGTGTCAACCAGGTCATCATGCTCGGCCTGTCCATGGCCGCGATCGCCGGCATGGTCGGCACCGGCGGCCTCGGCGGCGACGTCAACGAGGCCATCGGCCAGCTCAACGTGGGCCTCGGGTCCGAGGCCGGCGTCGCCATCGTGATCCTCGCGATCTACCTGGACCGCATGACCGGCGCCCTCGGCACCCAGGTCTCCCCGCTGGGCCGCCGCGCCGCCGCCAAGGCCCGCGCGTCCCAGGGCGGGCTGAAGATCTGGTCCTACCGCCCCCGCCCCCAGATCGCCGTGATCGGCGTCGTCGTGCTCGCCCTCGTTGCGGGCGGCATGGGTGTCTTCGGCGGCGGCTCCGACGAGGCCACGGCCGTCGCCGGCAGCAAGGACGTCGGCCAGGGCAAGAAGATCAGCATCGGCTACGTCCCCTGGGACGACGGGGTCGCCTCCACGTTCCTCTGGAAGGAGATCCTGGAGGAACGCGGCTACCGGGTCGACGCCAAGCAGTTCGACGCGGGCCCCCTCTACACCTCCGTCGCCTCCGGCAACGCCGACTTCATGACCGGCGCCTGGCTGCCCACGACCCACGAGCAGTACTGGAAGAAGTACGGCAGCAAGCTCGACGACCTCGGCGCCTGGTACGACAAGACGTCCCTGGAGCTGACCGTCCCGTCGTATATGAAGGACGTCGACTCCCTGGCCGACCTCAAGGGCAAGGGCGCGCGGTTCGGCGGCAGGATCACCGGCATCGAGTCCAGCGCCGGTGAGACGGCCCTGCTCAAGAGCAAGGTCCTGAAGGCGTACGGCCTCGACAAGGAGTACGAGGTCGTCGACAGCTCCACGCCCGCGATGCTGGCCGAACTGAAGCGGGCGTACGCCCAGAAGGCCCCCATCGTCGTCCCGCTCTGGTCGCCGCACTGGGCGTACAACGACTACGACCTGAAGAAGCTCAAGGACCCCAAGGGCGCCTTCGGCTCGGGCGACGGCATCCACACGGTGGCCCGCAAGGGCTTCGCCGAGGAGAACCCGGTCGTCGGGCAGTGGCTGAAGAACTTCGAGCTGGACGAGAAGCAGCTCACCAGCCTGGAGGCCGAGATCAACAAGGCCGGCAAGGGCAGGCAGCAGGACGCCGTCCGCACCTGGCTGAAGCGGCACCCCGGCCTGGTCGACAAGCTGGCCCCCGTCCAGAAGGCCGCGGCGGAGACGAAGCGCCCGGTGAACGTGGCCTGGTTCCCCTGGGACGAGGACATCGCCGTCACGTATCTGTGGAAGAACGTCCTGGAGAAGCGCGGCTACCAGCTGAACCTCAAGCAGATGGACGTCGGCCCGGTCTACACCGGACTCGCCTCCGGCGACCTGGACCTCAACTTCGACGCCTGGCTGCCGTACGCCCAGAAGAACTACTGGGACCAGAGCAAGGACAGCCTCGCCGACCTCGGCACCTGGTACCAGCCGACGTCGCTGGAGGTCGCCGTGCCGTCGTACGTGAAGGGGGTGAAGTCCTACGAGGACCTCAAGGGCAAGGCGGACCTCTTCGACGGGAAGATCATCGGTATCGAACCGGGCACCGGCGAGATGAACCTCCTCAAGAACAAGGTCCTGCCGGGCTACGGCCTCGACAAGGAGTACGAGGTCGTCGACGGCTCCACGCCCGCGATGCTGGCCGAGCTCAAGCGCGCCTACGCCAGGAAGCAGCCCGTCGCCGTCGTCCTGTGGTCCCCGCACTGGGCGTACAGCCAGTACGACCTGACCAAACTGAAGGACGACAAGAAGCTCTTCGGCGAGGGCAACACGATCCGCACCATCGCCCACGAGGACTTCCCCGAGCAGTACCCCCGGCTCACCCGCTGGATCAAGGGATTCCATATGAGCGAGGACGAGCTCGGTACCCTGGAGAGCGAGATCAACAAGTACGGCCAGGGTCACGAGGAGCAGGCGGTCGCCGCCTGGCTGGAGAAGCACCCGGAGATGGTCGGGCGGATGACACCGTCATAACCGCTCCGGGAGCACGGTAAGGATCCGGCCAACCACATAGAGCTACGCCATCGCCCGAACTCGGATGCCGACGAGGGGACTTGGGCGGCCCGTGACAGACGGGTGACCGAAATCCGGCCCCCTGGCTGTTCCCAGGGGGCCGTTCGGCTGGCGCGAATCGTGAGGTACGGTCGCACGCCGTATGACCTCTGTGTGACGGCCGCGTGAAACGGTTTGCCGAACATGCGTAGGGTGCAGACAACTCATCAGGGGACGGGTCACAGGACCGACGAGCGGAGGAGGGAGCCGGAGCCATGGGCGACCACAAAGAACAGCCCCTTCGGGTCGGCGCGGCCGTGCGCCGCCGGCGCCGCGCCCTGGAGCTCACCCTCGCCGTCGTCGCCGAGCGCAGCGGCCTCTCGGTCCCCTTCCTGAGCCAGATCGAGAACGAACGCGCCCGCCCCAGCCAGAGCTCCCTGGAGAAGGTCGCCGACGCCCTGCGCACCACGGCCGTCGAACTCCTCGCCGCCGCCGACCCCGCGTGCAGCGTCGACGTCGTGCACGCCGAGAGCGCGGAGCCGGACTTCGGGCCCCGGATGCGCTCCCTGGTGCGCGGTCACCACCAGATGCACGCCCAGGAATTCACCGGCGACCATGACGCGGGCCGTGAACTGCAGTACCGCAACGACCAGTTGCTGTACGTCGCCGACGGCGCGGTGGACGTCGAGGCCGAGGGGCGCGCGTACCGGCTGGGCCGCGGAGACACCCTGTACCTCACCGGCGGGGTGCGCCACCGCTGGCGGGCCACCGTGGCCGACACCCGCGTGGTCGTCGTCGCCGTGGCCGAACACATCGAGGCGGTCCAGGACCGGCCCCGGCCGTGAGGGTCGTCTCCCTGGTCCCCTCGCTGACCGAGGCGATCGCCCGCTCGGCACCCGGCGCCCTCGTCGGCGCCACCGACTGGTGCACCCACCCGGCCGGCCTGGACGTCCCCCGGATCGGCGGCACCAAGAACCCGAAGGTCGACCGGATCATCGCCCTCGCCCCCGACCTGGTGATCGCCAACGAGGAGGAGAACCGCGCGCCGGATCTCGAAGCCCTGCGTGCGGCGGGCCTGGAGGTCCTGGTCACCGAGGTGCGTGAGGTCCCGCAGGCATTCCGGGAGCTGGCCCGGGTCGTCGAGGCGTGCGGTGCCGTACGGCCGCGCTGGCTGGACGAGGCCGAGCAGGCCTGGTCGGCGCTCCCTGCGCGCGAGCCCCGCGTGAGGGCGGTCGTGCCCATCTGGCGCAGGCCGTGGATGGTGCTGGGCCGGGACACCTTCGCGGGCGACGTGCTCTCCCGCCTCGGCGTGGACCATCTGTACACCGCCCACGAGGACCGCTATCCGAAGGTCCCCCTGGAGGAGCTGCGGGCGGCGGCCCCGGACCTGGTCGTCCTGCCCGACGAGCCGTACCGCTTCACCCCCGACGACGGCCCGGAGGCCTTCCCCGGCCTGCCCTGCGCCCTGGTCAGCGGACGGCACCTGACGTGGTACGGGCCGTCGCTGGCCGAAGCGCCACGGGCACTGGGCGAGGCCCTGCGAGCAGCGCTCCGCTGACGAGCCCGCGCGCGGTGTGCACGGCGGCGGTGGTCCAGGCGGCGACGAGGGCGACGTACAGCCCCGTGGCGAGCCAGTCGTAGACGACGAGCCCGGTGTGCCGGGCCAGCGCCTCGGCGCCCGTGACGCAGGTGCCGACCGGGAAGGTGAACGCCCACCAGGTCATCGTGAACCGCATCCCGTCCCGGTGGGCACGCACCACATGCGCGGTCGCCAGCCCCAGCCACAGCAGCGCGAACCCCGTCACGGGCACCCCGTACAGGACCGCGAGGACGCCGAAGCCCCCGCTGTAGGGGGCCGGGACGACACCGGGGGCGACGTCCGCGAACTTGCCGACCGCGGTGGTGGACTGGCCGAGCGGGCCGAGCACCAGGAAGAGGGTCGGGGTGAGGGCGAGGGGAAGCGGGCCGCCGGTGACGATCCGGGTGAAGACCAGCGGCAGCATCAGCAGGGTGGCGAGAAGGCTGAGCCCGAACAGCGCGAAGCAGCCGAGCAGCAGGGTCTCGCGCGGCTGACCCGCGGGGAGATACGGCACGAGGAGCGGCCCGAGGGCGGCGGAGACCATGGGCGCGACGAGGGGCAGCAGCCACACGGGCGTGGCCTGCCGCGGCTCGGCCTTCTGCCGTACGGCCATGAGGTACGGCACGACAGCGGCGGCCGCGAGTCCCACGGCCGTGCCGGCGGTGAACAGCACGGCGTCGAGGGCGACCGCGGCCGTCGTGCCGATCCAGTACCTGCCGACGGTGAGGGCGCCGCCGCCCACCGCCAGCAGGGCCATGGCGAGGCAGCCGTAGAAG
>NZ_RSAJ01000375.1 GCF_003933965.1 Streptomyces sp. RP5T
GGGTGGGGGCGATGGCCGCCGTCTGCGGCCTGGTGCTCGTCCTCGCCCTGCTGCTGCCGCAGACCCGGCAGGCCGGCGACGGCAGTACGGGCACCGACGGCCCGGGCCTGACCCGCGCCGAGCAGGCCGCGGCCGACGACCCCTGTCTCGACCCGGCGATCAAGGCGCACCCCGAGGACCGGACGCTGTCCCCGTCGGGCGCGGACGGCACGACCATCGAGAAGATCAAGGCCCGCGAGGGCGAGAAGCGCAAGCTGATCGTCGGCGTCGACCAGAACAGCTACCGCTGGGGCTACCGCAACCCCAACGGCGGGGAGAACGCCGACCTGGAGGGCTTCGACATCGACCTGGTGCACCGGATCGCGCAGGACATCCTCGGCGACGCGAACGCCGTGCAGTTCAAGGCCATCCCCACCAACCAGCGCATCCCGGCCATACAGAACGGCCGGGTGGACATGGTGGTCCGCACCATGACGATCAACTGCACGCGTGTCGGCCAAGTGGCGTTCTCCGCGCCGTACTTCAAGACCGGGCAGCAGGTCCTGGCCCCCAAGTCCTCGGACATCAAGGGCTACGACGGCACGCTGGCGCACAAGAGGATCTGCACGGCGGAGGGTTCGACCGCCTTCAGCAAGCTGGAGGACGACAAGAAGGCGGGGGATCTCGTCGCCTCCGCCGACATCCGCACCACGGTGCCCAACCAGCTCGACTGCCTGGTCAGGCTCCAGCTCGGCGAGGTCGACGCGGTGGTCACCGACGGGGCACTCGCCGCCAGCCAGGCCGCCCAGGACCCCACGGTCGAACTGAAGGGCTCCCCCTTCACCACCGAGTACTACGGCGTGGCGATGAAGAGCGACGCCGACGATCTGGTACGCCGGGTCAACCAGATCCTGGTGGACTACCGCAAGGACGGCACGAACGGCTGGCAGGCGTCGTACGACAGGTGGCTGTCCGCCACACTGGACAAGAACCCGGCGAAGTCGGAACCGCCGCCACCGAAGTACCTGCGCACGAGCTGACGGACCGGCAGAGACCAACATCCACTGAGCAACCCTTCAGCAGCGAGAGGTGATCGATGGGCGTCACGGGACCCCCCGGGCCGGTGATGGACCGGGACGAGGTGGACCGTGCGCTGGCGCGGCTCGGCGCGGAGCACGAGGCGATCGAGACCTCGCTCCTCGCCCTGCAGGACCACGCGGGCCGCAGGCTCCTCGAAGGCGCCGACCTCACCGGGGTCACCAAGGAGCGCTGGGAGTCCGCCGACGCGTCGATCACCCTGCTGTGGGCGTACTTCGACGCGTACACGGACGCGCTGCGCTCGGCCCGCGAGATCCGCTCACGCCGCCGCTGGTCCAGCCGCGAGGACCTGGTGGAGCTGACCGAGCTGCTGCGCGGCGAGGCGGTCACCGTCGCCGGCTCGGCCACCGCCACCGCCACCGCGCCGACCCTGAACGGCGGTACGGGCAAGCTCAGTGAGCGGTTCTCGCTGGTGACGCTCGTGGAGCGGATGAACGAGCTGTACGCGACGAGCCTGGACATGGTCGTCGCCGCCGACGCGGTCTGGTCGGCACTGCCCGCGCGGATAGACCTCCTGTCGGCCGAACTCCAGCGCACCCGCCAGCTCGCGCACTCCGTCGGCGTCCGCCCCGGGGAGCACCCGGCCGGGGACGACCTGGAGCGCATCACCCGCACCCTCACGTCGCTGCGCGAGCGGGTGATCTCCGATCCGCTGGCCTTCTGGCAGCGCGCGCAGGGCAGTTCTGCCCCCGGCGGCGGCAAGCCCGACACCACGGCCTACGACCGGGAGGCGCGCGCCCTGGAGGACGTGCGCCGGGAGATCGACGCCGTGCTGACGGTCCGGCAGGACGCCGAGGCCCGGCTGGTGAAGCTGCGGGACGTGCTCTCCCGCGCGGACCGCACCCTGGCCGAGGCCCGCATCGCGCGCGGCGAGGTCCTCGCGAAGATCGCGGCCACCGAGGTTCCGGTCGTCAGCGGACCGCCGACCGCGCTGCAGGAGCAGCTGGCGACGGCCGCCGAGTACCGCAGACACGGGCAGTGGAACCGGCTGTCCCCGCTCCTCGAGTCCCTGGAGCAGAAGGCGGAGGACGAACTCCTGCGCGCCCGCGAGTCGCTGACCGCGGTCACCGCGCCGCTCGCGGTCCGCGCGGAGCTGCGCGGGCGGCTCGACGCGTACAAGGCGAAGGTGGCCCGGCACGGCCTGGCCGAGGACCCGTTCCTGATCGAGCGGTACGACGCGGCCCGGCGGATGCTGTGGAGCGCGCCCTGCGACCTGCGGGTCGCCGAACAGGCCGTGCTGCGCTACCAGCACGCGGCCGCCGAACTGCTGGGCGCCCCGCGGGTGACGCAGCAGAGGGGTCCCGAGGACCGTAGGGGGGAGTCGTCGTCATGAGTCAGGAACAGCAGCCCTGCCAGCGGCCCGGCTGCGACGGCAGGTACGAGGACATGGGCGGCGGCGAGCTGTACTGCGACACCTGCGGTCTCGCGCCGGTCGTCGCGGGGAGCCGCGGGGCCGGTTCGGCGCCCAGCGGCACCACCGGCGGCGGGGACTCGCAGGGCAGCCGCGGTTCGCGCTCCACCGGCCGCGGTTCGGCGCGGACGTCCTCGCACTCGTCGAAGTCACGCCGCTCGGTGTCGGGACGCCTCTCGCGCTCGGTCTCCGGCCGCTCCACGGGCCGTTCGGTGTCGGTGCGCAGCTCCGGCTCCTCCGCCGGCTCCACCGGCCGCGGCCGGCTCGGCGCGGGGCTGGTCGAGGTGCCCGGGGTGCCCCGGCCCGATCCGCGCGGGATGGTCCTGGAGAACCCGGAGGTGCCCGAGCGCAAGCGGTTCTGCTCGCGCTCCGACTGCGGGGCCCCCGTGGGGCGTTCGCGCGGGGAGAAGTCCGGGCGCACGGAGGGCTTCTGCACCAAGTGCGGCCACCCGTACTCGTTCGTGCCGAAGCTGAAGTCCGGGGACATCGTGCACGGCCAGTACGAGGTCGCGGGCTGTCTGGCGCACGGCGGGCTGGGCTGGGTGTACCTCGCCGTGGACCGCGCGGTCTCCGACCGCTGGGTGGTCCTCAAGGGCCTGCTGGACACCGGCGACCAGGACGCGATGGCCGCGGCGATCTCCGAGCGGCGCTTCCTCGCGGAGATCGAGCACGCCAACATCGTGCGGATCTACAACTTCGTCGAGCACCTCGACCAGCGCACCGGCTCGCTCGACGGCTACATCGTCATGGAGTACGTCGGCGGCAAGTCGCTGAAGGAGATCGCCAACGGCCGCCGTTCGGCCGACGGCAAGCGGGACCCGCTGCCGGTGGAGCAGGCGTGCGCCTACGGCATCGAGGCCCTGGAGGCGCTCGGCCACCTGCACAGCCGCAACCTGCTGTACTGCGACTTCAAGGTCGACAACGCCATCCAGACCGAGGACCAGCTCAAGCTGATCGACATGGGCGCGGTGCGCAGGATGGACGACGAGGAGTCGGCCATCTACGGCACGGTGGGCTACCAGGCGCCCGAGGTCGCGGAGGTGGGCCCGTCGGTCGCCTCCGACCTGTACACCGTCGGCCGCACCCTGGCCGTGCTGACCTTCGACTTCCAGGGCTACACCAACGTCTTCGTCGACTCGCTGCCCGATCCCGACCACATCGAGGTCTTCCGCCGGTACGAGTCCTTCTACCGGCTGCTGGTCCGGGTGACGGACCCGGACCCGGCCCGGCGTTTCGCCTCCGCGCAGGAGATGTCGGAACAGCTCACGGGCGTCCTGCGCGAGGTCGTCTCCTTGCAGACGGGCCGCGCGAGGCCGTCCCTGTCGACCCTGTTCGGGCCCGAGGTCCGCGTCACGGACACGGAGCTGTTCCCGAAGCTGGACGGGGAGGTGTCGCGGTGGGGTGCGCGGGTGCTGCCGGTCCGCGGCAAGGGCGCCGACGTCCCGGCCCGCACCGGGGCCGCCCCTCCCGGCCGCAGTCTCGTCAAGGACGTCGACGCACCCGTCGCCTCCCTGGCGCTGCCCGTCCCCCACGTCGACCCCGCCGACCCCAACGCCGGTTTCCTGGCCGGGCTCATGACCACCGCGCCCACCGAGCTGCTCGGCGCCCTCGCGGCCGCGCCGGCCCCGTCGGCGGAGACCCGGCTCAGGCAGGTGCGGGCCTGGCTGGAGAACGGCGACGCGCACACCGCGGACGAGGCGCTGCGGCGGCTTGAGGACGAACGGCCCGACGACTGGCGGGTGGTCTGGTACCGGGGCGTGGCCGCCCTGGTGACCGGCGACCACGAGGCCGCCGCGCTCGCCTTCGACGCGATCTACGACGCCTTCCCCGGCGAACCCGCCCCCAAGCTGGCCCTCGGCCTGTGCGCGGAGGTGCTCGGGCAGCTCGACAACGCCGCCGAGTACTACCACCTGGTCTGGTCGACCGACCCCAGCTATGTGAGCGCCGCGTTCGGTCTCGCGCGCGTGCAACTCGCGACCGGGGACCGCCGGGGCGCCGTGAAGAGCCTGGAGTCGGTGCCGGAGTCCTCGATCCACTACACCGCCGCCAGAGTCGCGGCCGTCCGCGCACGGCTGCGTGGCCGCACCGCGACCGCGGGCGACGTACCCTTCCTGGACGACCTGACCGCCGCCGCCGGGCAGGTCGAGGCGCTGGACGCGTACGGGCTGGATCCGGTGCGTCGCGAGCAGTTGTCGGCCGAGGTGCTGGGCGCCGCCCTGGACTGGATACTCTCCGGTGGCCAGGACTCCGTCGCCCCCGCCACCGGGGGACGGGCACTGCTCGGCAGCGGACTGGACGAGCGAGGACTGCGCTTCGGCCTGGAGCGCTCGTACCGCGCGCTGGCCCGGCTCGCGCAGGGCGGCGAGGAGAGGATCGACCTGGTGGAACGAGCCAACCGTTACCGCCCCCGGACGTGGGTGTAGTTGATGTCGCAGATGCCCCAGCAGACCGCCCTTTCGAGGTGTCCGAGCTGCGAGGAACCCCTCGAGTCGGGCGACCGTTTCTGCGGTGCGTGCGGATACGACCTGTCCGCCGTCCCGGCGCGGCCGGACGACAGCCCGACCATCGCCCTGAACGGCGCGCCCCCGGGCGGCCCCTGGCCACCGGCCCCGCACCCGCCGGCGGAGCTCCATCTGCCCACCGATCTGCGGGCCTCCGCGTCGGGCGAGCACGAACTGCCGCCGGTGCCGCCCCAGTCGGGGCCGGTGCTCGGCTCACCGGTCTCCCCCGCGTCCGGGGTGCGCTTCGACCGGGCGCCGGAGCCCGACGAGTACCCCCTGCAAGCGCCCGACCCGCGCGTGGCCGCCGGACCGGCCGCCCCTGCCGAAGGAACCAAGGTGTGTGTGGCCTGCAGCGTCGGCCGGGTCGACGACGACGGCTACTGCGAGAACTGCGGGCACGCCCAGCCGCGTGAGCGCGACCACATGGAGCAGGAGACCGGCCCGATCGCGGCCGTCAGCGACCGCGGGCTGCGCCACCACCGCAACGAGGACGCCTTCTGCCTCGGCACCAGCGTGCTGCCCGACGGCCGGCCCGCGACCTTCGCGGTGGTCTGCGACGGCGTGTCCTCCGCGACCCGCCCCGACGACGCCTCCCTGGCCGCGTCCCGGGCCGCCGCCGACACGCTGCTGGCCGCGCTGCCGCAGGGCACGCACCCCCAGCAGGCCATGCACGAGGCGATCGTCGCCGCCTCCCGCGCGGTCAACTCGCTGGCCGGGGAACCCGCCACGGCCCGCGAGCACCAGCCCCACCAGAACGCCCCCGCGTGCACGATCGTCGGCTCGGTCGTCACCCCGTCCCTGCTGGTCGTCGGCTGGGTCGGCGACAGCCGCGTCTACTGGGTGCCCACGGACCGCAGTTCACCCCCGGCCCGGCTCACCGAGGACGACTCCTGGGCCGCCCAGATGGTCGCCGCGGGCCTGATGAACGAGGCCGAGGCGTACGCCGACGAGCGCGCCCACGCGATCACCGGCTGGCTCGGCGCGGACGCCTACGAACTCGACCCGCACACCGCTTCCTTCAAGCCGGACCGGCCCGGTGTGGTGGTGGTGTGCACCGACGGTCTGTGGAACTACGCGGAGGGCGCCGAGGAGATGGCCCGGGTCGTACCGGCCGACGCGGCCGCCCGCCCGCTGCACACCGCCCGGGTGCTGGTCGGTCACGCCCTGGACGGCGGGGGCCACGACAACGTAACAGTGGCCATCGTCCCGTTCCCGACCCCCGCGCATGGGGCAGGATCGGCCTGAGGCCGCACGAACGGGGATGCCTCGGCGGGCCGGAGGGGACCGGTCCGCGATCAGTCGTCGCCCCACGACTGTGGGGTTCACAAGGGGGATTTGAGCAGGTATGGCCAATTTCTCGAAGTCGAACGTGCCGCAGTTCGCGATGGACGTCTACCAGAACGAGTACCTGCCCGAGGGCGGCCGCGAGGTCAACGCGATCGTCACGGTGACCGCGACCGGCGGCGGCACGATCGGCAGCGCGGTCGCCGCACCCCATCTCTGGTCGGCGGGCCAGGGCCCGTCGGCCGCGGTGGCGCTCATGGTCGACTGCTCGGGCTCCATGGACTACCCGCCGACCAAGATGCGCAACGCCCGCGACGCCACGGCCGCCGCGATCGACACCCTGCGCGACGGGGTGCACTTCGCGGTGATCGGCGGCACCCACGTGGCCAAGGAGGTCTATCCGGGCGGCGGACGGCTCGCGGTCGCCGACGCCACCACCCGCGACCAGGCCAAGCAGGCCCTGCGCAAGCTCAGCGCGGGCGGCGGTACGGCCATCGGGACCTGGCTGCGCCTGGCCGACCGGCTGCTGTCGTCGGCGGACGTCGCCATCCGCCACGGCATCCTGCTCACCGACGGACGCAACGAACACGAGTCGGCGGAGGACCTCAAGGCCTCCCTCAACGCCTGCGCGGGACGTTTCACCTGTGACGCCCGGGGCGTGGGCACCGACTGGGAAGTGAAAGAAGTCACAGGGATCGCCTCCGCCCTGCTCGGCACCGCCGACATCGTCGCCGACCCGTCCGCCCTCGCCGCCGACTTCACGCGGATGATGGAGACGGCCATGGGCAAGGAGGTCGCCGACGTGGCCCTCAGGGTCTGGACCCCGGTGGGCACCACGATCAAGTTCGTCAAGCAGGTCGCGCCCACGGTCGAGGAGCTCACGGACCGCCGCGCCGAGGCCGGTCCGCGCGCCGGCGACTACCCCACCGGTTCCTGGGGTGACGAGTCCCGTGACTACCACGTCTGCGTCGAGGTCCCGGCCGCGAACATCGGCCAGGAGATGCTCGCCGCCCGGGTCTCCCTGGTGGTCCCGCAGCCCGACGGCAGCACGCAGAACCTGGGCGCGCAGGGCCTCGTCAGGGCCGTGTGGACCGACGACATGGTCGCCTCGACGTCGATCAACCCGCAGGTCGCCCACTACACCGGCCAGGCCGAACTGGCGCAGGCCATCCAACAGGGCCTCGACCTTCGCAAAGCGGGCGATATCGATGGAGCAACGGCCAAACTAGGCCGGGCCGTTCAGCTCGCGAACGCCTCGGGGAACGCCGATACTGCGAAACTGCTTTCGAAGGTGGTGGACGTCGTCGATGCCACGACAGGTACTGTGCGACTGAAGGCGAAGGTCGAGGAGGCCGACGAGATGACTCTCGAGACCCGGTCGACAAAGACTGTTCGTGTAAAGAAGTAGACAGTTTCCGACGGAGAAGTTCCCTGATCCGAGAGGGGGAAGCGCCGACATGCCGACCTGCCCGAACGGACACCAGTCGGGTTCCGACGACTGGTGCGAGGTCTGCGGTCACCGCATGGCCGGTGCCGTACCTCCGCCCCCTCCGCCGCCGCCCGGTCCGGGTGGGGGCGGCTACGGCTTCCCGCCGCCCGGCGGCCCCGGGGGCCCCGGGGGCCGGCCCGGTGGAGGCCCGCGCCTGTCCGCCGTACCGGACCCCGAGCCGGAGCTCTGCCCGCAGTGCCGCACGCCCCGTGAGGGCGGTGCGCCCTTCTGCGAGGAGTGCCGGTGGAACTTCCTGACGAACACGGCCACTTCGTACACGCCGGCCGCCCCGCGTCCGCCGGCCGGCTCCGGCGGGCCGCCCTCGCACTTCCAGCAGCAGTCGGGTCCCGGCCCGTCCTTCGGGGGCGGCGGTGACTCGTACGAGTACCAGGGCTCGCGCCCGTCCCAGGTGAACCGCCCGGCAGAACCGATCCCCTTCGGCTCGGAGCCGTCGGGCCGCTCGGGCCCGGGCGGTCCCGGAGGCCC
>NZ_RSAJ01000376.1 GCF_003933965.1 Streptomyces sp. RP5T
GGGGGTGCCGCGAGCAGCACCGCGGCGGCGACGCACAGCGCGGCGGCGGATTTCCTCAGGAGTGCCATGGGGCCAGTCTGCGACGGAGGCACCACAAGTCACAGTGCGCACAGTGCAGTTGACCGGATGAGACCACTCCGGGTGTCCTGATCACGGTCTCGGTGGTGGCCGGATCTCCGCATTTGATCACTCGTTGCGGTGAGGCGCCGTCGTTTCCGCTGGTTACGCTGGAGCGACTCGCGAGACTCCGTCCCATGGGAGCAGTGATGAGCACCGCATCCGGCAACGGCATGGACGACGAGACGGCGTACCGCTGGCCGATTCCCCCCGCCGAAGGCTGGACCGCGGACGACCTCGACCGGATTCCGGGCCTCCCCCCGCACACGGAGTTGCTCGACGGGAGTCTCGTCTTCATGAGTCCGCAGACCCGATTCCACAGCCGGACGATGCGTCTGCTGGACAATGCCCTGCTGCGGCAGGCGCCCGGTCACCTGGACGTGGACCGTGAGATGACGGTCAGATTGGATGCGAAGAACCGTCCCGAGCCGGACATCGTCGTCGTCCCGGTGGACGCGGTGACCGGCCCGAACCAGACCTGGTACGAGCCGGAGGATCTCGTCCTCGCCGTCGAGGTGGTCTCCGCGGACTCCCGTGAGCGGGACCGAGAGGTCAAACCTCGCAAGTACGCGGCAGCCGGCGTACCGCACTTCTGGCGAGTGGAGCAGGACGAGAACAAGGGCCTCCCCGTCGTCTACGTCTACGAACTCGACCCGGCCACGAAGTCCTACGGCCTCACCGGCATCTTCCACGAGCGCCTCAAGATCTCCGTCCCCTTCGACATCGACATCGACCTGACGACGGTCGACCGGCGTCCTGGAGAGGCGTCGTCCGAGGAGCAGGCAGGGACCTGACTGGGCCGGTCGTGGTTCAGCCCATGTCACCAGCCCAGTCCTGAAGTCATACTGATGAATGTTCAGTGACGTGTGCGGCCGGTGGGCAAGTCGGGCCCGAGGGACGAGGAGCGGCTTGGTGCGGCGGGTGTTGATGGTGCACTTTGTGCCGTGTGTGCTGTTCGGCTCCTGTGTCTACGCGCTGCTGCGCAGCGGCAGTTTCCCGGGTCGAGGGAATTGGGGTGCGGTCCTTCCATCCGACTGGAGCGGAGTCGTCAGCTCCGCTTTGATCGTCGGGTCCGGTTCTGTCGTGCTCGCGATGCTGCTGTACCCGTTTCAGGTGCGGGCGGTGCGTCTCCTGGAAGGGTATTGGGACAGGTGGTCGGTGACCGCCCGCTTGGCCGCCGTGCTGACAGAAGTACAGCGTCGTCGTCGGCATGCTCTCGGCAACCGGATCACCGTCGGGTCGGATGCGAGCGCTCAGGCGACCCGGGTCGCAGCGGAGGCTGCCAGGCGCCTGGCAGCCGTTCCGCCCGAAGAGGTTCTGCTTCCGACGGCGCTCGGCAACGCGCTCAGGGCGGGGGAGTTCAGCGCCGGTGAGCGCTACGGTCTGGCGACTCTCGCCTCGTGGCCCCGGATCCACATGCAGGTCTCTGATCGACTTGCCGATGCGTTGCACTCTGCCAGAGCCGCCCTCGACACCGCGGTCAATCTCTGTTGGAGCTTTCTCGCCTCCGCTGTGGTGGCGTCGACGGCGCTGTACGACGAACCGGTCATGCTCTGGCTGCCGCTGCTGGCACTCCTGTTGGCCGCGCTCGCCTACAAAGGAGCGGTGACGGCCGCGCAGGCTTATGCGGGTCTCATGCATGTCGTCTATGACCTGCATCGATTCGATCTGTTGGACGCGCTGCACCACCCGCTGCCCGATCGGGCCGACGAAGCAGAAACCTTCTGGCAGGTCTCGCAGTCGTTCACAGGCCGTCCGACTGCCGACCTGCCCTACGACCACGGACGATGACCCGGCGCCGTCCGGCGCTTTTTCTCAGACCCGTGCGATGCTCACGGCTCCGCAGACACCTAGGACGTGAATCGTGAACTTCCTCTCGGAGCGGGGCTGCTGACCGAACTCGGAGGAGGGCGGCGGCACCCGGGTGAGAAGTGTTCCCTCTGCGTTGACGTACACAGCACTCGTGCGGGGAATGGTGAGGCGCACATGACCGGCAATTGCCGTGACATTCACCTCGACCTCGCCCTGTGCTTCGCAAAGGTCAGCCCGTAGCTCACCGAGTACGGCCCGCAGCGTGTACAGCCGACTCGCGGAGGGGGAGACCACCACATCCCCGGTGGCCAGCAGCCGAGTCCAGCTGGTCCGGTGGCCACCGCGGCTCGGCGACAGTACGAGTGCCGCCCCTGTCGCCATCAGGAGTGCCGGAGCCAGTTGGTCACGCACAAGGCGTCCGTCCGCCCCGTGGAAGGCAACGAGGCCGATGACGCCGACGGCGCCGAGGACCAGGGGACCGATGAGCGAACCCACGGGGACGGCCGACCTCAACAAGTTCACGCATGCCAGAGCCAGGAGGGCCCACGGCCACCACCTGCCCGCCAACTCAACCGCAGCTGCACCGCGTTGGGTCGCATCCCCGACCAGCAGAGACCCGATCGCCACGGCGGCCAGGCCGGCCCATATTCGAACCTGCGAGGCACGGCCGCCCCTTTCGCCCTGTGCCATCGCTGTGCGCCGCCTCCCGGTTCCGCGGAACCCCGGGTTGCCGCGGCGCTATGTTAACCGCGAAGAACGGGCTAGGTGCCGATGGCACCAGGGCCCACGCTCGCCGGGTCGATGCCGAGGTCAGCGAGCAGCGAGTACACCTCGTGCTTGCTCCTGCATGCCAGCAGCAGCGTCGGGTGAAGACACTGGAACGGGCACTGCGACAGGTGGTTCGGGCGTTCGCCGATCTGCACGGGCTGGACAGACCCGCTGTCAACGTCGTTCCTGGCCTGCCTGTTCTTGAGTGAGTGAGGCATGAGCAGGCCCGAGTACCCGCGTGGCACCTCCTTTCCGCAACCAGGACAGGGATGCGCCGGGACTGCAAATCCGGGCAGTACGACTTCTTGGTACATGTGCCCTCCCCATGTGAGTCGGCTGCAGTGGCGGACTATTTCCTGAGCAAGATCGACACCCAGACGGCGTCGGCGATGGTGCACAACAGGACGAGAATGGCCGAGGCAATCCGCGCCGCCGCCTGGTCGTGTCCGCCGCAGGGGGGCGGTACGAGCGCTGCCGCGATACCGAGCCCGAGCATGAGGGTTCCGCAATTGAAAACCACGCCCGCGTACCTGAGATTGTCTTCGTACGCTATCTGGGACTCTCGCAGAATCACCTTCAGCTCGTCATCAGTGGGCTCAACCCAATCGCGCGCCCTCTGTCTCGCCTTACGCTCTTCCTCTGTGAACTTGAACTGCAATGCGTAGTACGAAATCTGGATACTGGCTATAAGCGCCATAGACGTCGCCACGAGCAAGAACAACGTGACACCAGGCCACCGGAACTCGTCGTCAGCCCCTGCGACCACGCCGGCCAGCGAAAGTGCGGCCGCCGTCAGCAGCGGCGCAGCGATGAAATGCGCCTCCTTCGCGGCAGTGCCGAACCCGTGGCGTTCCGAACCTTCCCGCACCGCTGGCCCACCCCCGCTGCAGTCCCGCCCTCCGGAAGTGTGAGGGGGAATCAGTTCGTCGGGAAGCCCGCGGACATGACAAAAAAGCCAAGGGCTCCATCTCCGGTAACACCGGAAACAGAGCCCTCAGCTGTTACACGCCAATGGCGAGGAAAAGATCAGAACCGCCGAGTGATCAGCGCCCTCTTCACTTCCTGGATCGCCTTCGTCACCTCGATGCCGCGCGGGCACGCGTCCGTGCAGTTGAAGGTGGTGCGGCAGCGCCACACGCCGTCGCGGTCGTTGAGGATCTCCAGGCGCTGCTCGCCCGCCTCGTCACGCGAGTCGAAGATGAAGCGGTGGGCGTTGACGATGGCCGCCGGGCCGAAGTACTGGCCGTCGTTCCAGAAGACCGGGCACGAGGAGGTGCAGGCCGCGCAGAGGATGCACTTCGTGGTGTCGTCGAAGCGCTCGCGGTCCTCGGCCGTCTGGAGACGCTCACGCGTCGGCTCGTTCGTGTCCTTCGTGATCAGGAAGGGCATCACGTCGCGGTACGCCTGGAAGAACGGCTCCATGTCGACCACGAGGTCCTTGAGGACCGTCAGGCCCTTGATGGGCTCGACCGTGATCGGCTTCGACGGGTTGATGTCCTTGATCAGCGTCTTGCACGCCAGACGGTTCTTGCCGTTGATCCGCATGGCGTCCGAGCCGCAGATGCCGTGCGCGCAGGAACGGCGGAAGGTCAGCGTGCCGTCCAGTTCCCACTTGATCTTGTGCAGGGCGTCGAGGACACGTTCCTTCGGGTCGATCTCCAGCTGGAAGTCTTCCCAGGTCGCCTCCGCCGAGACCTCCGAGTTGAAGCGGCGGATGCGGAAGGTGACCGTGATGTACGGGGAGTCGGCGAAGCCGGGCTCGGGCTGGCCGGCCGCGTCCGCCTTGTCCAGAACGGGGGTTGCCATCAGTACTTACGCTCCATCGGCTGGTAGCGGGTCTGGACGACCGGCTTGTAGTCCAGGCGGACGGTCTCGCTGCCGTCGTCGCCCACCTCGCGGTACGCCATGGTGTGGCGCATGAAGTTGACGTCGTCGCGGTTCGGGTAGTCCTCGCGGTAGTGACCGCCGCGGGACTCCTTGCGGGCCAGGGCCGACACCGCCATGACCTCGGCGAGGTCGAGGAGGTTGCCGAGCTCGATGGCCTCCAGGAGGTCGGTGTTGAACCGCTTGCCCTTGTCCTGGATCGAGACGTTCAGGTAGCGCTCGCGCAGCTCCGCGATCTTCTCGACCGCCGTCTTGATGGTCTGCTCGGTGCGGAACACCATGACGTTGGCGTCCATGGTCTCCTGCAGCTCGCGCCGCAGCACCGACACGCGCTCGGTGCCGGTCGCGTTCCGCAGGCGCTCGACCTGCGCGACGACCAGCTCCGCCGGGTTCTCGGGCAGCTCGACGAAGTCGGCCTTCTGGGAGTACTCGGCGGCGGCGATGCCCGCGCGCTTGCCGAACACGTTGATGTCCAGCAGCGAGTTCGTGCCCAGACGGTTGGCTCCGTGCACCGAGACGCAGGCGACCTCGCCGGCCGCGTACAGGCCGGGGACGACCGTCGTGTTGTCCGCCAGGACCTCACCCTCGACGTTCGTCGGGATGCCGCCCATCGCGTAGTGCGCGGTGGGCTGGATCGGGATCGGGTCCGTGTACGGCTCGATGCCGAGGTAGGTGCGCGCGAACTCGGTGATGTCGGGCAGCTTGGCGTCCAGCTGCTCCGGCGGCAGGTGCGTGAGGTCGAGGTAGACGTGGTCGCCCTCGGGACCGCAGCCGCGGCCCTCACGGATCTCCGTGTAGATGGAGCGGGACACGACGTCACGGGACGCGAGGTCCTTCATGACCGGCGCGTACTTCTCCATGAAGCGCTCGCCGTCCTTGTTGCGCAGGATGCCGCCCTCACCGCGGGCGCCCTCCGTCAGCAGGATGCCCATGCGCCAGATGCCGGTCGGGTGGAACTGGAAGAACTCCATGTCCTCCAGCGGCAGGCCCCGGCGGTAGACGGCGGCCTGGCCGTCGCCGGTCAGGGTGTGCGCGTTGGACGTCACCTTGAAGAACTTGCCGCAGCCGCCGGACGCGTAGATCACGGCCTTCGCCTGGAAGACGTGGATCTCGCCGGTGGCCAGCTCGTACGCCACGACACCGGCCGACCGCTTGACGCCGTCGACCTCGGTGATCAGCTGGTCCAGGACGTAGAACTCGTTGAAGAACTCCACGCCCTCCTTGACGCAGTTCTGGTACAGCGTCTGGAGGATCATGTGGCCGGTGCGGTCCGCGGCGTAGCAGGACCGGCGGACCGGGGCCTCGCCGTGGTTGCGGGAGTGCCCGCCGAAGCGGCGCTGGTCGATGGTGCCGTTCGGGGTGCGGTTGAACGGCAGGCCCATCTTCTCCAGGTCGAGGACCGAGTCGATGGCCTCCTTCGCCAGGATCTCGGCGGCGTCCTGGTCGACCAGGTAGTCACCGCCCTTGACCGTGTCGAAGGTGTGCCACTCCCAGTTGTCCTCCTCCACGTTGGCGAGCGCGGCGGCCATGCCGCCCTGCGCGGCGCCCGTGTGGGAGCGGGTGGGGTAGAGCTTGGTCAGGACCGCGGTGCGGCTGCGCTTCGTCGACTCGATGGCCGCGCGCATGCCCGCGCCGCCGGCGCCGACGATGACGGTGTCGTACTTGTGGATCTTCATGATTCTCGCAGCCCCGTGCCTAGCGGATGTTCGGGTCGAAGGTGAAGATCACCAGCGTGCCCAGCAGGATGGTGAACACCGTGGCGGTGTAGAGCAGGCCCTTGAGCCACAGCCGGGTGTTCGGGCGCTCCGCGTAGTCGTTGATGATCGTGCGCAGGCCGTTGGCGCCGTGCAGCATCGCGAGCCACAGCATCATCAGGTCCCAGACCTGCCAGAACGGGGACGCCCAGCGGCCGGCCACGAAGGCGAAGCCGATCTTCGAGACGCCGCCGTCCAGCACCAGCTGGATCAGCAGGTGGCCGATGACCAGGACGACCAGCACGACACCCGACAGGCGCATGAAGAGCCACGCGGCCATCTCGAAGTTGCCGCGGGTCGAGCGGGGGGTCTTCTTGGTGCGCTTGCGCGGGGCCTCGATCAGGGGCGCCGGGTTGTCGACGCCGTAGCCGGAGTCGCCCTCGACGGGGCCGATGCCGGAAGCGGTGGTTTCAGTGGTCGCCATCGGTATCAGCTCCCGAACAGTTCACGAGCGGCGTGGCCGAGGACGGGGTAGATCGCCCCGATCATGAGCACGACCCACAGGCCCACGACGGACCAGAGCATCTGCTTCTGGTAGCGCGGGCCCTTCGACCAGAAGTCGACGGCGATGACGCGCAGGCCGTTGAGCGCGTGGAAGAGGATGGCGGCCACGAGGCCGTACTCCAGGCACGCGACGAGCGGGGTCTTGTACGTGGCCACGACCTTGTCGTAGTCCTCGGGTGAGACACGGACGAGAGCGGTGTCCAGCACGTGAACGAACAGGAAGAAGAAGATGAGGACGCCGGTGACTCGATGAGCCACCCAGGACCACATTCCTTCCCGGCCGCGGTACAGCGTTCCAGCCGGCACGGAAGTCCCTCCGGGAGCGGGGTATCGGGGCCTGCCGGCTTGTGCTGTCGGTCGGGCCCGGCCGGGTACGGTCCACCGGCCCCCAGCATCGTAGCGACGTGTTGTCGGAACGCTTACGCCGGGCCTATCTGTGTGATCAAAGTGGCACGCAGATGGGGGAACCGGGCGACTAATGAGGTAGTGTGTCCGGTTATGCGCCGGGTGCGGGGTGAGGGCCGGTCGCGGCGCTCTCCGCGCCCCTGAGGGAGGACACCAGGCGCCCCCTCGCCGTGCGGCGGAGTTCTTCGGCCGCCACCACCCGCTCGTCCTCGGGATCGTTTGTCAATCGTGACCGGATGCCTGCCAGCACATGGTCCAGGGCCTCGTCGGCGGGCAGGCCGTCCAGGCAGATGACGAAGGCGTGGCCGAAGCGGGACTCGTAGGCGGCGTGGGCCGCGTCCAGGGCCATGTGGGCTGCCGAATAGATCCCGTCCGGCAGGGTGGGCAGGGTCTCGGCCGCGAGGGCCTCGGAGAGATCCGAGGCGGTCAGGTCGTACGCCGCCTCGTCCGCGGCCGCCAGCAGGGCGTCCACCGTGGGATAGGGGCGGTGGGCCAGGACCCGCTCCGCCCAGCGGAGGCTGCCCAGACAGTCCAGGAGCAGGGGCCGCGCCTCGTCGGCGGGCGCGAGGTTGAAGGCGTCCAGGACGGTGGGAAGGGGCGGTATGGCCAGTCGGCCGGGAGTATGTGTGGGCGTCACGTGTGTTTCGACAGAGGAAGCTGTGAGCGGTGTGACATCACGTTATCGAGAGTGGACATGACCTGTCCGACGGATGCCCGAATTTCACCCGCACGGGAGAGTTTCGGAACGTGTGGTGGACACGGCCCCCACTCCCCAGGCCCTAGGTTGACGATGTGAGCCAGCACAGGAAGCGACCGGAGAAGCAGACACGAGGGCTGATCGCGGGCGCGGTCGCCGTCACCGTCGCGGCCGGAGTGGGTCTCGGGCTGTGGGCGGGCGGCGACAGCGGCCCGGCGGGATCGGCCCGGGCCCAGTCGTCCGCGGGCAGAGCGGAGAACGCCCCGGTCCCGTCGAAGGCCCCGAGTGCGGCCCCGAGCCC
>NZ_RSAJ01000377.1 GCF_003933965.1 Streptomyces sp. RP5T
GAGCACCCCGCCCCACCGGTCGCCCTGTTCCCGACGGCCCCGGCCACCCCCGTCCGGATCGTCGTCGCCGACGACAACCCGGTGGTCCGAGCGGGCCTCACCGCCCTCCTGTCGGGCCGCGCGGACCTCACGGTCGTGGCGGAGGCGGCGGACGGCCGCGAGGCCCATGGGGCCGCGAGCCGGCACCGCCCGGACGTGATCCTGCTGGACGTCCGGATGCCGGGCGTCGACGGCCTCTCGGCGCTCCCGTACCTGGTGCCGATCGCCCCGGTGCTGATGCTGACGTACAGCGGGGAGCCGAAGACCGTCCAGGAGGCGCTGCGCAGGGGAGCCGACGGCTACCTCGTCCACGGCGAGTTCACGGCGGACCAGCTCGCCGCGGCCGTCCGGGACACCGCGCGGGGCCGCACCCACCTCACCCCCACGGCGGCCGGCGCCGTGCTGTCCCAACTACGCGATGCGAATGCACACGTAGACCCCCATGTCCCCACCTCCGTACCGCGAATCCCCCTCAAAGGGCTTTCGCAACTGCAATCATCTGTGGGACAGTCGTCCTCGGACAGGTCGCGTTTCCAACTCAGCGCGAGGGAGGCGGAGATCATGGACCTCATCGCATCCGGCATGACCAACCAGCAGATCGCCGCCGCCTGCTTCATCAGCGAGAAGACGGTCAAGAACCACATCAACCGCATCTTCGCCAAGCTCCACAGCACGAGCCGCTCCGAGGCGGCCGCGAAGTGGCTGGGCACGGCGCCGAGTTCGGGCCGAGGGGTGGGGTGAGCCGTGACGACACGAGCTTGGGCCCGGATTTGGGCCCAGGGGCCCTGCGCGGAACGCGATCCGCGGGACTACGTTCCGGTTGTCGATGGCGGCGACACCGAAGGGTCACACGATGAGCAACCGGTTCAACGACGACAAGGGTCAGACCGCGGTCGAGTACCTGGGCATCATCGCGGTGGTGGTGGCGATCGTGCTGGCGATCACGGGGACGGACATCGGCAACACGATCTACACCGCGATCGTGGACAAGGTCAACGAAGTCATCAGCGGCTGACCGGGCCTCGCAGACACGACGACGCAGGGCAGGCTTTCCCCATCTACATCACGGTGGTGGCGGGCCTGCTCTTTCTCGCGTTCGCCTTTCTCGCGGTAGGCCAGGCCGCGGCGAATCGCAACGGGGCCCGGACGGCGGCCGACGCGGCGGCGCTGGCGGCGGCCCTGGACACACGGGACAAGCTCACCGACAAGTGGGTGGAGAACATCCTCGACCCCACGAAGTGGCTGGACATCTTCAACGGCGTGGGAGTCGAATTCGACGGTTGCGCCCGCGCGTACGAACTGGCCGCGCAGAACGATGCCACCGGACTGGGCTGCCAGTCGCTGCCCGGGGTACCGCCTGGCTACACGGTCGAAGTCAGGACGAACAAGACCATCGGTGATTCCATTGTCCCCGGAGTCGAGGGCCGCCAGTCCACCGATACGGCCACGGCGGTCATCAAAGGACTCTGCGACTTCAAACTACCCGGCGAAGACGCGGACGCGGATGTGCTGCCGAAGCTCACCTGCAAGGACGGCCGCGAGTGGACCCTGGACCCCGAGCACCTCACGGACCTTCCGGGACCGGAGGACCTCTTCGACGTCCATCTGGCACGAGCGAACGACGAGTGACGAAGGAAGCGGAGTGATGAGCATTCGGTTCACGGCGAAGGCCCGCAAGGGGATGGTCGCGTTGGTGATCGCGGCCGGACTGGCCGTCGGTGTGGCCGGTTGCAGCGGAGGCGGCGACGACAAGAAACCGGAGACTTCGGCGTCGGCCTCCCGCACGGGTGGCAGCGACCCGAGTACTCAGGAGGGCGAGTCCGACGAGCCGATGGCGGAACTGAAGGGTTCCAGCGGGCTGTTGCTGCAGATCACCACGGCCACCCGGGACGCCGGCGGCTTTGTCACAGTGAACGGCACCCTGAAGAACGACGGCTCCAAGCGCATCACCATTCCGCCCGCGGTGCGCGGAGACGAGACGGAGATCCTCCGGCACGGTATGTCACTCGGAGGCGCGACCCTGGTCGACGCAGCCTCGAAGAAGCGCTACTACGTGCTGCGCGACACGGACGGCCGACCACTGACGACGACGGGTTTCTCTTCCCTGCAACCCGGCGAATCCCTGGCCGTCTTCATCCAGTTCCCGGCCCCCCCGGCCAACACCACCGACGTCACCTTCCAGCTCCCCACCTTCGCCTCCGCCACCATCCAGATCTCCGGATGACGCCCACCATGACCACCACCCGGACCCCACCCCGCCTGGCCCTGGCCATCACGCTCACGTCGCTCATGGTGGCGCTGACCCTCACGCCCGCCCGGGCCGACGACGGCGGCCCCAGCGTCCCTCCGGGCACCGAACCCTCCGCCACCGCGCCCGTCGAGGTGGACCCCAACGACCCCGACCTCAAGCTCCCGGAAGGCGCCACCCTCGCCGAACCGAAGGTCCTGGACATCAAGCAGGTCGTCGAGGACCAGAGCGGGGACGAACGCCGCGAGGACACCAACGCGGACGTGAAGTTCGCCCTCCAGGCGGAGGTCCTGTTCGGCAAGGACAGCGCGAAGCTGAACGGCGAGGCGAGGGCCCGTATCTCCGCGATCGCCGCCGAGATCAAGAACCAGAACGCCACCCGGATCCGCGTCTTCGGCTTCACCGACAACCTCGGCAGCTACGCCCACGGCCGCACCCTCTCCCGCCAGCGCGCCAACGCCGTACAGGACGTCCTGGACCAGGAGTTGAAGGACGCGGGCATCACCTACGAGGTCCGCGGCTACTCCGAGGACTACCCGATCGCCTCCAACGCGACGGAAGCGGGCCGCAAGAAGAACCGCCGGGTGGAGGTGTCGTTCCCGCGGGGGGAGAGCTGACCCGCAGATCGAGCACTGCGTTCTCGACAACTCCACACTGCCGGTGATGGGCGCCGACACGCAGATTTCCGGCCTCATGCGCGGCGGAGGGCGCCGAGTTGTCGCCGGAGTGGCGCGTACATCCGGCACTGGGCTGGTGCCGGTGTGCCTCTGCGGCTGTGCCTGCCAGTCGGCAGTAGCCGGATCTGCGCCCAGGCCGCGTGCCCGCCGACGGGCGCCACGCATCCGCCGCGTGGACCGGTGTCCCGAGAGCGGAATCGCGTCAAATCCCCTCGGGAGGCCGCGCATCGCGGTGATATTTTGCTTACGCATCGCAGATGAATTTGCTTCACCTATCGAAGACTTCCGCCGGATGAGGAGCGGGAGCCGACTCGGGGGACGGGACATGTCTGGCGGAACGGACATCGAGGATCCGGCAGCACTGAATCGTGCTGGCAGTGGCGCGCAGGAGATGGCAGGACGGACGCGGGCCACCGGCGCCCACCCGGTGGACGAGACCCGCTCGGCGTCCAAGGACTTCGGCAGTGGCAACTGGGACGGCGGTCTCGGCGGAGCACTCGGCGGTCTGGCGGAGACATGGTCGAGCCAAGTCTCGGCGCTCGCGTCCAAGTGCGAGAGCCTCTCCCGTCAGTCCGGGGGCTCGGGCCTGCTCTACCAAAGCACGGAGACAGCGAACACGCAGACGATGCGCTCCCTGTCCGGCAAGCCGTCGCCCTTCGGCTGAGCCCGAGCGAACCCGCCACCGCCCGCTGAGATCACCACACCACGGGGACCTACCGCAGCCATGCCGACGTACGAGCAGCTGTACCACCTCAACCTCAGCAACCTCAAAGCGGCAGCCGACCGCTGGCGGGAGACGGCCACCAAGTTCAAGGGCCTGCACACCGCGTACGGCGACGAGGTGGCCGGACCCTTCAAGCAGGCAGGCTGGCACCAGCCTGCTCTGACGGCGGGCAAGGCGGCCAACGACGTACGTGACGCGCACCAGGAGTTCGCGGACGCCCAGAAGGAGGCAGAAGGCATCGCCGGCGTCCTCGCCTCCCTCCACGCGGAGTTGACGAAGACGAAGAGCGATCTCCACAAGTTGGCCGACGTCGAGGCCAAGAAGCAGGACCTGCACGTGAGCGCGACGGGAGTCGTCACCCCGCGCAACGACGCTTCCCAGGACTCCATCGGCCGCCGGGACCCCGACGGCCAGGCCCTGATCCGCGAACAGCAGCAGGCCTGCGACGCCTTCGCCGCCCGCATCACGGCCGTACTCCAGCGTGCCGCCGACGCCGACGACACCGCCTGTTGGGCCCTGCGCCGTGACCTCGGCGGCTACACGGACAACTTCAACTCCAAGGTCGTCATGACCTTGGACTCCGCCGACGCCACCCACGCGGCCGAGCTGATGAAGAAGGGCGACAAGCTCACGGACAAGGAGCTCACCGAGCTCAATCACCTGCTGAAGTCCAACCAGGGCGACGCGGAGTTCTCCACCAACTTCTACAAGCAGCTCGGCCAGAAGGGCACGCTCCAGTTCTACGGCCAGCTCGCCCTGCAGACCGCCGACGCGAGTGACGGACGCAAGGCCTTGCTCCAGCAGCTGCAGCGCAACATGGGCAACAACCTGGCCACCGCCACCAACTCGGACAACAAACCGCATCTGGATGGAAAGTGGGCCGCCGAACTCCGCAAGCTCGGCACCCAGCACATTCCGCTGTACCCGGACAGCATGCGCGAGGGCCCCTACGGCTACCAGCTCCTCGGCGACATCCTCCGCTACGGCGACTACGACTCCTCCTTCCTCACTCCGATCGCGGAACATGTCACCCAACTCCACGCCAAGGAGCCGTACTTCTTTGCGAGCACGAAGAGCGACTTCGGCGACTCCAGCTACGGCTTCAACCCCTCCGGCAAGAACGGCGCGGGCTACGACCCGATGAACAGCGTGCTGGAGGCGCTGGGGCACAGCCCGAAGGCGGCGACGGACTATTTCACGCCACCCATGCAGGAGTACGCACAGGACGGTTCCCCGAAGGGCCAACCTCAGGAGACCCTCGACGTCGACGGTTCCAACAACTACCTGGACTACCTCGTCAACAAGGACTACAAGTCCTTCCCGGACATCACGGGGCACGACCCGGACGCGGTGGCGGATTCCATGAACGACTTCCCGGATGCTCTGGGCCACGCCCTCGAAGCAGGTACGACCGGCCGTCCCGCTGGTGCCGACCCTTCTACAGGTCCGCTCGCGCACAGTCCGGAACAGGCTGCTCTCGCTTCCCAAGTGATCAACAAGTTCAGTGGTCCTGATGCCGGCGGACTTCTCAACAGCGACGAGGGGACTGCCCCCTACGCAGCTGCAAGCGACAGTCTTGGCAACATCGGCGCCGAGTACATGGGCGACATCCAACGCTCGATCAGCGGCCAGAGCGGTTTGCCGGTTCAAGGTACGAGTGCTGATCTGGACCCCGAGGTGGCCAAGGAATTCCTCTATCAGGTCAGCCAGGATCCTGAGGCCTATGCCGCGCTCACTGGCTCTCAGCAGGCCTATACGTCGGCAGTCATCGACGCGGAGATCAAGGGACCGGACGACAGCGACGTCTCCCTCACCCAGCGCGTCTCCTCGGCCGCGCACCCGGGAGCCGAGGTCGCGGGCATCATGAGCGCTGCCCGTGCTCACGCCGTTCATGACACGCACGCACACGGGGACGCCGAGTACAACGAAGGCGTCGACACCGCCAACAAGTGGGTCGGTCGCGGCCTGGGCCTGGCTACAGGTGCCATCAAGGTCCCGGTCGTTGGCGACGTCGCAGGCTGGGCGATCGAGGACATCCAGGAGAACGTGGCCAACAGGCTGTACCACGACACTACCAACGAGGCCCAGAGCGAGGCGGGCAGAAGCTACACCAGCGGTGAGTCGGCGTTGCGGGAGGCGGTCCGCGCTGACATCGCCCGTTCCGGAGGGAGCGAGGACTTGCAGGACGCCGTAGGTCGAGAGGTCGACCAGAGCCACGCCACCGGAGCCGAGTGGGGGGACCAATACCATGGCTGACCGCTGGTCCAGCCGCCGTATGGGCTGCGCAGTACTTTCTGCCACCGCGCTTCTGCTTGCTGCCTGCTCCGGTGAGGAGAAGCCCGAAGTCGCATATGCCTTGCCTGACACCTTGTGCGGAGCACACGTGGGGAAGCAGGCTATCGAGCCCCTCTTTCCACCAGGGAGCAAGCTGACGCACACCGGCGACGCCCTCGACAACGGAAAGTACGCTTCGGGGTGCGACTATGCGGTCGACAACGCCAAGAAACTCCTCGTCAGCAGCTTCTTCCACGAGGACACACCAACTGCCCGCCAAATCGCCGAGAAGAGGGCCACCGAGTACGGCAGCGGAAACAAGAAGGTCACCGTCGAGGCCTCTGGCGACGTCGCCTTGTACTCCCGTGGTGCTGTGGCGGTGGCAGCGTGCCCTGGTTACTCGCCCGATGCGGGCGACCTTCCCAGAACCAGTTTCTCAGTGGAGATCCTGGCGTTCTACCCCAAGGATCTCTCCAAGGCGGACAAGACGCTCACGCAGTTGGTGAAAAAGCTTGTTCCGGTCGTGGCCAAGGCCAACGGCTGCTGATTCAAAACTCATCGGAACTCGCTCACGAGGTGCGGCTGTATCCGCTGAAAGCGGAGGCTCCCAGCGGCTTCGCCACGTTTTTGGGCTTGATCACCCTCTGCTGACGGCTACTGCTGGGGCGGCCGCTGGTTGTGGGGCGGGGCGGGTTGCTGCTGGTACGGATTGTGTGGCTGTGGTGAGACCGGCTGCTGGTACGGGTTCTGCTGCGGGTAGGGCTGCTGGCCGTACTGCCGGTAGCTGACGGGGGCGCCGAGTCCGCTGTTGCCGTTCCTGCCTTGCCTGGATCGCTTCACGATCAGGAGGATGACCAGGCCGACAAGGGCCAGGCCTACGACACTGATGACGGTCCAGACGATGGCGGCCTTCTGGTCCGTCTTCTGTTGCTGTTCGTCGGATACGCCGATTGCGGGAGCGGCGGATTTCTCCTTGAGAGACTTCCACGAGCGCCCGAGGGAACGCCGGGCCTGTGGGTGGAGAAGCTGAGCCACTACGGCGCCAATGAGCGTGAACTGCTGCTCGGCAACGGCAATAAGTACACGATCACCGAAGCATTCGAGGATGCGCACGGGCAGTGGCAGATCTACGGAAAGATCCATCAATGAGTGAGCAGCACAGGCCTGATGAGCACTCCGAGGAGAGGCCCTTCTCCCGGCTCGCGGATGACCTGCAGCCACGCCTGATTGGCGGCCCCGACGACTACGTGCTGCGGGCGAACGGCCCCGTGCAGTACGTCGTGGTGGCCAATATAGAGGGGATCCTGGGTGCCCTGTTCGCTTCGGATGCGGAGGGGGCCGTCAGCTATGTGGTGCGCCGCGAACAGGGCCCTGACGCCAGTAATTCCAGCGGCTTCTGGAGAGACCTGCGGCGATCCGCGAAACAACGGGGCCTCGCTCCCACCGAGGCATTGGCCGAAATGGTGCAGCAAGGCGGTTACCCGTTCCCGGGGCGGGCGCTGCCCGGTCCGTGGCAGGAGGCGCCCAGCCTGGCGGCATTGAGGGAAGAGATCGTCGGCGACGGCAAGTGGCACCGCGAGCCACGCGATCTGAAGATCCATGCGTACCCCGTCATCCCCTTCCGCGGCCCGAAGATGCTCGCACCCCAGGTGACCGAGGAGATGCGGCGTTCCGCCCGGCGCCCGCCGGCAGGGTGATCTTCGCCATCGACCCGGCCTACACCAATCCGCACGGCGAGGTGCCGGACCAGGGGAAGCTGGGCGGCTGGCCCATCGACGAGAACGGCGAGATCGGCGAGTTCCATTTCAACCCCGACTACGAGCCCACCCTCACCGCGCTGCGGTGGCGTGCTCCGGAGAATGACGTGGAAGCCGCGTTGCAGGCGTTCCGGGCTCGCCGAGGCACGGCCGAGGCATTCCTGGACGCCCTCCGTGCGGGCACCGTGCTGGTCTCCGTCGAGGCGGACGGCAAGCTGCGCTTCCGCGACGGCGACGACGGCGAGCGTCACCTGGACGTGTACACCAGCGCCCACCACGTCCCGGACGACGGTCGGCAGGTGCGGGCGATGAACGGAGGGGAGCTCGCCAAGGTCCTGTACGGCTGCTATGTGGCGGTCAACACTGGCAGCAATCTCAACTTGCGGTTCCCATCGGCCGATCTCGCCGTCAGCGCGTTCGGCTGAGTCGACCGAGGCGGCGCGTCTCTACGCCCCGTCACTCCACCACGATCTCCACCCGAACCCCCACCC
>NZ_RSAJ01000378.1 GCF_003933965.1 Streptomyces sp. RP5T
GCCCGATCCCCATCCCCACCGCGAGCAGCAGCACGGCCACCGCCGGTACCGCCAGGGACAGGGCGTCGGTGCGCAACCGCGCCGCGGTCGCGGCGGGTTCGGCCGCGTGCAGGGCGATGGCCGTCAGGTCGACGCCCGGGGACAGCAGGCGGATGGTGGCCCAGCCGGTGAGCGCGCCCCCGAGGGCGGCCAGGAAGGCCTGGGGCAGGGACTCCAGGATCAGCAGGCGGCGGCCCGCCGCCCGGGTCAGGCCCATGGTGCGCAGGCGGGCCAGCAGGGCCGTGCGTTCGGGGGCCGTGCGCAGGAGGGACAGGAGGAGGGCCAGGACCGCGTAGCCGGTGCCGGCCGCCACCGCCGTCACGTAGACGCCCTCCGCGCCGGTCTGGAGGGGCGAGTCGACGAACCGCGTGCGTTCCTCGGACCTCAGATGCACGGACGCCGCCTCGGGTGCCGCCTTGCGCAGGGCGGCCCCGTCCAGTTGCCGCCCCGTCAGCAGCAGCGCCGTCGGGCGGGCGGTCGCCGGGCTCAGCGCCTCGCGGTTCACGACCAGGAAGTCCGAGCCCACCACCGCCGGCGTGCGGTCCAGGACGGCGGTGATGCGGACGGTGAGCGAGCTGCCGTCCGGGAGGAGGACCGGGAAGGGACGGGTGCCGTACGTGCGGGCGGTGGCCGTGGAGGCCAGGGCCGGGACCGGCGCGCCCGCGGCCCCTGCCCGCAGCCGGGCCGCCGCGAAGGCACCGATGTCCGTCCGGGACGACAGGGCCGCGTAGTCCGCGGGGTCCACCCCGACCAGCGGCAACGACTGGGCCCCGTTCTCCGGCTTGGCGTCGGAGGTGCTCACCGCGGACAGGTCGCTGACCCCCGGTGACCCGCGCAGCCGGTCCGGCAGTCCCGAGGGCAGCGGGGCCATGGTCTCCACGCGCGCGTCGGCGCCGACCGAGAGGAGAGCCGCCCGGTCGCGGGCCTCCTGGACGCCCGCGAGGACCGAGCCGCCGAAGGCCGCCGTGGTCAGGGCGGTCAGCAGGGCGAGCAGCGGCAGCACGGCGGAGGCCGAGGTGCGGCCCGCCCGGGCCAGGGACAGATGGGCGAGGGCACCGCGCAGCCGGGCGGCCGGGCGGGCCAGGCCGCGCAGCGGGAGCGGGTACAGCCGGACCAGGACCAGGGCGGCGATCACGCCCACCAGCACGGGCGCCAGGAAGACGAGGTCGGCGGAGCCGCCCGAGGCGCCGCGGCGGCGCAGCGACTCCACCGCGCCGGCCGCCAGTACCAGCAGCGTCAGCTCGGCGACCGTACGGCGCCGGGACGGTCGTACGGCGGAGATGTCCTCGCGGCCGGTGTGGACGCGGACCACGCGGTGGGCGGCCGCGGCGCGCAGCGGGAGGGCGGCGCAGGTGACGGCGGTGACCGCCACGGCCGCCGCGACCGCGTACCGGGAGCGGCCCTCGGGGACGGCGACGAGCGCGGCGGCCAGGCCCAGGGCGCCCGCGGGGACGGCCACGACCGCCGTCTCCGCGAACAGGCGGGCCGTCAGCGCACCGAGGGAGGCGCCACGGGCCCGCAGCAGGGCCAGTTCGGCGCGCCGCCGGTCGGCGGTGAGGCCGCCCGCCATCAGGAGGACGACGGCGGCGACCGTGCCGGTGCCGAACGCGGCGACCGCGACGAGCGGCGCGACTCCCGCGCGGAACCGGTCGTAGGCGACGAGGACCTCGTCGAGGTCGGTGAGGACCTCGGTCTGGCCGGTGATCTCCGTCAGCCCCGTCACCGGGCCGTCGATCCTCAGGCGCACCTTCCGCAGGACCGGCCCGGCCTCCAGGGACGCGAGCGCGGACCGCAGCGCCGGGGTGTCGCGGGCCCGCAGGTCCTGCGCGGCGGGCGCCAGCTGCCAGTATCGCTCCGGGCGGCCCGGTGTGGCCAGCAGGACCGGGGCCGCCTCGGGGGCGATGAGCAGGGCGCCGAGCCAGTGCATGTCGATCGACGGCGCGGGCTCGCGGATCAGGGACGGGGTGTGCAGGGTGGGCCGGGTCGACCAGTAGGCGCCCTCGGGGTCGTGCGGGGTGACGATGCCCGTGACGCGGACGGGGAGGGTGCCGACGGCCGCGGGCGCGTGGATCACCGAACCCACCTTGATGTGCAGGGTCCTGGCGGTCTCCACGGTGACCGCCGCCTCCAGCTCGGGGGTGGTCGCGGTCACGTTCCCGTCCGCCCGCGGCAGACGCCCCCGGGCGAGCGAGGAGTGGGCGCCCAGGCCCGACTGGGCGACCACGGTCACTTCCGCGGGCTTGCCCGTCGGCCGCGGCAGCCACGGGTCCGGCACCGGCATGTCCATCGTGGTGCGCACGCCGTACGTCGACTGCTCCGGGTCGAGGACGAGCGCGCCCGGGATCTCGGCGCGGACCTTGGCGTACTGCCTGGCCAGCAGTTCGGGGCGCAGCACGTCCTCCCGCTCGCGCGGCGACAGCATCATGGACGGCGGCGGGGCGTACACCTCGACGCTGGTCCGGTCGGGGCGGGCCTGCTCGGCGGCCCGGCGCAGCCCGGAGTCCTCGTACCGGTCGACCGCTCGTGGGAACGCGGCCGCGAGGCAGGCGGTCAGCGCGACCAGCAGCGCGAGCCAGAACGCGGTGCCCGGCGCGGTCCGCAGCCGGGTGCGCACCCAGGGCACGCTCTCCCCGCGGCCCCCCGGCTCGGCCCTCCTGAGGAACCTCACCTCACTCACCCCCCTCACGCAGCGCCCGCGCCGGATCCCCCCGCCGCAGCGCCAGCGCCGCCGTGACCAGGAGCGGGGCGAGGGCCACCGCCGCCAGCAGTGCGGCCGCCTGCGCGAGCGGCAACTCGACCAGGACCCGCGGGACCGGTCTGGCCGCCTCGTCCGTCAGCACGATCAGCGGGACCACCGCCCGGGTCAGCGCCGCGCCCAGCAGCGCGCCCACCAGCAGCGCCAGCACCACCAGGACGCCCTGTTCCACGGCGACCGCCCGGGCCAGCCGTCGCCGCGGGGCCCCCAGGGCGCGCAGTACGGCGAACTCCGCGCCGCGCTCCCGCAGCGACCCGGCCGCGCTCACCGCGAACCCGACCGCGGCCAGCGCCGCCGCCACCGCGGCCGCCGCGGCGAACGCGGCCTCGGGGCCCGCGCCGAACGGGTCGTCGCGGAGCTGCCCGGCGAGTTCGTCCCGCACCACGACCTGCGCGGGGTCCATGTCGGGCCGGGCCCGCAGGGCCGCCGCCACCTCGGCCGACGCGCCCGGCCGCGTCGACAGCCACCACTCGGTCGGCTCCACACCTCGGCCGTCCTGCTCCTGCAACTCCCGGTTCACGGTCCGCAGATCGACCAGCAGAGCCCCGCCGCTGTCCGAGGCGGTGGGCAACTCCCTTACCGTGCGCACGATCCGCACCGAGACCGTCTCCCCGTTCAGCGGCACGTCCAGGCTCTCCCCGACGGCCGCGCCCGCCGCGGTCAGGAAGCTCTCGGTGGCGACGCCCGTGACGCCGGCCGCCCTCGGCTGCGGGGCCTTGAGCCGGACCGTCAGCGACCCCGAGGTCCAGGAGTCGTCCCACGGAATGAACCCGGTTCCGTAGGTCACGCTCAGCCCGCCGGGACCCGAACTCAGGCGCGGCTGCGTGGGTTTGGCCTTGGGGTTCGCCGTCGAGCTCGCCGTGTCGCTCTGCGAGTCGGCCACCCAGCCGGTCGGCAACGGGAGCCGCCGCACCGCCCCTTCAGCGTCCTCGGCCGTCAACTCGCCGAGGGTCAGGCGGTGTTTCTCGGCCTTGCCGCCCGGGACGGGAACCACCAGTTCCAGGGAGGTGAGGGTCAGCGGGCCGCCGGCCACATAGACGTCCAGCGGGTGTGCCCGGCCGTCGGCGGGCAGTTCGCCGGCCGGGAGCCGGTAGGGGGTGCCGTAGCCGTCCACCAGGGTGACGGCGGCCTGGACCGTCGTGCTCGGGACCGCGCTGCGCAGGGTCGCCGTCAGCCGCAGCCGGGTCGTGCCCGCGGGCACCTTCACCCCCGCGACCGCGCCTTGGGGGGCGAGGCCCCGGAGGAACGGCCCGGTGTGCAGATCGGGGCGGATGAGCATCGAGGCGTGCGAGGTGTCCAACGCCAGCACGGTCGCCACCCGGCTTCCGGACAGCGGCAGTTCGGAGCGGGCGGCGGGCGCGGTCCGCCGTACGCCCGCCACGGCCGCGTACTGCTCGGTGCGGCCGAGGCCCGAGTCCCCGGAGACCAGCACCCGCACCGGTGTCCCGGCGCGGAAGTCCGCCTGGTCGGACTGCGAACGGTCCCAGGAGGCGCCCTGGCCGATCGCCAGCATGCCCAGCGCCATCGCGAGGACCAGCAGCAGCACCGGGCCCGCCCCGCGCATCGGGCGGCGGGCGATCTGCCAGCCCGCCAGGGCCGCGGTCAGCCCGCGCCCGCCGGTCGCCCGGCGTTCGGCGAGCCGGGCCAGCGGCGGCAGCAGCCGCAGCGTCAGGACGGTCCCGGCCAGCAGCGCGAGCGCGGGCGCCGCCACCAGCAGCGGATCCACGCCCAGCGTGCCGGAGGTGTCGTCGGAGACGGCACCGGAGGTCTGGCGGCTCAGCTGGAAGTACGCCACACCGGCCACGGCCAGCAGCCCGACGTCCGCGCCCGCGCGCACCGCACCCGGCAGCGCCCGGGCCCGGCCGCGCGCGAACGAGGACGTCAGCGCGGGCAGGGTCACCGCAAGCGCGCACCCGAGCGCCACCGCGGCGGCCACCAGCCACACCCCTGGCCGCCCGCCCCAGGACACCTCCAGGTGCAGCCCGATCCGGGCCAGCGGTCCCCGCCCGGCCAGCATCCGCGTCAGCGGGCCCGCCAGCAGGGGAGCGCACAGCAGGGCGGGCGCCGCGAGCAGCACCCCCTCCAGGGCGGCGAGGCCCGCGATCCGGGCACGGGAGGCGCCGCGCGCCAGCAGCAGCCGGCTCTCGCCCGTGCGCTCACTGCTCAGCAGCCCCGCCACCAGCAGCAGGGCGCAGCCCGCGAGAAGCACCAGTTGCAGGGCGACGATCAGCAGCGTCGAGCGGGAGACCAGCAGGGAGCGGTCGGCGCGGTCGAGGACCTCGGGCAGCGCGGTCGACGCGGTCGTGGCGCCGCTGAGGGACGCCTCCTTGCGCAGCGCCGCGTTGCCCGCGACGGCCGACCTGCGCAGCGCGTCCGAGCGGGCGGTCGTCACCGTCGAGAAGTCGGCCGACGCCAGCCATCCCGACGTCCCGACGCTCACCGTGCCGTCGGCCAGCACGCCGGGATCGGCGAGCAGGGGGCCGTACGTCGTGAAATCGAGCTTGTTGACACCCCGGCCGTGCAGTTCGTCCAGGAGCCAGTACGGGTCGTCCGCGCGCACGGGCCGGTACAGGCCGGTCACCGTGACCCGCACCGCGGGGCCGCGCAGCCGGTCGGCGAGGGTGACGCGGGCGCCGGGGCCGAGGTGCAGGGCGCGGGCGGCGGACTGCGGGAGCGCCACCTCGACCAGCCCCTCGGCGGGCCGCGGCAGCCGCCCCTCCACCAGCCGCAGCCGGCTGCGGTCCAGTGCCGCGAAGTGGGTCAGGTCCGGGTCCTCGGAACGCGTCGGCTCGGGCCGCAGCGACCGCGGCAGCGCGTACGGGCCCGACCGCAGGAAGGTCCGCACGGTCACCGGCAGCCCGTCGAACGTCCGCCGCGCCACCGCGCGTACGGCGGTGCCGGCGGCCGCACGGCGCTCCTCGGGTACGCCGGCCTTGACGACCAGCGCGGTGTCCGCGGCGTTGCGCGGGTCCGCGAGGGAGTGCCGCAGGGCCGCGTCGCCGATCGCGCCGGAGTAGGCGGTGAGGGTCGCGAGGACCGCCGTGGTGAGCAGGACCGTGAGCAACGCGGCGGCCAGCAGCAGCCGGTGCGCCCGCGCGCGCAGGAACACCAGACGTGCGATTCCCCCGAACCCCGTCACCCGGCCCCCCGCCGTGTTCGCCAGATCTCCGGCGAGGATGCCAGAGGGGATCGTCACGGGTAAGCGCTTGTAGCGAGGGCTTGACCGGATTGTGACCGGAATCCGGCACCGCGCGACCGGAATCCGGCAATCAGTGAACGGCGGTCACCGAGGGGTGATCAGTCGGCGGTGATCAGTCCGCGGTGTTCACCATCGAAGAGGCCGCGTACGTCAGGTAGTTCCACAGCTGCGTCTCGTGCTCCTCGGACAGGCCGAGTTCGTCCACGGCGTCCCGCATGTGCCTCAGCCACGCGTCGTGCGCCTCGCGGTTGACGACGAAGGGGGCGTGCCGCATGCGCAGCCGGGGGTGGCCGCGGTTGTCGCTGTACGTCGTCGGACCGCCCCAGTACTGCATGAGGAACAGCGCGAGGCGCTCCTCGGCCGGGCCGAGGTCCTCCTCGGGGTACATGGGCCGCAGGACCGGGTCCTCGGCCACCCCCTCGTAGAAACGGTGGACGAGGCGGCGGAAGGTCTCCTCCCCGCCGACCTGCTCGTAGAAGGTCTGCGTCTGAAGCGTGCCGCGCCGGATCTCTTTCACGTCAACCATGGTCTCAGACGGGGTGGAGGAGGACTCAAGGCTTAGGACCTCTCGCGCTCCGGGTGCAGAGTGGAGGTATGGGCGCGCACGCTCCGGACAGGGATCTCACCGAACTCGCCGCCTCCGCGCGGGCCGCGCTGGTGCGGGAGATCGACGCGAGCGGGGCCTGGGCCGCCGACCCGGAATGGCGGGAGGCATTCGAAGCGGTGCCCCGGCACCTGTTCGTGCCGTACTACTACGTGGGCGTCCTGGGCGGCTACGAGCGGCTCTGGGGCGAGAGCCCGGACCCGCGCACCCGGGAGAAGTGGGTCCGCGGGGCCTACGCCGACGCCCCGCTGGCCACCCGGCTGCGCGACGGCGAACTCGTCTCCTCCAGCAGCCAGCCCTCGCTGATGGCGATGATGCTGGCCGAACTGCGGGTACGCGACGGCGACCGGGTCCTGGAGATCGGCGCCGGTACCGGCTACAACGCGGCCCTGCTCGCGCACCGGCTCGGCGACGACCACGTCACCACCGTCGACCTGGAGCCGGAGATCACCGAGGCGGCGCGCAGACATCTGGCCACCGCCGGGTACCACCCCGTCGTCGTCACCGGCGACGGCGCGCGCGGAGTGCCCGAGCGCGCCCCCTTCGACCGGATCATCGCCACCTGCACCCTGGCCTCGGTGCCGACGGCCTGGCTCGCCCAGTGCCGTCCCGGCGCACGCGTCCTGAGCCCGCTCGCCACCGGTCTGATCGCCCTGACCGTGCGGGACGCCGGGCACGCCGAGGGGCGGTTCCTGCACACGCCGGCCTACTTCGTGCCGTTGCGCGGCGCGGGCCTGCGGAACCAGGAGCCGGTGGACCCGAGCGGGGTGCCGCGCCGGGCCCGGGAGGACGACCTGTTCCGGTTCCTGCTGGCGCTGAGCCGCGACAGCCTCGAACCGCGTCAGGCCCACGCGCTGTGGGAGCGCGAGGGCCGGCCGGGCAGGGAGCGCTACGGCGTCACGGTCAGCGGCGACCGCGAGTGGGCGTGGCTGGACGACCCGGAGGGACCCTGTGCGTGGCCCCTCCGGTGACGCGTCCGCTCGCTAGCCGCGGCGGATGGTGATCGTCGTCCAGGCGCCGACGTGCACCCGGTCGCCGTCCTGGAGCGGCACCGGCACGAACGGCGTGATGGGCTCCTCGGCGCCGTTGACCGTGGTGCCGTTCGTCGAGTTCTGGTCGACGACCGCCCAGGAACCGTCCGGCTGCTGCACCAGCACCGCGTGCTGGTGCGAGACGCCCGGGTCCTCCGGCGGCACCGACAGGTCGACGTCGGGGGTGTCGCCGGTGGAGTGCCGGCGGCGGCCGATGGTGACCTGGTTGCCGGTGAGCTGACGCTGCTGCTCCGGGGAGTACGCGGGCAGGTTCAGGCCCGCGGCCTCGGGGCCGGAGCGCTGCATCATCGCCATGAAGTACTCGCGGTCCGGGCCGATGGTCGCGGTCCAGGTCGCCGGCTGCTGCGGGAAGGACGGGCCGGCCTGCGCGGGCGGCGCCTGGGTGGAGCCGGGCTGCGGGTAGCCGTAGCCACCGGGACCGCCGGGGCCACCAGGACCGCCACCGGGACCACCGGGGGCGGTGCCGGACGGCGGGGAGATGACCCAGTCGTCGGCGCCACCGCCGCCGAAGGGCGGACCGCCCTGGGGTCGGTTGGTCTCCTGCGGGAAGGCGGGCGGG
>NZ_RSAJ01000379.1 GCF_003933965.1 Streptomyces sp. RP5T
GCCGGCCCCCCTCCCGCTCCCCCGGGGGCGGTGGCCTCACCAAGTCCCGCGGGCCATAACTGCTGCTGCACGCACACCGGGGCGGCAACACGGCGACGGTCACCATGACCGGGCCGCCCATACTCCTCCCCCGGCGGAGCGACGGGCACGACGGCATCACACCAAGCACCACCCGGCCACCGAGCCCGCGAGGCGGCCAAACCACCGCCGGACGCCCACCGAGGCGGCACGACGACAGCCGCCGTGATCACCCGAACCACCCACCCCGCCACCGAGACCCACACGGCGGACAGGCTGCTGCCGTACCCGCTGAGGCCGGGCGGCGACGGGATGGACCCGGGGCGGCACCGCCGGCTGTGCGGGGTGCCGCCCCGGGGCCATGGGGAGCACGGGGGTCGTGCGGGCCCGTCGACCCGCCACCTGGGCCGACGAGGCGCGCAGGCTGTTGCCGGGCCCCGCGGCCCGCGCCTGCGCAAGGCGCCATGGTCGTCCCGGCTCGGCGGTCGCTGTTCGCGCACACCCCGTGATCACCGCGTCAGACGGCGTCAGCTCACTCGCTCCGACACCGTGATCGCGGCGACGGGGCACGCCCGGGCGGCCTCGCGGACCATGGGGTCGGCGGCGCCCTCCCTGCCGGGCCGGAGCGTGCTGTAGCCCTCGTCGTCCTGGGTGAAGACACGCGGGGCGGCCAGGGCGCACTGGCCCGCCCCGATGCAGACGTCCCTGTCGATGTCGATGTCCAAGTGCATCGTCGGAGCCTCTTACCAGGTCACGGGGAGTTCCAGCATCCCCTGGATGGTGTCGCCGGGCTTGAAGGGGATCTCCTCGGCGGGGGCCGCGAGGCGCAGGGTGGGCAGCCTCTCGAAGAGGGTGTGCAGGGCGATCTCCAGTTCGGCGCGGGCGAGGTTCTGGCCCAGGCACTGGTGGATGCCGAAGCCGAACGCGATGTGGTGCCGGGCGGGCCGGTGCCAGTCGAGGGTGTCGGGTTCGGCGTAGACGTCCTCGTCGCGGTTGACGACCGAGGTCGAGAAGACCACCCCCTCCCCCGCACGGATCGTCCTCCCGGCCACCTCGATGTCCTCCATGGCCATCCGCAGCAGCCCGTCGGCGATCGACAGCATCCGCATGAGCTCCTCGACCGCGGCCGGGACCAACGCCGGATCGGTGCGCAACTCGGCCAGCCGGTCGGGGTGTTGGAGCAGGGTGAAGGTGCCGAGGGAGATCATGTTGGCGGTGGTCTCGTGGCCGGCGACCAGCAGGATGATCGCCAGGGCGATCACATCCTGACGGGTCAGCTCGCCGTTCCGCAGCTGCCCGTGGACGAGTTCGTCGAGCACACCGTCGCCCGGCTCCGGCCCCTTCTGCTTGCGGTCGATCAACTCATCGACGTACGCCTCAAGTTGGTCACGGGCGTCCATGACGTCCTCGGCCGTGGGCCCCCGCAGCAGCCGCCGGGACTGTCCCTCGAAGAAGTCGTGGTCGGTGTAGGGCACGCCGAGCAGGGCGCAGATCACGGTCGAGGGGACGGGCAGCGCGAAGGCGCTCACCAGCTCGGCGGGCGGCCCCTGGGCGATCATCGCGTCGATGCGTTCGTCGACGATCTCCTGGATGCGCGGGCGGAGTTCGGTGGCCCGGCGGAGCGTGAAAGCGGGGACCATCATGCGCCGCTGGACGCGGTGCTCGGGGTCGTCGACGCCCAGCAGCGCCGTCCTCCGCTTCTTGATCGCCGCGAAGCGCGCCGTGGGCGCGGGGAAGCCGTCGCGGGTGCGGTCGGTGGAGAGCCGGGGGTCGGCGAGCAGGGCGCGTGCGGTGCCGTGTCCGGTGACCAGCCAGGCCGGACGGCCGTCGAAGAGACGGATCCGGGACAGCGGGGGGCCGGCTCGCAGGTCGTCGTAGGCGACGGGCGGGTGGTAGGGGCAGGTCCGGTCCTGGGGGAAGGCGACGGGTTCCGTTTCCGTCATGGAAGACCTCGCAGACGAAGGGTGCGTCGTGCAGATCTTCATTAGATGCCCAGGGCATCTATAAGGCGACGAGAAGTTCGGCCAGATCGGTGGCGGGGCCGATCTGGCCGAAGATCGTCGCCGCTGGGAGGGTGCGTCACACCCCGGGACTGTCGTGCCCTGGAATCCCGGCTGCCCCGGCCCGCCCGCCTGCCTCGGTATCCGGCCACACCGGCATCGTCCGAGGGACGTCCCGATGGCCATGACGCGCTCGTCAGCGCAGTGGCCGTCATCCCCGGCGGGTCCCTGGGAACCCGATAGGGATGATTCCCGCGCGGGGCCGCGTTGTGGTGCAGTGCCGTGCGGGAACCCCGTGGCAGACGACGAGGAGAGGGACACCATGCCTCTTGAGGGCGAGTACGAGCCCAGCCCGACCCAGTGGGTGCGTGAGCAGGTGGAGTTGTACGAGAGCTCCGGTGGCGCCAAGGGCAACACGCTCATGGACACGGGGATGCCGGTCATCGTGCTGACCACCCGCGGCGCGAAGAGCGGCCGCATCCGCAAGACGCCGTTGATGCGGGTCGAGCACGACGGTCGTTACGCGGTGGTCGCCTCGCTGGGCGGCGCCCCCAAGCACCCGGTCTGGTACCACAACGTCAAGGCCGATCCGCATGTCGAGCTCCAGGACGGGCCGGTCAAGCGGGACTTCACCGCCCGGGAGATCACGGGGGCGGAGAAGGACGAGTGGTGGGAGCGTGCCGTGGCGGCCTACCCGCCGTACGCGGACTACCAGAAGAAGACCGACCGGGTGATCCCGGTCTTCGTCCTGGAGCCCGTCGACGGCGACTGACCGCCCTCGAAGCGTTCTGAGGATTTCTTCGGAGAAATCTTCGGCCGGAGAGGCGTGAGCCGGCTCCGGCCGGGCACCCGAGCGTCAGGCCCCGCCGCGTTCCCCCGTCGCGGCGGGGCTTTCCCGTGCCTCCGCGGCCGGCCGGTCGGTCACGTCGAGGAAGATCTGGTCCGCCTCGGCCACGGTCCGGGACACGGACCGCTTGATGCGTACGGCGACCTCCTCGACCCGCTCGCTGTCCAGACCCGGCACCAGATCGACCCGGGCGGCCACCAGGACCGAGTCCAGCCCCATCTTCATGGTGAACAGGGCCTCCACACTGTCGATCTCGGGCTGGGCGTCCAGCACCGCCCGGATCCGGGCGGTGGACTCCGGGTCGGCGGCCTCGCCGATGAGCTGTCCCTTGGCCTCGCGGCCCAGCCGGTAGGCCACGTAGACCAGCAGCACACCGATGGCCAGGGACGCGGACGCCTCCCACACCACCTGTCCGGTGATCATGTGCAGCGCCATGCCGATCATGGCGAGGGTCACGCCGAGCACCGCCGTGCCGTCCTCGGCGACGACCGTGCGCAGGGCCGGGTCGCGCATGCCCTTGGCGGCGCCGCCCTGCTTGTGCACCTGGTGCAGCGCCCGCAGCAGCGAGATCCCCTCGGCCAGGAAGGCCACGCCCAGCACGATCAGGCCGGCCACATAGCCGCTGAGGGTCTCCTCGGCGCCGTTGCGGAGTGCCTCGATGCCCTGGAAGAAGGAGAAGCAGCCGCCCATCACGAAGATGCCGACGGCCGCGATCAGCGACCAGAAGAACCGCTCCTTGCCGTAGCCGAAGGGATGTCGCCGGTCCGCTGGGCGGCGGCTGCGGCGCAGCGCGGCCAGCAGGAAGACCTCGTTGAGGCTGTCCGCCACGGAGTGCGCCGCCTCCGACAGCAGCGCGGGAGAGCCCGCCAGGAGGCCGCCGACGGCCTTGGCGACGGCGATCACCAGATTTGCCGCGAGTGCCACCAGGACGGTGACGCGTGTCTTCCGGTCTGCTTTTTCTTTCGTCGATGTCCCGCTCACTCACGCCGACTGCCCGCCTCCCGGGTACTCACACCGTGCCGATTCCCGAAAACGGGGAACGCGTCCACCAGGACAGGCTCAGACAGGAGGAAGCATGGGCAGCGCCGACGACGGCAACAGCTCGTACGGCCACAAGGCGTTCAAACGGTCCAAGAGCCATTTCGCGGACCGGGTCACCGCCGACGGCCGGGACGGCTGGCCGGTGGAGGCCGGCCGGTACCGCCTGGTGGTCAGCCGCGCGTGCCCCTGGGCCGGCCGGGCGGTGATCTCGCGACGGCTGCTCGGGCTGGAGGACGCGCTCTCGATGGCGATCACCGACCCGATCCAGGACGACCGCAGCTGGCGTTTCACCCTGGACCCGGACGGCCGCGACCCGGTGCTCGGCATCCGCTACCTCAGCGAGGCCTACGACAAGCGGGAGAGCGACTACCCGGGCGGGGTGAGCGTGCCCGCGCTCGTGGACATCCCCAGCGGACAGCTCGTCACCAACGACTACCAGCAGCTCACCCTGGACCTGGCCACCGAGTGGACGGCCCTGCACCGGGAGGGAGCGCCGGACCTGTATCCGCGGGCGCTGCGCGACGAGATCGACGCGGTGATGGCGGACGTCTACGAGGACGTCAACAACGGCGTGTACCGGGCGGGTTTCGCCTCCGACCAGGAGGAGTACGAGCAGGCGTGCGCGGACGTGTTCCGCCGGCTCGACCTGCTGACACCGCGGCTGGCACGGCAGCGGTACCTGGTCGGGGACACCATCACCGAGGCGGACATCAGGCTGTTCACCACACTCGTGCGTTTCGACGCCGTCTACCACGGTCACTTCAAGTGCAACCGCTGGAAGCTGGCGGAGAACGAGGTGCTGTGGGCCTACGTCCGGGACCTCTACCAGACACCGGGATTCGGGGACACCGTCGACTTCGACCACATCAAGCGGCACTACTACCAGGTGCACAGCGGGATCAACCCGACCGGCATCGTGCCGCTCGGGCCGGACCTGGCGGGCTGGCTGACGCCGCATCACCGTGAGCGGCTCGGCGGCCGTCCGTTCGGCGACGGGACCCCGCCGGGGCCGCCGCCCGCGCGGGAGCGCGTGCCGGAACAGGGACGTCCCTGACCGGCCCCCGAGCAACGACCCACTAGAGCAAGGAGATCCTGATGGCCAAGAAGAAGAAGCTTCCCCTCGCCTACCAGCCCCTCGGGTTCGTCCTCGGCTGGTCGAGCGGCTGGCTGGCGGGTCTCGCCTTCCGCAAGACGTGGATGGCGATCCGGCACGAGGAGGACGCGCCCGACGCCCTGGACCAGGACCGCGGTTGGGGGGAGATCCTCCTGGCGGCCGCGATCCAGGGCGCCATCTTCGCCGCGGTGCGCAGTGCCGTGGACCGCACGGGGGCGAAGGCCATCGAGCGGTCCACGGGCGTCTGGCCGGCCTCCGAGAAGGGCGGCCGCGACTGACTCAGCCCTGCTTGGGCGCGGTCGGGGTGACCAGCCGCAGAGTGAAGGAGTGTCCGGCGGGGTCGGCGTAACCGCGTTCCTCGAAGGGCCCCGCCGCGTCCTTCGTCTCCAGTGGGCGGCCGCCGAGCTCCACCACCTTGCGCTCGGCGTCGTCCAGGTCCTCCACCACGAAGTCGAGGTGGGCCTGGAGGGAGTTCTCGGGCCGGGGCCAGCTCGGCGGTGTGGCGTTGACGTCTCGGCGCAGGGCCAGGCGGAAGCCGTCCGCGCCCCTGATCTCCACGCGGTTCGCGGTCGCGTCGGTCTCCTCGGCCGCCAGCAGCTCCTTGTAGAACACGGCGAGTTTCTCGGGCTCGGCACAGTCGAGCACCACGACCCCCGCTTTCACCAGTGCCATGTCTCCTCCGAAGGGTTCGGCCACGGGGTGTTGGCGCCCCGCGGCCTTGTACCTTGCGGATATCCCGGCGCGGCGGATTCAGTCGGCGACCAGCCACCGTCCGTCCCGCATCAGCTCACGCCCCGTGATCTCGTTGGCCTCCCGCCAGGCCTGTACGCGCCGCGGGTGGACGCGGAAGTACAGGTAGGGGGTGGTGAGCCCGCGGGGGTCGAAGCCGGTCCGCTCGGCGAACCGGTCCCCCTCCTCCTGGCTCAGCTCGGCCTGGGTGACGGTCTCGACGGTTCCCTCGATCATCACGACGTCCCGGGTGGGCCCGAGTCCGAGCCGCGCCCGTCCGGTCGCCTTCAGGTTCCGGCCGGTGGGGCTGGCCGCGGGGGTGGCGAGGAGCAGGTCGGAGGCGTCCCAGAGGAACGAGAGCGGCACGAGATACGGCACCCCCGAGCCGTCGTCCGGGGCCGTGGCGACCCAGACGTCCTCGTCGTGCTCCAGCCGGTGCAGGGTGTCCTGCTTGCGCTGCTTCGCGGGGCGGGGCGGCTGCATGCTCATCTGCGTACGTCCTCCTGCTGGCTCCTCAACTGACGCGCCCAGTCTGATCGTTCCCCTTGGCTTCCACCTCCGCATTTCGCCCGGGGCGTGCCGCAGGGTGCACCAGGACGGGCCGTGCCGGGTTCGCGGGCGACTTCCTGGACGGATGTCCAGCTATAGTGGACACCCGTCCAAGAAGTAGGGGAAGCTGATGGAGATCCTGGCGAACGTGCTGGTCGGCCTGGTGGCGGCGTTGCATGTGTACATCCTGGTGATGGAGATGTTCCTGTGGCAGAAGAAGCCGGGGATGTCCTTCCACGGGTTCGACCCGGAGATGGCCCGGGCCACCGCCGCGATGGCCGCCAACCAGGGGCTCTACAACGGCTTCCTCGCGGCGGGCCTGGTGTGGGGCCTGGTCGCCGGGGACCCGACGGGCTTCCGGGTCCAGGTGTTCTTCCTGGTCTGCGTGATCGTCGCGGGCGTGTACGGCGCCGTCACCGCCAACGTCCGGATCCTCGCCGCGCAGGCGTTGCCCGGCGCGCTCGCCCTGACCGCCGTCCTCGTCGCACAGTGACCCACCCCGCGCCCGAGGACCCGCGCGCGGCCCGCACTCGGGCGCGGCTGCGGGAGGCACTGCTGGCGGAGTGCGCGGAGCGTCCGCTGGAGGAGGTCGGCGTGGCCGCGCTGGTGCGACGGGCCGGGGTCGGCCGGGCCACCTTCTACGTGCACTACGACGGCCTGGAGGCGCTCGCCGTCGACGCCTGCGCGGACGTCGTACGGGACGCGGTGGAGGCGCTGCACGCCTGGCGCGGGCGGCCCGACCCGGTGCACGCGCCGCCCGCGCTCGCGGAGTTCTTCGCCTCGCTCACCCCGCACACCGCCCTGTACCGGTCCCTGCTCGCCCCGGGTGGCGGCGGCCCGCTGGGCCGGGTGCTGCACCGGGACCTGCGGTCCTACAGCCTGCGGGAGCGCGAACTCGCGGGCGCCGCCGACGCCCCCCTGGTCGCCTCCGCCGTCGCCGCCACCTTCGCCGGCGTCCTCGCCGACTGGCTGCACGGCCTGCTCGACGCCGGCCCCGCCGACATCGCCGACCAGGTATGGCAGTTGCTGGTGGCACTGCACGCCAGCCGGTGAAGTCGCCTCACTTGCAGGCGACTTGTTCCGCGAGCAGGGGCCAGGCCGCCACGCCGTCGGGGGTGCGGACGTACGCCGTGCGCTGGGAGTCCGTCAGCCACAACTCCTGCTTCCCGTACCGGTATCCGGTGTCGTGGGCGTCCGTCGGCAGGGTGGCCGAGTCGTCGTGGGCCGCGGTGAGCGTGCCCGGGTCGAGCAGGCCCTCCGGGTCACGGGCATACGTCCGCTCCCCGAGGCGCAGGAAGTGCACCTGCGTCCAGCCGCAGTGGTCGTCCCCCGGGCCGCTGCTCACCTCGGCGGTCGGCACCCGCTCGCCCGCGCGGTCGGTCCAGATCTCGTAGCCGTGGGAGGCGGTCCACGCGGCGGGGAGTTCGGACGGGTCGCAGGAGGCACTGGTCTCCGGGCCCCAACCGGGCCTGTCCCGCTGATCCTTGGCGACCACGACGGCCACCTTGGTCCGGCCGCCGACATCGTAGGAGTACAGCACGCGGTCCGCCTCCCGGCGTTCCACGCGGTAGCCCGAGCGGGGCTCGCCCGGGTCGAACAGGTCGAAGTACAGTTCCAGCCCCTCCTGCGGGCTGTCGCCGCCGTCGTCCGCGCTCCAGCCGTCGGGGCCGTTGCCGTGGTGGATCTCCCCGGCGCACTCCAGGGCCCGGCCGGCCGCACCCGAGGCGAGCCGCAGTGCCCGCGGGGTGTGCTCGTCCAGTTCCCTGGTGGGGACGTTAAGCGGCCCGGCGTAGGCGCTCGCCGGTGCGTTGCCCTCGACCACCAGGCCCTCCCCGGACTCGCACCCCGTAAGCACCATGGCCACGACCGTCGGCACCACCCACAGCCCTCTGCGC
>NZ_RSAJ01000037.1 GCF_003933965.1 Streptomyces sp. RP5T
GCCCTGGCCCGTTCCGGGAATCACCCCCACCTTTCTGGAAGGATCAACGATGAGATCCAGCAAGAGCCGGTTGCGCGCAACCACAGCCACCGTCATCGCTGTCGCCATGGGCGTTGCCGCGCTCACCGCGCTCCCGTCCACCGCGAACGCGGCCGCCGACGGCCTGAGCGTCCAGTACCGGACCAGCGCGAGCGGAGCCGGCACCGATCAGGCGGAACCCTGGTTCAAGGTGAGGAACACCGGCACCAGCAGCGTCTCCCTGCAGAACGTCAAGATCCGCTACTACTTCAAAAGGCGGACTCCGCGAACGCCGCGTACCGCTACGCCTGTTCCTGGGCCGTCAAAGGCTGCGCCAACATCACCGGCACCTTCGGCACGCTCACCCACCCCACCGCCACAGCGGACCGCTACCTGGAGATCGGCTTCACCTCCGGGGCCGGCTCTCTCGCGCCCGGCGCCGACACCGGCGACATGCAACTGCGCTTCTACCAGTCGACGTGGGCCCCGCTGAACCAGAGCGACGACTACTCCTTCGGAGCCTCCCAGACCTCGTACGCCGACTGGTCCAGGGTCACGGCCCAACTCGCCGGCACCACGGTGTGGGGCCAGGCCCCCGCCGGCAACGACCCGACGGATCCGCCCACCGACCCTCCCACCGATCCTCCGACAGGCGGCGCCACCCTGTTCGACGACTTCAACTACACCAGCCACGCCGATCCGAGGATCTCGGCGAACGGCTGGAACGTACGCTCCAACTCCGGTGGCCCCGGCGTCTCCGGCGCCACCTGGGCCCCGGAGAACGTCACCTTCTCCACCTCCGGCGGCAACTCCGCCATGAACCTGGAGGCCTCGACCGCCGGCACCGGAGCGAGCACCGAACAGGCCGAGATCCTCACCAAGGCGATGAAGTTCAGGAACGGAACCTACGCGGCCCGCGTCAAGTTCAGCGACGCCCCCAAGTCCGGGCCGGACGGTGACCACGTCGTCCAGACCTTCTTCACCATCAACGACCTCACAGCACCCATGGCGGACGACTACGCCGAGTACGACTTCGAGTACCTGCCCAACGGCGGCTGGGGCGAGCCCTCCGACATCCTCTACACCACGTCCTGGGAGACCTACCAGGCTGACCCCTGGGTGGCGGTCAACCAGCACAGCGAGAGCCGCCAGAGCTACGCCGGCTGGCACGACCTGGTCCTGACCATCGACGACAGCAGCATCAAGTACTACATCGACGGCCGGCTCTTCGGCACCCATGACGCCGCTTACCTGCCGGAGCGACCCATGTCCATCAACTTCAACCAGTGGCTGATCGATTTCGGCGGGCTGACCAGCGGCACCCCCCGTGCCTACGACGAGCAGGTCGACTACGTCCTGCACGTCAAGGACCAGGTCCTCACGCCGTCACAGGTCACCTCCAAGGTGGCGGCGTACCGCAGCGCGGGCACCACGTTCCAGGACGACGTCCCCGCCCGGTGACCTGTCTTCCCTGCGTGCCGGGGTCCGACGAGCCGCCTTCACAAGGCTCGTCGGACCATATTCGTAACTCTGCGTAGTCGCCCGAGAGCTTCTCGATATCCGGCCAAAACATTCCGCTGAACATCGCAGGACGGGGTAACCGGATGCCTGCAAGGTCCCCGCACGAAAGTGATGCCTACCCCCATGGCGCAGACACGAGACGTAGTTGAACTGATCCTCCAGGACCACCGGAAAATGGAGGATCTCTTTCGCCTGATGCGCAGCGTCGAAGCCGACCGGGCTGCCGCCCTTCGGGAATTCTCCGATCTGCTGATCGCCCATGCCCTGGCGGAAGAGGCGAAGGTGTATCCCGCTCTGAAGCGCTACAAGAAAATCGACGACGACGAGGTGGAACACGGCGAGGAGGAGCACGAGGAGGGCAACAAGGCGCTCCTGGAACTCCTGGAAGTCGATGAGGTCGGCTCCGAGGAGTGGGACGAGAAGCTGGAAGAACTCGTGCAGGCCGTCACGCACCACGCGGACGAGGAGGAGCGCACCATCCTGAACGGGGCGCGCGAGAGCGTGGCCATGGAGCGTCGCGAGGAACTGGGTGACGCGTTCCTGGAAGAACGCGAGCGGCAGCTCAAGGCAGGCTGCGGCGCCCTCGACAATGTGCGGGACATCGTCGGCTCCTGATCGCATTTCCCTCTGGACATGCCTGGGTCCCCCGGATATCTCCGGGGGACCCGTACGAATTCAGGGGACCCGCGATTCCGCGCCGCGCTATCAGACCGCTGTCAGGCGTACGGGGCGAAGGGGATGTCGCTCGGCTTGGCCTTGTTGAGGTGGTCGGCGAACTTGGAGTCCTGGAGCGGGAAGTTCGCGTCGCCCCAGTCGGAGGCGTTCAGAATGCCGCGCAGGTTGGAGGCCATGTTGTCCCAGGTGAGCAGGTTTTCCTGGTGCCAGGCGCCGGTGTCGTTCTCCGGGGTCTCACCCCACTTCGCGAACCGGAAGGCATGGGTCGAGGCGCCGTCCTTGTGGTAAACCGCCTCGACGCGTTGGCCGTTCATCGGGACGTCGGCGATCGGGTGGGTACTGAAGCCGCCGTGCGCGGAGGCCGACAGGTACGAGGGCAGGGCGTCGCCCTCCTTGACCCAGACCACCATGCACTCCCAGTCGTGACGGTGGCCGATGCCGGGCGAGGCCTCGTCCTTCTCGAAGTAGCTGGCGTAGATGATCCCGCACCAGCCGTTGTTGCACTTGGCGCGCGAGTAGGTGTTGGCGTGACCGAGGTGGCCGGAGCGGCACTCACCGGTGATCGGGCCCGTCGGCTTGAGACCGCCGTTCAGGTTGCCGTCCGGGTCGATGGCGGCAGCCGGGTAGCAGCTGTCCGAGTCGAAGTCGTAGACCGGCTCGAAGTTCTTCTGGAACGCGGTCGCGTTCTCGGGCAGGTTGGGCATCACCCCGGCAGAGGCGCTGCCGGGAAGGGTGAGGGCGAGGGCGGCGGCACCGCACACTGTGGCGGCGGCCCTGGTGAGGCGGCGGGGTCCGGTGCTGGTGACTGCACGGGGCATGGGGGGCTCCAGTCGACGGTTCGGTGGTCCCGGACATGACATCCGAGGGCCGAGCCGAAGACTCGCAGGCCGTGGGCACCGTAGAAAGGCTTTTCTGCAAACTCGCGAGGGCACCTCGTCGAACTGATCGGCAAGGCAGTGCCCCTCGGCCTCGGCCCCGGCATACATCGGGATCCTTCACCTGCGCCGAGGCGCCGCCACGCGTGTGCGCCAACGAGGCGACGCCGAGCGGGACTTCGTCCAGGGGTCCGGCTCGCGGCCGGCGCACATCTCCCCTACCCCGTTCCAGGTCATCACCGCCGCCGCATTCGACACGGCCGGCCGGGCACGGGCCGCCGCGCTCCGCACCCTTGCCTCAGCCCTTGACCGACCCCTGCAACAGCGCGCTGATGAACTGCCGTTGGAAGATGAGGAAGAGCACCAGGGTCGGAGTGAGGATCAGCAGGGACCCCGCGCACAGCAACACCAGATCCGTGCCCCACTGTCCCTGGAACGCGCCCAGCGCGCCCGCCATGGTCCGCTTGGCGGGATCGTCGACGAGCACGATGGACAACAGGAACTGGTTCCAGGTCCACAGGAACAGCAGGATCGTCAGGGACGAGATGGCGGGCCGGGCCAGCGGGATGTGGATCCGGCGGAACAACTGCCAGGTCGTCGCGCCGTCGACCCGGGCCGCCTCCGACAACTCCTTCGGCACGTTGAGGAAGTGGGCGCGCATCCAGTACACCGAGAAGGGCATGTAGAGCCCGATCAGCGGGAGGATGATGGCCCACCGGGTGTTGAGCAGGCCCAGGTCCCTGATCTGGTAGTAGATCGGGGTGATCACGGCCTCGAACGGCATGGTCAGGCCGAGCAGCAGCACACCCATCGCGACCGCGCCGCCGCGCACCTTGAGGTGTCCCAGGCCGAAGCCGGCCAGCGTCGCTATGAAGACGGCGGCCGGCACCACGCCCGCCACGATGAGGAGGCTGGACTTCAGCAGGGCACCCATGTTGGCCACGTCGAAGGCGTCGACGAAGTTGTGCCAGTGCGGGTCCGAGGGCCATTCCAGCCCGGAGGGGACCGTACCCCTCGGCTGCAGGGCGGCCGAGAGCATGCTCACGAAGGGCAGCAGGGTGACCACCATGAGCAGGACGAGGAAGACCCTGCCGGTGATCGCCTCGCGTCGGCTGATGTTCATTCACTTGCCCTCTCGCGACAGGCGCTGGATCGGCAGCACACAGACCAGGACCAGCAGCATGAGCACCACGGCGAGTGCCGAGGCCAGGCCGACCTGCCGCTGCGCGAAGGCCAGCCGGTAGATCTCCAGGCCCGGCACGGTCGTGGCCGTGCCGGGGCCGCCGCTCGTGGAGATGTAGACGATGTCGAAGCTGGCCAGGGCGGCGATGACGGTCACGGTCAGGCAGATGCCGACCTCCCGGCGCAGGCTCGGCAGCGTGACGGCGAAGAACTCGCGCACCGAGCCCGCTCCGTCGATCCTCGCCGCCTCGTACAGCGCAGGGTCGATCTTGCTCATCCCGGTCACCAGCAGAATGGTGCACAGGCCGAGCAGCACCCAGGCACCGATCACGCCCACCGCCGGCAGGGCCGTGTCGAACTCGCCCAGCCAGGCGCGGGAGTAGCGGTCGAGGCCGACGGAGTTCAGGACCTGGTTGACGATTCCGGTCGTGCTCAGGACCCAGCTCCACGCGATGCCCGCGGCCACCAGCGGGATGATCTGCGGAAGGAAGAGGATCGTGCGGGCCGCCGCCCCGAGCGGACCCTTGCTGACCCGGTGGATGAGGCTCGCCACGAGCAGGCCGAGACAGACCGGGACGAAGCTGAAGAAGATGATCAGCACGAAGGCGTGCAGGATGATCTCCAGGAGGTCCGGATCGGTCAGCACGGTGCGGTAGTTGTCGAGGCCGACCCATTGCGAGGGGCCGATGCCGTCCCACCGGTAGAGCGAGTACTGCATGGTCGTCAGCAGGGGCCTCAGGACGAAGAACCCGTACACCGCCAGCGCCGGGAGAACGAAGAGCCAGCCGCGCCAGCGGGTCCTGTCGGCTCCCCGCAGGGCGCGGGGAGCCCGGCGGGCCGGGGTCTGCACCGGCTCCGCGGCACTTGCCGGCGAGGTCCTCGCCGACCGTCCGCGTGCCGCGCCCGTCTGCGTCACTGCGACAACTCCTTCTCGTACTCCTTCTGTACGGCCTTCACGTAGCCCTCAGGGGTCTGCTGACCGACGATCAGCTTCTGGAGCTCGGGCGTGATGGCCGAAGCGAAGATCGATCCCGTCGCGTTGGCCGTGAAGTCCACCGCGCCGTTCTCGGCGGCAAGTTGCTGCGAGGCCTCAAGGGTCGAGGCGAGGACCGAGCCCTCCTTGGCCTTCGGCACCGCGAGGTCGGCCGGGCCACCGGGGCTCGAACCGCCCACGTCCACCAGGATCTTGCGGGCCTTGGCGTCGGTGTGGAGCCAGTTGAGGAAGTAGGCGGCCTCGTTCGGGTGCTTGGCCCGCGCGCCGATTCCGAAGGTGTTCGGAGAGGACATCGCCACGTGGCGGCCGCTCGCGCTCTCGGACGGGAAGAGGAAGAAGCCGACGTTGCCGGGCATCTTGGTGTCCAGGTTCGCGGACTCCCAGTCGCCGTTGAACATGAACAGGCCCTGGCCCTTGGCGAAGTCACCCACCATGGTGGTGTAGTCGATGGCGTTCGCGTCCTTGGGGAAGTACCCGGCCTTCGCCCACTTCTCGATGGTCCGCGCGGCCTTCAGGGAGGCCGGGGTGTCGAAGGTGGCTCCCGGCTTCTGGAAGATCCAGTCGTTGACCTCGGCCGGGTCGGTGAACTGGTTCTGCAGCGCCTGGTAGGGGAAGTTGATGCCGGCGGTGTTCTTGTTGAACTGCATGATCGGCTGGACGCCGGCCTTCTTCGTCCGGGCCAGCAGGCTCTCGAACTCGGCCACCGTGGCGGGTGGCTTGGTCATGCCGACCTTCGCCGCCAGGTCCTTGTTGTAGAACACACCCGTGACGCTGTAGCCGAGACCCGCGCCGTACAGCGGACCCGAGCCCCGCTGTCCGTCCTTGTTCACGCGCAGCTGGGCCAGCTGGGAGGCGGGGAACTTGTTCCAGTCGTAGGCCTTGACGTACGCGTCCAGGTTCTTCAGCAGGCCGTCCTTGACCAGGTCGACCATGGTGGGCAGCCGGATGACGTCCGGGGCGTTGTCCCCGGACAGCACGCGGGGCGCGTTCTCGACCAGGACGGTGAACTGGTCCTCCCGCACCTTGAACGTCACGTTCGGATGCTGGCGGGTGAACTCGTCGGCCAGGGCCTTGGCCAGCGGGAACCCGGTCTCGGCGTACATCTGCAGCGTGACCTTGCCCTTGCCCAGCGAGGTGGTCACCGCGCTGTCGTCGGAGGAGGCCGTGTCCCCGGAGCCCGGGGCGCTGCACGCCGCGCCCAGAAGCGTCAGCGGAAGCACCACGGCCGGCGCGAGCCGCCCTCGCCAGGGGTGTTGACGGGACCGTCCGGCCGGGCGCCCGGCCTTGCCTTCGTACATGGAGGACTCCTTGCGTGTGTCACGGGTGGGGAGGATCCGTGCGATCCACCCGTCGTGCTCGGTCGGCGGAACCGGTGCCGGAGCTGATGCCCTCCGGGCCGCTCCGGCAGGGCCCGTGGGGAAGCCGCGACAGCCGGATCCGATGACCGTCCCACCGTCGTCACCGGCGGGACGGTGGGGTGGAAGGGAACGGGGAGAGTGTTGCCAAGGCGGGTTTTACGGGTGCTAAATAGATTTAGCAGCGAGCATGGGCCCTGCCCCGAACCGTGTCAAGGATCGAGGAGGTAACGCCTGGGCAACGCCGGGTTCATCGACCGGCAGTGTCCGCGGAGCATCGCGAGGGGGTGCGGCACCCCTGCGCGCCCGGTGCGAGCAGCCGCCCTTGTCGTTTCGATTGCTTGAGGAGTGCGATGACCCGGCGACGTGTCACCATGTCCGACGTGGCCCGCAGGGCGGGGGTGTCGACGACCACCGCGTCGTTCGTACTCGCCGGCCGACAGGACATGCGTATCTCGGCGGAGGCCGAGGAACGTGTACGGCTGGCCGCCGGCGAGCTCGGGTACCGGCCCAACCTGACGGCCCGCGGCCTGCGCACCTCGGTGACCCGGACCGTCGCCCTGATCTCGGACACCATCGCCACCACGCAGTTCGCCGGCGAGGTGATCCACGGTGCGCTCGACGCGGCCGGGGCCGCCGACCACGTGCTCTTCATCGCGGAGACCGAGGGCGACCCCGGCATCGAGATCCAGCTCGTGGAGGGGATGCTGGACCGTCAGGTCGACGGTTTCGTCTACGCCACCATGTACAGCCGGAAGGTCCGCATCCCCGAGGCCCTGCGCGACTCCCGCGTGGTGCTGCTCAACTGCTACGAGGACGAGGCTCGCGCTCCCTGCGTCCTGCCCGACGAGTTCAACGCAGGACGGGACGCGGCGGCGGTCGTGCTGGCGGCCGGACACACTGCGGGAATCCACGTCATCGGCGGACGCCACATGACGGCGGAGACGCCTGACGGAGTCTGGGCGGGCCTGGAGCGGATGCGGGGTGTCGAGGAGGCCATGGCGCGGGCCGGCGTCCGGCTCGACGGGGTGGCGGAGTGCGACTGGCAGCCCGAGGACGGTCACCGCGAGGTACGGCGCCTCCTCGCGGCCGGAACCGTGCCCCGGGCCTTGATCTGCCTCAACGACCGTGTCGCGCTCGGCGCCTACCAGGCGCTCCAGGAGGCGGAGTTGCGCGTCCCGGACGACGTGTGTGTCGTCTCGTTCGACGACTCGGACCTGGCGACCTGGCTGCGGCCCCGGCTGACCAGTGTCGCCCTCCCCCACTACGGGCTGGGCCGGACCGCCGTGGAGGTACTGCTCGACGGCGCGGCCGATCCCGCCGTCCACCGCATCGCCATGCCGGTGAGGCTTCGCGCTTCCCACGCGGCCGTCGTGCCGTCGGGCGAGGCCGCGCACAAGGCCGTCTGAACGGCAGAGGGCCCACGGGCACGCAGGTCGGCGGCACGCGCGGGAGTGGAGTGCGGGCCGGCCGGCCGCACAAGGGCTTCACCGGACGGGCTGCAGCCCGTCGGAGGGTGTGTAGCGCACCGGCACGGGATCGGTGAGTTCACCGACGAACGCCCCGTCCCGCTCGTTGACGAACCCGATGAGCTGCCAGGCGCCCTCGGGCTCCTGGACGAGGCGCGGCGCGTAGAGCCCGGGGCATGTGACGGGCTTCGCCGCGGTCATGTCCCAGGGACCCGTGAGGGAGCGTCCGGGCACGGACCACACACGGTGCTCGGTGCCGCTGTCGGGGTCCTCGGACGTGTTGGTGCAGAACAGCAGGAGAGGCTGGCCGTCCACGACGGCCACCTGGGGTACCTCCAGGTGGCCGAACCCGGCGGGCTCGGTGACGGGGGGCCCGACCTCCCAGTCGACCAGGTTGTCCGAGCGGGCGTGTCCGATGACGCCGCGGCCGCCCGCCGGGCCACTCCCGAGACGGGCGGTGATCAGCATGTGCCAGCCCGCCCCCGCCGGGTCCGGGAACACCCACGGATCACGCCATGCCTCTTCGTACCAGGTCCCCGTCGTCGACGCCGTGCCGTCGAGACGCTCGTACCAGAGCGGGTCCGCCTCGACCAGGGCCTTGGTGCCGTGCCGGTGCCAGGTGTGCAGGTCGTCCGAGACCGCCAGGCCGATCCGCTGGACCAGACCGTCCTCGGCCCTGCTCACCCCGGTGTAGAACATGTGCCAGACGCCGTCGGGCCCGCGGACCACCGATCCCGTCCAGGTGGCCAGGTCGTCCCAGGACGGACCGTCCGCGGCGACGAGCGCGTCGGCGCACATCTGCCAGGCGCGCAGGTCGTCGGAGACGGCGTGGCCCACGGAGGCGCGCCGGTGACGCCGGTCGGGGTCCAGCAGCGCGCGGGAGGCGCGCAGGAAGAAGGCGTGATGGCGCCCGTCGTCGTCCCTGGCATACCAGCTGTCCCAGACCCAGTGATCGGGCAAGCGCAGCATCAACGACCCTCCTTTGCAGACGATGAAGGAAAGCTAACAGGGTAAATCGTTTTATCAAAGCGTCGTCCAGGAAAAGGACGGCAGGGGGCGAAGGCGCGGCGGCGTACGGTGCGGTCAGTCGCGGGGCGGTCAGTCCCGGAGCGGTCAGTCCCGGGGCGGGGCGACGGACGCCCGCTCACGCAACGGCATGGGAACCCAGCGGGTGCCCGGCCGCAGATCCCAGTCGAGCAGCATCTCCACGGCGAGCCGCCCCATGGCCTCGTGCGGCAGGACGGCCGTGGTCAGGCCCGGGCGCAGCCAGCCCGCGATGGGGTCGTCGTCGAACGAGACGACGGAGACGTCCTCGGGGATCTTCAGGCCCGCCTCGCCGAGGGCCTGGTACGCGCCGAGGGCCAACCGGTCGTTCATGCAGATGATGCCGCGGGTGAGGGTCCGCCGCCGCAGCAGCGCCCGCATCGCCTCGTACCCCTCCTCGGGTTCCCATGCCTCCGCACGGCCGCCCGGGGTCAGCCGTACGCCGTAGTGGGCCAGGGCGCGCCGGATGCCGCGCAGGCGTGGCCCGGCGGCGAGCGATCGACGGGGGTCGCGCTCGAGCGCCTCGGCCCGCCCGATCACGGCGACACGGCGGTGGCCGTGCTTCATCAACTCCATCGCCACGCTGTGGCCCGCGCCCTCGTCGTCGGGCAGCACCGAGGCGACGGCGTCGGCGCTGTCACCGTTGAGCAGCACCGTGGGCCGGTTCGACATGGCCGGCGGGACGGACAGCCGCCGGCATGCCATGGCGGCGTAGACGAAGCCGTCGATCTGACGGTCGAGCATGGCCTCCACGGCCTGCTGTTCGGTGTCGGGGTCGCCCTGCGTCTCCGCGATGAGCATGACGTGTTCCCGTTCGCGGGCCGCGTCCAGGGCGCCGCGGATCATGTCCCCCGCGAAACGGGTCGTGGCGACGACGTCCGAGACGAAGGCGATGGTCGCGGTCTTCTGGGTGCGCAGGCTGCGGGCGGCCACGTTGGGCCGGTAGCCGAGTTCGTCCGCGGCGGCGAACACCCGGGCCTGCGCCTCCTCGGAGATCCTGATCCCGGGCCGCCGGTTCAGCACCAGCGACGCCGCGGTGACCGAGAGGCCGGCATGCCGCGCCACATCCGCCAGTGTGGTCCTGCCCCGAGCCATGCGCACTTCCTTCCTCGCCCCGTGTCATCTTCGCCCATGAATGGCTTCTGGCGGGATGCGGCGTCGCGATCACGGCACCGGGGTCGGCCCTCCTTCCGGGACGGGCGGCATCCGCGAACAGGACAGGGCGGGCTCCTCAGGGTTCAGGTGCAGCTCCGGTCTCCTGACCTCACGACCCGTACCTCTCGGGCCGGTACACGCAGCTCCCCGCCGACGGGTTCGCCGGTGAGCATCTCCTGGCCCCGTGCCGTGACGGTCGCTTCGTCGTCGGCGTGGTTGACGAAGAAGGTGAACGTCTCTTCGTCGTTGTGACGCACCAGCACTTCGAGCCCTGCCGGCACGTCCGCCGGGGCGGTGTGCGGCACCAGGGAACGTGCCAGAGCGAGCAGGGCGTCGTGGTCGAGACCGGCCGAGACGTAGACCGCACGCCCCCCGGCCCCGACCGCGCGTGAGGTGATCGCAGGACGGCCGCTGAGGTCACCCCCGGTGTAGCGGGCGATCACTTCGGCGTCCCCCACCCGCAGGAGCTCGGTCCACTCGGTGCCGGACCATCCGTTGTCGAGGGTGAACGTCTCGGCCTCCTGGAGCGGCCGGAACTCCTCGCACCAGGCGCCCAGGAGCTCGCGGAAGGCGCCGGGAAAGCCGCCGGTCCGCACCTGGTCGTGTTCGTCGACGATGCCCGACAGGAAGCCCACCACGACCGTGCCGCCCGCCTCGGCGTAGGTCCTCACCCGCGCCGCGGTGTCGTCGTCGGTCAGGAAGAGCGCCGGTATGACGAGCACCTCGTACCCCGTGAGGTCCGCCCACGGTGCGAGCACCTCGATGCTCTCGTTCAGCCGCCAGAACGCGTGATGCCAGTCCCGGACGATTCGGCCGTAGGCGAGGTGGTTGTTCGGCTTGACTCCCTTCGTCATCGCCCAGCCGGCCTCGTCGTCGAAGAGGATCCCGACCCGGGCCCGGGGAGTGCGTGAGCCCATCACCGGGGCGAGGCGCCGCAGATACCGGCCCAGTGTGCACACGTCGCGGTAGACGTCGGTGTCCTCGCCCGCGTGGGGCACCATCGCCGAGTGGAACTGCTCCGCGCCGGCCCGGGAGGCGCGCCACTGGAAGAACAGGATGCCGTCGGCGCCGTGACCCACATGACTCAGGCTGTTGCGGATCAGCTCTCCGCGCGTCTTGGCACGGTTGCGCGGCTGCCAGTTGACGGCGCTGGTCGAGTGCTCCATGAGCATCCAGGGGCGGCGCTCGGTCGTCATCGCCCGCATGCGGTCTCCGGAGAAGGCCACGTCCTGCTCGGGCAGCGGGTCCGCGGAGCGCGTGTAGTGGTCGTTGGCGACGATGTCCATGTGGCGTGCCCACCGGGGGTAGTCCACGACGTCGGGCTCGGCGCCCGCCATGAAGTTCGTGGTGACCGGCAGATCGGGCGTGACGCTCTTGAGTACGTCGCGCTCGGCCAGGTAGTGCGCCAGCAGTTCGTCGGAGGAGAAGCGGTCGAAGTCCAGGACGAGGGACGGATTCTTCGAGTCGTTGCCGCGGGGCGGGATGATGTGGGCGAAGTCGCGGTAGGTGTGGCCCCAGAAGGCGGTCCCCCAGGCCTTGTTCAACGCGTCGAGGGTTCCGTACCTGTGTCGCAGCCAGTCGCGGAACGCCGCCGCCGAGGTGTCGCAGTGACAGCGGCCGTTGCCGCCGCCCAGTTCGTTGCTGACGTGCCACATCACGACATGCTCGCGGTGACCGTAGCGATCGGCGAGAGCACGCACGATCCGGAGCGCGTAGGTGCGGAAGACCGGGCTGCTCGGGCACCAGCCGAGACGGGCGCCGGGCCAGTGCGGCCGCATGTCGTGGTCGACGGGGTGGATCTCGGGGTGTTTCGCCAGCAGCCAGCCCGGGGGCGCGGCCGTCGGTGTGGCGAGGTCGATGGCGATGCCGTTGGCCCCCAGGAGGTCGACGATCTCGTCCATCCAGTCCCAGTCGAACTCTCCGTCGGCGACCTCGACGAGCCCCCAGGAGAAGATGCCGAGCGAGACCAGGTTGACGCCGGCGCGCGTCATCAGCCGGACGTCTTCCTTCCATACGTCCCTGTCCCATTGTTCGGGGTTGTAGTCGGCGCCGTAGCTGAGCCCGGGTGTGGGCCAGGCGTTGTCGAGGTGGGACCAGGTCATCCTTTGACTCCTCCAGCGATGAGGTCGAGGCGCCAGAACCGTTGCAGGAACAGCACCAGGGCGATGAGGGGCACGATCGCGAGGGCGGCGCCGGTGATGGCGAGCGTGTACAGGGACGGCGAGCCGGCGCCGCGTTCGAGCAGGGAGTTCAGCCCCACCGTGAGGGGGAAGGTCCGGGTGTCGGAGAGCATGATGTACGGCAGCAGGAAGTTGTTCCAGATGCCGACGAACTGCAGCAGGAACACCGTCACCATCCCCGGTGCCATGAGGGGGAGCACGACGCTGCGGAAGATCCGCCACTCGCCGGCGCCGTCGATGCGGGCGGCTTCGAGCATCTGCGCCGGGATGGCGCTCGCGGCGTAGACCCGGCACAGGTAGATGCCGAAGGGGCTGAGGATGCTCGGGAGGAGCACCGACCACTGGGTGCCGGCCAGGTGCAGGTCCGACAGCAGCAGGTACTGCGGCACCGCGAGGGTGATGCCGGGAATGAGCAGCCCCGCGAGGATGGCCCCGAAGAAGATCCGGCCGCCCCGGAAGGCGAACTTCGCCAGGGCGTAGCCGGCGGAGGCCGACACGAGCGTCGACAGGGCGCCGCCGACGCCGGCGTACAGGAGCGAGTTCAGCGCCCACAGTCCGTAGGCGCCTCCGTCGTAGGAGAAGAGGTCGCCGAGGTTGTCGAGCAGACCGCTGCCGGGGGCGAACGTGAAGGAGTCGAACAGCTCGCCCGGAGCCTTGCTGGCGGCGACGAACACCCAGGCCACGGGGAGGAGACAGTAGAACGCGCCCGCCAGCATGAGGAGCGTGGGGATGATCTTGGTTCGTTCGCGTGACACTTCGTTGACCGCGCTCATCGCATGCCCCGCCTCGTCGAGGCGCGGACCAGCGCGAGGACTGCGATCGACACCAGCGCGGTGCCGAGGGCGAGGACGATCGACGCCGCCGCGGCATCGTGGAGATCATCGAGGGCGAAGGCGTCCTGGTAGATCGACATGAGGGGAGCCCACGTGGTGGAGATGGTGTTCGTCAGGGGTTTGAGCATCAGCGGCTCGCCGTAGAGCTGGAGAGTTCCCAGCAACGCGAAGATCCCGGTCAGGACCAGCGCCGGCCCGACCAGCGGCACCTTGATACGGAGGGCGATCCGGATCTCGTCGGCTCCGTCCAGGCGGGCCGCCTCGATCAGTTCGTGGGGGATGCTGCGCAACGCCGTGTATATGACGAGCATGTTGAACCCCGTCCCGCCCCAGACGGAGATGTTGGCGAGCGACCCGTAGATCCCGCTCGGCCCGAGGAAGGGGATGTCCCCCCAGCCCAGGGACCGTGTGACATGCGAGAAGGGGCTCGTCCCCGCCAGATACATGAACCCCCACATGAGCGCGGCCACGACACCGGGTACGGCGTAGGGGATGAAGATCGCGGTGCGTGTGAAGCGCCGCATCCCGACTCCCGGTGCGTCCAGCAGCAGGGCGAACAGCAGCGCGAGCCCGAGGGTGAACGGCACGGCGATGATTCCGTACAGCGCCAGGTTCCTGAGCCCCGCGGCCAGTTGGGTGTCGTCGAAGACCGAGACGTAGTTGCCGAACCAGACGAACACCGTGGACCGGGTGCCCAGGGGGCCGCCGCCGGTCCGCCGCTGGGCGTAGAAGCTGGAGCCGAGCGCGTACATCACGGGGATCACCGTGAAGCCGGTGTACAGCACCATCGCTGGTGCGCTGAACAGGTAGGGCGCGATGTTCCGGCGCAGGCGGCGACGCGCCGGGGGCCGGTGCGCCGCCGCCACCGTCCGGCTGTGCTGATCGGCAACTGCCGTACTGCTCATGCTGATTCCCTCTCTGACGCTCCGCGCTCTGCCCGGACGCGCGGTCCTAGCCCTCGCTGACCTTGAATCCCTGCTTCTTCAGGTCGTTCACGACCGCTTTCTGCGTGACGGTCAGGACGTCCGCCCATGACGAGCCGTTGTGTACGGCCGCGTTCATCGCGTCCGTGAACGCGGTCGCCGCGACATCGGTGTTCGGGCCCCAGGTCACCGGGCGGGTGTGCTTGGCGATGCCGGCGACGACCTTGTAGTAGTCGGACTGCTCGGGCATGAGGGCCGGGGGCTTCTGCGACGTGGCGGCCTTCTGGCCCGACAGGGCCGCGGGATAGCCGTTCTGCACGTTGAGGATCATCTTCGCGCCCTGGTCACCGGCGTTGAGCCACTTCGCGAACTCGGCGGCTTCCTCGGGGTGGCTGGACTTGGAGGTGACGACGACGGACGAGCCGCCCTGGAACGAGACGGTCGGGTCGTCCGCGTTCCACCGGGGCAGGGGTGCGAGGGCCCACTTGCCGGCGGTCTTCGGCGCCACTCCGTAGACGACGCCGGGAGCCCAGACGGCGGAGGGCCAGGACAGCATCGTGCCGTTGTTCAGCTGCTGGTTGTACGTCGGCGTCAGGATCGGATCGGCCGCGATGAGCCCGTCCTCGTACATGCCCTGGAAGAAGTCCATCATCGTGCGGGAGTGCGCACCGTCGATGCCGACCGTCCACGTGTCCCCGTGGACCGACCACCAGTCGTCGCCGGCCTGCGCCGCCACGGCGGCGTACCAGCCCCACCCGTCGGTGCTCAGGGACGCCATCGTGAGCTTCGGGTTCCTGGCCTTGATCGTGGCAGCCGCCTTGCGGTAGTCCTCCCATGTCACCGGCGCTTTGACGCCGTACCTGTCGAAGACGTCCTTGCGATAGAGCAGCGCCATGGGACCGACGTCCTGGGGCAGCGCGTACGTGCGGCCGCCGAAGGTCGTCTGCGCCCAGGAACCGGGCGAGTAGTTCTTCCGGACGTCGGACACGTAGTCGGTGATGTCCAGCGGCGCACCCGCGACGATCATGCGCGGCAGTGCGGTGTTCTCCACGAGGGCGAGGTCGGGTGCGTTGTCCGCTCGCATCGCGGCCAGCAGCTTGGCGGACGACTGCTCGCCGCCACCGGCGTCGGTGTGAACGACACGGATGTTCGGATGCGTGCGGTTGAACTCCGCGACTTCCTTCGCGCTCCCGGGCGCCCACGCCCAGTACCGCAACGTGACCTTCCCTCCGTCGGACGTGGCGGCGCCTCCGCCCGAGCAGGCGGAAGCGAGGAGAGAGGTGACGACTGCCACGGCCGCAACGGCCAAGGTCGTGCGGAACTTCCTGACGCGCATGGAGTCTCCCTTGACTCGGAGGGGACATGGCCTCTCGCGGCGACGAGCATCACTCGCCTCTCACGAGTTTGTCAATGGAGGTGACAAACTCCGGTGTGCGTGGCATTCCAGCCACCTTCGCGATCGCGGACCACGCACCCGGGGCACTGCAAACGGGACACGACCGGCAGTCGGGGCGGTCAACGCCACTGCACACGCATGGCTGGTAGGCGTCCGAAAGCCGGCAGAAGGGCCTTTCGTCCGGGGGCTGCGCGTGCGTGGAGCCAACCTCGGAAAGCAGGTCCGACCTGCTGTGCGGGGCAGTTGGGGCCGCGCGCACGAAGACGGGGAGCCCTTCCCCCGATGGCGCGCGTCATCGGCCCAGGTGGACCGTGGTGATGTCCGGGAAAGCCCTGCCACGAGCGGGAGTCAACGGATCGTCGGAGGTGACATCGGTTCGGACCGCTGCCCGACGAGATCTCCGAGCGCAGAACAGACACGGCAACGCCCCGCCACGACGGTGCAGGGCAGCACCGGACGGGGTCCCGCGACCGCAGCCGTCCTCGGCGGGCGGGCACGCGAACGAAGCACCGGGTGGCGGCAGTTCGCTTCGTCACCAAGCGCCACCCATGGCACCACCCGTCCACGGGCCGTGCCCGCCGACGGGCACCGCGGGACTCAGCGGTCGTACTCGGCGAGCCGCCGGTACAGGGCCAGGCCGGCCGCCGCTCGCGCCCACTCGAGGAAGTCGAACACCGTGACCTCGACGATCGGCGGTTCCGGCGCCAGGTACACGCCGCGCAGGCCCTCCTCGAAGTCTCCGTCGCGCGAGTCCAGGATCGACGGGCTGTCGCCCGTCAGGATCACCTTGTCGGGGTCGAGCAGGTTCAGGACGTGTCCGGCCGCCGCACCGATTCCGCGCGCGGCGCGCGCCAACCGCTCGCGTGCCGCCTGCTCACCCGCCTGGGCGCGGGCAAGGACGTCGGCCAGACTCCGGGCACCGGTGACGTCCTGCACGATCGAGGTGACGGAGCTCTCCGCCCAGAGGCAGCCACGGTGGCCAAGAGGACACCTCGCGCCATCGGATGCCACCCGCACGTGGGAGAATCTTCCCGCCCTGCGGTGCGCACCAAGGATGATCTTGCGGTCGGCGACCAGTCCGAACCCGATGTCCCTCCCGAGCGAGATGAGCGCCATGCTGTCCTGCCCTTCGGCGAGCCGCGGCCACTGCTCGAAGGCGGTCAGGGCCACGACGTCGTCCTCGACCCACACCGGGACGCCGAAGAGCTCCTCCCACTCCAGACGGACCACCTCGGGCACCACGGCGTGCAGGCCCATGCCCTCGGCCGCCCCGTCGATCCGCTCCGTGGACCCGCACACGGCCAGTGCGGCCACCCGCAGCCCGTCGGCCTTCGCCTCGACGAGCCACTTGCGGCAGTGGGCGCCGATGACGGACGTGTCGAGCTCGCCGACAGGCTGTCGCCGCTCCCAGACCACCGTGTTGGCCAGATCGATTCCCGCGACGACCAGCTCGTCCGCACGCACGTGTACACCGAGGAAGTGGAAGAGATCGGTCCGTGCGAGCAGCATGTCCGCGGGCCGCCCCGTGCTGGCCCTCTGCTCCCTGCCGCCCTCGACGATGAGCCCCGCGGCCTCCAGGTCGCGTGCGATCGCCGTCATGCGGGTGCGGGACAGACCGAGCTTCTTCGCCACCTCGCTCTTGGAGAGTCCACCGTTCCACAGGATGCGGTTGTAGGCCGACTGCGTCGTCGGATGCAGCCGGGGCCATCCGGGATCGGCCCCGGGGGCCGCGGTGAGGTCGTCAGGTGCGCTCGTCATGAGTACATCCAACACAGTCCCGGCGACTGCCTGCTACGGCACGGCCCCGCCCGGTCCTCAGCCGCGAGGCCACGCACCGGCGGCATCGATCACCGCCAGGGTACGGATCGCCGGACGGCCGCGGGACGCCTCGATCCTGACCCTGACCGCGTCCACGACCGTCGGCTCAAAGCGCAGGATGCGCTGGTGGCCGACCGAGTTCGCCTCCGCCAGCACGCGTTCGCGGCCGTCGGACACGCCGATCACCGCGACCCGCTCGACGCGTTGGCCCTGGGTGATGTCCTCGCGGATGACCACCGCGCCGACCTCGGTGGAGTCGGCGAGGGTGAGCGAGAGGACCGGCATCTCGTCGAACGCCTCCGGACGCCACACGTACGGCACCGCCGCGTCCCCGTCCAGGCGGGCCAGGGCGGACCGGTCGCCCCGCGGCTCCCCCGCTCCGGTACGCGGCTTCCCGGACGACATGTCGACGTCCGCGTGCAGCACTCCGTCACGGAACGCCCGGATGCGTTCGCCGAGCCCCTTCAGGGCGGCGACGTCGGGATCGGCCAGGAGGCCGCGGCGGTCGGGCGGGACGTTGAGCAGGAGGCACGCGTTGCCTCCGACCGCGTCACACCACAGCGCGAAGAGTTCGTCGGCGGAGCGGACGGAGCTGTCCTCGTGCGGGTGGTGGAACCAGCCCGGCCGGATGGACGTGTTCACCTCGGCGGGGTACCACACGAGATCGTCCAGCCGGCCGGCAAGAGCCTTCCGACTGCCCAGATCCTCGTCGTCGCTCCGGACGAGGCGGGAGAAGACTCCGTCGTCGGCATGCTGCGAGCGATCGGCGATCCGTTCGGCATCGCGGAGTGCGGCGGGTACGACACTCCATTCGTCAGGCCTGGTGTGCCCGGCCTCGTTTCCGCACCACCTGACGTCCGGGCCGCAGACCGAGATCACCGCACCGGGTTGCAGCCGCCGTACGACCGCGTAGTAACGCTCCCAGTCGTACACTTGGCGCGGACCGTCGGGGCCCTCGCCGTTGGCACCGTCGAACCAGACCGAGAACACCTCGCCGTACCAGGACAGCAGCTCCTCCAGCTGACGCACGAAGAAGTCGTCGTAGGCCCTGCCCGAGCCGTACGTCGCCTCCGTGCGGTCCCAGGGGGACAGGTAGATGCCGAACTTCAGACCGTGCCGGCGTGCGGCGTCGGCCACGAGTGCGACCAGGTCGGCCTTTCCGCCCCGCCATCGCGAGGCGGCGACGGTGTGCGCGGTCGCCCGTGAGGGCCAGAGGCAGAAGCCGTCATGGTGCTTGGCGGTGAGGATGGCACCTGTCATCCCCGCCGCGGCCAGCGCCGACATCCACTGGTCGACGTCCAGGCAGGCCGGGTCGAACAGCGTCGGATCCTCGCCGCCCAGTCCCCACTCGCGATCCGTCATCGTGTTCATGCCGAAGTGGAGGAAGGCGTAGAACTCCATCGACTGCCACGCCACCTGCCGCGCGCTGGGCCGCACCGCGGTGAGCAGCCTGATCCCGTCGCCGGCGTCACGAGCATGGCGGACGTCGCGGGCCGGAGGAGGGGGCGCGATGTGATCGGTCATTCGGGTCCCGTTCGTCAGCGATCCATGTTTGTCACCTCAGTTTACAAACTCGACCCTACCCTCTCGCCCTCAGGAGAACGCCGTTTTGCGCTCAACTTCGGCCAGGACTGGCCTGTTTGAGGCCACGTAAGATCATTAACCTGGTGCGCGAGCGCAGGCATCCACCTCGAAGGAGTTCCGTGTCCACGGCCCAGCAGGTTCCTGACATCCTTTCGCCCGAGTTCGCCGCGAACCCCTATCCCGCCTACGCGGTCATGCGGGAGAAAGAGCCGCTGATCTGGCACGAGGCCACGCAGAGCTATGTCATCTCCCGCTACGAGGACGTCGAGCGGGTCTTCAAGGACAAGAACGCGGAGTTCACGACCGACAACTACAACTGGCAGCTGGAGCCGGTCCACGGCAAGACGATCCTGCAGCTCAGCGGCCGTGAGCACGCGGTGCGCAGGGCCCTGGTCGCACCCGCCTTCCGCGGCAGGGACCTCCAGGAGAGGTTCATGCCGGTCATCGAGCGCAACTCCCGCGAACTCATCGACGTGTTCCGGCACACCGGCTCCGCCGACATCGTCGGCGACTACGCCACCCGTTTCCCGGTCAACGTCATCGCGGACATGCTGGGCCTGGACAAGGCCGACCACGCCCGCTTCCACGGCTGGTACACGGCCGTCATCGCCTTCCTCGGCAACCTCGCCGGTGACCCCGAGGTCACCGCGGCGGGCGAGCGCACCCGGGTGGAGTTCGCCGAGTACATGATCCCGATCATCCGTGAGCGGCGCGACCACCCGGGTGATGACCTGCTGTCCTCGCTGTGCGCCGCGGAGGTCGACGGTGTCCGGATGAGCGACGAGGACATCAAGGCGTTCTGCAGTCTGCTGCTCGCGGCCGGTGGGGAGACCACCGACAAGGCGATCGCCAGCATCCTGGCCAACCTGCTGGTGCATCCGGACCAGTTGGCGGCCGTCCGCGAGGACCGGAGCCTGATACCCGCGGCCTTCGCCGAGACGCTGCGCCACACCCCGCCCGTGCACATGATCATGCGGCAGTCGGCCACCGAGGTCCAGGTCACCGGCGGCACCATCCCAGCCGGAGCCACGGTGACGTGCCTGATCGGCGCCGCCAACCGGGACGAGCGGCGCTACCGCGAGCCCGACCGGTTCGACATCTTCCGTGACGACCTCAGCACGACCTCGGCGTTCTCGGCCGCCGCGGATCACCTCGCCTTCGCGCTCGGCCGCCACTTCTGCGTCGGCGCCCTGCTCGCCAAGGCGGAGGTCGAGACCGGCGTGAACCAACTGCTGGACGCGATGCCGGACCTCCGTCTCGCGGACGGTTTCGACCCCGTCGAGCAGGGCGTGTTCACGCGCGGCCCGCAGGCGCTGCCGGTGCGCTTCACCCCGAGCGGAGTCTGACGCCGACCGCCGGCATCACCCCCGCCGTCTCCGGCCCGGGCAGTTCGCGCGTCCCTGCCCGGGCGGTGGCGAGTACGGCTACTGCACGGCAGGGGTGAACTGCACGGGCAAGGTGGTCAGTCCGCGCATCCAGATCGACGGACGCCACGTCAGTTCCTCCGGCTCGACGGCCAGCACCAGGTCGGGGAGGCGCTCCAGCAGCGTCTCCACCGCCGTACGTGCCACCACGTCCGCCATCAGCGGGGCGGGATAGGGGCAGCGGTGCTCACCGTTGCCGAAGGACAGGTGCGCCGAGTTCTCCGCACCGACATGCGACTCCGGCCAGATCTGCGGGTCGGTGTTGGCGGCCGCGAGACCCAGCACCAGGCAGTCCCCCTCGCGGATGAGCCGACCCCCCAGCTGCGTGTCGCGCACGGCCCACCGGCCGATGAAGTTCTGCGTCGGCGTGTCCAGCCACAGCACCTCGTTCAGCGCGTCCCCCACGCTGACCCTGCCGCCGGAGACGTTCAGCGCGAAGCGCTCGTCGGTCAGCAGCAGCCGCAGGGTGTTGCAGATCCAGTTGGCGGTCGGCTGCTGCGCGGCCGCGATCACGGTGATCAGGTCCTGCACGACCTCCTCGTCGCTGAGGCCGGCCGGGTCCAGCAGCATCCGGGACGTGACGTCCGGACCGGGCCGCTCCCGCTTCTCCTTGACCAGCTGCACGATCCGCTCGCCGACCCGGGTGTACGCGGCCACCGGGTCCTCGCCCTCACCGGCGTCGAGCGAGATCCTCAGGTCGTCGACGAGCTGCTCGGTGTCGGTGCTGTCCTGCGGCATGCCGCACATCCACAGCACGGCACGGGCCGGCAGCGCGTGGGCGTACATGCTCATCAACTCGGCCTGACCGCTGCCGGAGAACGACGAGACCAGCTGACCGGAGATCAGCTCGCACTCGCGGGCCAGCTCGAACTGGTCCACGCCGTCCAGCGCCTGGGTGATCACGCCCGCCCGGCGCTGGTGCTCCGCCCCCTCGGTGAACAGCACGGACGGCTGGTAGCCGACGAACGGCAACAGGGGCCAGTCCGACGGAATGTGATCCCACTGGTTCCAGCGTCGCGAGTCCCGCGCGAACAGCTCGTCGTGGCTGGTCACGTAGCAGACCTCGGGATAGCCGAGGACCAGCCAGGCGGGGATGTCGTGGTCGAGCAGCACCGGCGCGACCGCCCCGTGCTCCCGGCGCAACGAGCGGTACAGCTGCGAGGGCGTCTGCTGGTACTCCAGGCCGCCCAGCCGCACCGCGCCGTCGTGCGCGGGGCAGCCGGGGGGCGGAGTGGATGCCGACGGGGAGCCGGTGGGATCGCTCACGGTGTGCTCTCCTGGGACAGTGCCATTGAGTAGAGGTGGTCCACGAGGGCGATGAGGACCTCCTTGCCCGAGGACCTGACCCGGGCGTCGCAGTCGACCATCGGCACATGCTCACCCAGCGCGAGGGCCGTGCGGATCTCCTCCAGCGAGAAGCGGTTCTCGTCACCGTCGAAGCGGTTGACGGCCACCACGAACGGGGTCTTGTGGTGTTCGAGCCGGTCGATCGCGTACCAGCAGTCCTCCATACGGCGTGTGTCGACGAGGACGACCGCGCCCAGCGTCCCGGAGAACAGGCGGTCCCACAGAAACCAGAACCGCTCCTGGCCCGGTGCCCCGAACAGGTAGAGCACCATGCGCTCGTTGAGACTGATACGGCCGAAGTCGAAGGCGACGGTCGTGGTCGTCTTGCCCTCCACACCGGCCGTCTCGTCGACCCCCTGCCCGGCCTGCGTCATCAGCTCTTCGGTGTTCAGCGGCCGGATCTCGCTCACCGAACGGACCAGGGTGGTCTTGCCGGCCCCGAACCCACCGACCACGACGATCTTCAGACCGGTCTCGGCCGCGTCGGCCAGCGGTGTGCGCCGGGAGGGAGGCTCGGAGGTTTGGGAGGAAAGCTCAGAGGTTGCGGAGCCCATTGAGGACCTCCTGGAGCAAGGCGGTTTCGGGAAGCGACGCGACGGACTCGGCGGCGCGGGGGTGACGGGCGCTGATCTTGCCCATGTCGTGCAGGTCGCCGACGAGGATGCGGGCGACCGTGACGGGCAGTTTCAGCTCGGCGGAGATCTCCACCAGCGCCGTGGGGTGTCGGCACAGCTCGAGGATCCGCACGTGCTCCGACTGCATGCCGGTGCTCGGTTCGCTCTCGCTGACGATCAGCGTCACCAGGTCGAAGGTCTCGTCAGCGGTGCTGCGGCCGCCCGTGACCATGTAGAGCCGGTCGGGATCCCCGACGTCCACGGGTTTACGGATCACGCGCGGGCACCCCGGCCGACGGGCGTACGCGGTTCCGCCCTCAGATGCTCGCCGATCTGCTCGACGAGTTCCGTCATCTGGTGACCGACGACGCCCGGGTCGGCGTTCTCCTGCGCGACGACGGCCAGGTGCGCGCCCTCGCCCGCCTCCACGATGAACAGCAGGCCGCCGTGGAACTCCGTCATGGAGTGCCGCACACCGCCCGACCCGTCTCCGAACTCCACGGAGGCGCCCTGCGCGAGGGCCTGGATGCCGGAGCAGATGGCCGCCAGCTGGTCGGCCTGGTCGAGCGTCATGTGCTCCGTCCAGCACAGCTTCAGGCCGTCCCGCGACAGGACGAGGGCATGGCGGGTGCCCGGGGTGCGCTCCAAGAGGTTCGTCAGGAGCCAGGTGAGGCTGTTGTCAGTGGTCTCCATGGTGATCGGGACGAGTGGCGACCGGTCGGCGGTCACCCGGCCCGTTCCTCCTATCCATCGAATGCGGCGACGAGGTGCTGAGTAGAGGGCTGCTGCCCGTGACGTGTGCGGGGCCGTGCGGTCCGCGGGCCGTGAGGTGCGGGGGTTCCCGCCTCACTCGGCCGCGGTCCCGTCGCCGTCACCGGGCGGAGTGACGGAGTCGCCGGACACGCCACCGCCATGACGGGCACGGTGGAAGGCACCGAACCTGCTGCCGGCGTCGCGCGCGACGGCCGGTTCGGTCGGCTCGGCCGCGGGTGCGGGGGCCGCGGGTTTCTGCCGTGCGCGCTCTGCGGCGGCCATCGTGCGGCCGGGGGCGCGTACGGGCAGGGTGCGGCCGGGGGACGCACCGGGGTCGGACGCACCGTGCTCGGCGGGGACTTCGGTGCTGGGCAGGGGCGTCACCTCGGCGGACGGGGCCGGTTCCGCGGCCGGTCGGGTGCGCGGGGCCGGCGTCTCCTCGGCTTCGGTGACGGGGGCCGGTGCGGCCGGGATCTCCGCGACGCGTCGCGGCCGCTCGACGACGGGCTCGCGCTGCTGGGCCAGGAGCTGGGGAGGCAGCAGTACGACGACGCCGGTGCCGCCGCGCGAGGACGGCCGGTAGTTGACGCTGATGCCGTAGCGCGCGGCGAGCCGGCCGACCACGGTCAGGCCGAGCCGGGTGCCCTGCAGCGAGGCGAGGTCGGTGACCCGGCCCGACACGGAGTCCTCGGCACGGCGCATGGCGGCGTCCGACATCTTCAGGCCGCTGTCCTCGATGGTGACGACAAGACCGGCGCTGCGTTCCTCCACGTACACGTGGACCTCGTCGATCGGCGGCGAGAAGTTCGCGGCGTTGTCCATGAGTTCGGCGAGCAGATGCATCACGCCCTCGGCGGCGAAGCCCGCGATCGCCGCCTTGCTGGAGGAGTGCAGGCGCACCCGCCGGTAGGCGGCGATCCGGCCGACGGCTCCGCGCAGGATGCTCTCCATGACGATCGGCTTGTTCCAGACGCGGCTGGAGCGACCGCCCATCAGGAGGGCCAGCCGGTCCGTCATCAGACCGAGCTGCGAGGTGCTGTGGTCCAGCCGCAGCAGGTCACCGAAGACGTCCTGGCCGTGCCGGTCCTGCATCTCGCGCAGGTCGGCCAGCATCGCGACGGTCTTGGACTGGACCCGGCTCAGCGCCTTGGCGGAGGCGGCCTGGGCGGCCGCGGAACGCCGTTCGCTGTAGGCGAGTTCACGGACGAACCACTCCGCCGCTTCCCGCACCAGGGCGCTCTGCGGCCAGTCGAACTTGGTGAGGACGGTGCTGCCGGAACTGCCTTCCCTCAGCAGGGCCACCGCGGCGGGCAGCGTCTCCTCGATCAGTCGCTCGAGTTCCGCCCGGCCCTTGGCCAGTTCGCTGCGCATCTGGCGCAGTTCGGTCTCGGCGGTGCCGGCTCGCCCGACCGACGCGCCGAGCTCCGCGGCGAAGGTCTCCAGTATCTGGCGCAGTTGCGGGTCGGACGGGGTGGCCACACGGGAGAGGGAGTCCTCGGCGCTCGCGCCGCTCCTCAACTGCTGTGCGATCCCCGGAAGGCTCACGTTGACGAGCTGGGCGACCTCGGTGCCCTGCTGCTTCCAGTTGTCCTTGGTCATCCCGAGTTCGCTGTCCCGGGCGGCCGCCTGCCGACGGGCACGACGTACGAGGTAGAACGCGATGCCGGTGACGAGGGCGACACAGCACCAGGCTGCGATCGCCGTGCCGAGCACCCAGGAACGGGCGTCGGCGGGAGCGAGAACGGCCGCCGCGGCAGCACCCGCGGCCGCGGCGACCAGGACGACCGGGAACACGGCCGGAGAAGAACTCGCTCCTTTCCCACGCCGACGCTGACGGGAGCGAGCAGGCACTGGCATTCCGCGGTCCCTCGGTTCGTACGAGCAGGCACGACTGCAGGTCATCGGCGGTCCGGGAAGGGCGACCGGCCAGGGGACGGTGCGCTTCCGGATCACGCGTGCCGCTCATGCTAGCCACCCTTTCGAGTGAGGGAAGGACACCAACGGCCCCTTCCGGCACACGAGTTCACTTAGTCGGGAAACCACCCTCGTGTTTCTTGCGTGTGGTAAGCACCTGCCCTGACGACGGCTGGTTCCGAACGTGCGGAGGCCGGGATTCCGGAGTGTTCGGCGACGTCTCTCCGTGTCCCAGGACATGAGGGCCGCTCAGTCAGTGCATATTTTCGGACAACTTTCGAAACATTCTCAGCGCTCCAGCAGGCTGTCCGCGGTCGCCCCGATCGTCTCGACGACGTCCCGCGGCTTCCAGTCCAGGACCGCACGGGCCTTGGCGTTGCTGATGACGGGGATCCGGCCCCGGAGGGCCGCCGCGTCCCGCAGCGCGGGTTCCGTCCTGGCCGCCTCGATGACCTGCTCGATGGTCATCTCCTTCACCGGCAGCCGGGCGGCCGCGTCCGGGACGTGCTCACGCAGGATCCGTGCCATGCCGAACAGGCTGATCGACGGTCCCCCGACGGCGAGGAAGCGCTCCCCCGCCGCCTTCGGGTGCACCATGGCGCGCAGATGCAGGTCCACGACGTCCCGCACGTCGACGACACCGAAGTACATCAGCGGGACGACCGGCATCCGTCCGCTCAGCATGTTCTCGACCAGCCCGAGGGAGCCGGAGGCCCGCTCGCTCAGGCGGGGGCCGAAGATGCCGGTGGGGTTGATGACCGTCAGCTCGATGTCACCGTGGGAGTCGACGTAGTCCCAGGCAGCTCGCTCGGCGAGCACCTTCGACTTGTGATAGGCGGGCAGACCCGGGGTGTCCGGATCGGTCCAGTCGGTCTCGGAGTAGTGGTTGTCGGGCTTGAGGGTGTAGCCGACCGCGGCGAAGGACGACGTCATCACCACCCGCCCGATCCCGGCCGCCCGGGCCGCGGCGAGCACGCGCAGTGCGCCGTCGCGGGCGGGCCGGATGACCTCGTCCTCCGTCTCCGGTGGAGTGACGGGGAAGGGAGACGCGTGATGCAGGACATGGTCGACCCCGTCCATGGCCTCGGCCCAGCCGTGCTCGGCGCCGAGGTCGGCGACGGCGAACTCCAGCCGGCCGCCCGGGTCGGTCCCGGCCCGCTGGAGCGCGGCGAGGATACGGTCCCGCTGTGCCGGCTCCCGGAGTGTCACCCGGGTCCGGTAGCCCTCGGTGATCAGCCGGGCGATCGAGTGGCTGCCGACGAGTCCGGTGCCGCCGGTGACGAGTACGGTCCCGCGCTCCCGGGAGGAGGCGGCGACATTCTCTGTGCTCAACGTGAGGTCCTTCGCTCGGTGAATCGGTCGATGACGCGCGTGACGTCGTCGATGGCCTGCTTCTCGGCGTCCGCGTCCCCCCGCACCCGGGCGTCCCACAGGTCGGCCTTGCCCCGCAGGTACTGGAGGCGGAGCTGCAACTGCGCGATCTCGGCGGCGAGCCTGTCGGCGTGCGTGGTGAACAGCTCGTGCTGTGCGGCCGCGGCCGCATCCCCTTGGGCCCGCAGGTCCAGGTAGCGCCGCATTCCGGTGACGCTCATCCCCGCCGAACGCAGACAGGACAGCGCCAGGACGCGCTCCACGGTCGCCGGGCCGTAGCGCCGGTGACCGCTGGACTCGTCACGGCCGACCGTTCCGAGAAGGCCGATCTTCTCGTAGTAGCGCAAGGTGGGTTCACTGAAGCCCGACCGGTACGCCATCTCCTGGATGGTCAGGTCCGCGACGTGGTCTCTGCTCACTGCCATGCGGCAAGCCTGCGGTACTTCAAGCGCTTGAGGTCAACTCGGAGCGCTGCCGATGCGGTGCGCGTCACTCGCTTCGGCGCATTCCGGGTATCGGCCCGGAAGTGCTGCGCATGCCGGTTCGTATGTCGTGAAAGTCGGCTATGGCCTTCTATCGGCATGTGTCATAGGATGCCGTGCACCTCTGCCGGGACCGTGGCGCTTCAGCCGCGGTCACGCCTGTGCCCGGATCGGACCGCGGAGGTGCGGTATGGCTCGTACATCCTCGATCGAGAGCCCTCGCTCGACCTGGCGGCTTCGGGCGCTGTGCGTCGGCGAGGACCCCGAGCTGTTCTTCCCGCTGGTGGAGACGGACAGCGCCACGGCGCGCGCCCGCGCCGTGTGTCGCCGGTGTCCGGTACTGCTCGCCTGCCGCGACTGGGCCGTCCGCCACGGTGAGGCGGACGGCGTCTGGGGCGACACCACCGCGAGCCAGCGCAGAGCGATCCGCCGCGCCCTCTACAGCGGGTGATCGGCCGTCCGGGCCCCGCGTCCGCCGTCACGGCGGGCGCGAAGGCACCGGTCCGTCAGTGACTGGACACCGTCGTCTGCCGTGCCGCAGGTGCCGCGCCGGGCCGGCTGTCGGCCCCCAGAGCGTGCAGGATCTCCTCCACGCTCTGTTTGGCGTCGCCGAACAGCATGCCGCTGTTCTCCCGGAAGAACAGCGGGTTCTGCACACCCGCGTAACCGGAGGCCATGGAGCGTTTGAAGACGACGACCTGCTCGGCTTCCCAGACCCGCAGCACCGGCATCCCGGCGATCGGGCTCGCCGGGTCGTCGGTCGCGGCCGGGTTGACGGTGTCGTTCGCGCCGATGACCAGCACGACCGTGGTGCCGTCGAAGTCGTCGTTGATCTCGTCCATCTCCAGGACGATGTCGTAGGGCACCTTCGCCTCGGCGAGCAGCACGTTCATGTGACCGGGCAGGCGCCCGGCGACGGGATGGACGCCGAAGCGGACCTCGACACCCCGCCCGCGCAACTGCCGCGTCAGCTCCGCGACGGGGTGCTGCGCCTGGGCGACGGCCATGCCGTAGCCGGGGGCGATGATCACCGAGCGGGCCTGGGCGAGCATCTCGGCCACCTCCGCCGCCCGCACCTCACGGTGCTCCCCCTGCTCCTCCGCGCCGCCGGACGGCGCCTCGACGCCGAAACCGCCCGCGATGACGGAGAGGAAGGACCGGTTCATCGCCTTGCACATGATGTACGACAGGTAGGCGCCGGAGGAGCCCACCAGCGCGCCCGTGACGATGAGCAGGTTGTTGTCGAGCAGGAACCCGGCCGAGGCCGCCGCCCAGCCCGAGTAGCTGTTCAGCATGGAGACGACGACGGGCATGTCGCCACCGCCGATGGAGGCGACCAGGTGCAAGCCGAGCGCCAGGGCCAGGGCGGTCACCGCGATCATCAGGGGCAGGCTCGGGCTGATCGTGAACCACACGGTCAGCGCGACGAACGCCACGAGCGCCCCGACGTTCAGGGCGTTCTTGCCCGGCAGCATCAGCGGCCGGGACTTGATCCGCGCCGACAGCTTCAGGAACGCGACGATCGAGCCGGTGAAGGTGACCGCGCCGATGAAGATGCCGATGAACACCTCGGCGTGGTGGATGCCCAGCAGTTCGGCGCCGACCTCGGTCTGCGCCGATCCGTGGGACTCCACCTCCAGGTAGCTGTTCCAGCCCACCAGCACCGCGGCGAGGCCGACGAAGCTGTGCAGGACGGCGATGAGTTCGGGCATCTGCGTCATCTCGACGCGCCGGGCCCGCCACAGGCCGAGCGCCGCGCCCAGCGCCGTCGCCAGCACGATCAGCGCGACCGCTCCGGCGCTGATGCTCCGCGCCGCCACCACCACGGTGGCGACCAGGGCGAGAGCCATGCCGGCGATGCCGTAGACGACGCCGGCGCGGGAGGTGCGGTGCTGGGAGAGTCCGGCCAGGCTGAGGATGAACAGCAGGGCGGCGACCAGGTCGGCCGCGTGGGAGGCGGTCAGGGAGGTCATCTCGGCTCAGCCTTTCGAGAACATGGAGAGCATGCGGCGGGTGACGGCGAAACCGCCGAAGATGTTGACGCTCGTCAGCAGGATCGCCACGAAGGACAGCACGGTGACGAGCCGGCTCTCGTGGCCGATCTGCAGCAGGGCACCGATCACGACGATCCCGGAGATCGCGTTGGTCACCGACATCAGCGGGGTGTGCAGAGCGTGGTGCACCTTGCCGATGACGTAGTAGCCGATCACCACCGCCAGCGCGAACACCGTGAAGTTGCCGGCGAGTTGGGCCGGGGCGAAGGCCACCAGCAGGAACATGGCGAGCATCCCGAGCCCGATCAGGCCGAAGCGCCGGGCGGGGGTCAGCCTCGGCTGCTTCGGCGCGGGCGCCTCGGACCGGGCCGCGGGCCGCGCCGCGGGAGCGGCCGAGACCGCGACGGGGGGCGGCGGCCAGGTGACCTCACCGTCGCGTACGACGGTCACGGCCCGCTGCACGACGTCGTCGAAGTCGATCGTCAGCTGCCCGTCCTTGCCGGGGGTCAGCAGTTTCAGCAGGTTGACCAGGTTCGTGCCGAACAGTTGCGAGGCCTGGGCGGGGAGCCGGGAGGCCAGGTCGGTGTAGCCGATCAGCGTCACGCCGTTGTCGGTCACCACGATCCGGCCGGGCACGGTGCCCTCGACGTTGCCGCCCATCGCGGCGGCCATGTCGACGATGACGCTGCCGGGCTTCATCACGGCCACGTCCTCGGCCGTCAGCAGGCGCGGCGCGGGCCGCCCCGGGATCAGCGCGGTGGTGATGACGATGTCCACGTCCCGGGCCTGCTCGTGGTAGAGCTCTGCGGCGGCGCGGTCGTAGTCGTCGGAGGTCGCCCTGGCGTAGCCGTCGGTGCTCGCCTCCTGCGTGACGTTCACCGGCAGGTACTCGCCGCCCAGCGACTTCACCTGGTCCGCGACCTCCGGACGGGGGTCGGTGGCGCGCACGATCGCCCCGAGGCTGGAGGCGGCACCGATCGCCGCGAGACCGGCCACCCCCGCCCCGGCCACCAACACCTTCGCCGGCGGAACCTTGCCCGCCGCGGTGACCTGACCGGTGAAGAACCGCCCGAAGACGTGCGCGGCCTCGATGACCGCGCGATAGCCGGCGATGTTGGCCATCGAGGACAGCACGTCCATCGACTGGGCCCGCGAGATGCGCGGCACCGCGTCGAGCGCCAGGGCCGTCACCCCGGCATCGGCGAGCGCCCGGAGCAACTCGGGATTCTGTGCCGGGGCCAGCAGGGCGACCACGACCGCGCCCCTGCGCAGCCGGCGGATCTCGGCCTCGGTGGGGGCGTTCACCTTCAGGACGACGTCCGCCTCCCAGGCCTCGGCGATCCCCGCGCCGACATCGGCGTACGCCTGGTCGTCGAAGCCCGATGCCTCCCCGGCCCCGGACTCGACGACGACCTCGTAGCCGAGACCGATCAGCTGCCGCGCCGTCGCCGGGGTCGCGGCGACCCGGGTCTCACCGGAGACGGACTCGGCCACGACGCCGACGCGGCAGGGCGGGTGGTGCGCGCTTTCTTCAGCAGACATGTCCTGTATCTCTCGTCAGAGGAGGTGCGAAAGGGAGATCTGCGCTGCGTGGGTTACGACGTCCTGCCCCGTGATCGCCGGTACGTAACCACCGGGCTCACCTCGCCACTCCGTACAATTGTGGCGAACTTTCGTATCGAAGGCGGAGGGTGGCTCGCGTGACGTCCCCATTCGCCGACCCCGGACACGGCGCCGACCCCCTGTTCGACCTCGACGCCCTGACCGGGACGCCGACGGGCGACGCAC
>NZ_RSAJ01000380.1 GCF_003933965.1 Streptomyces sp. RP5T
GAGCCGTACCCCGCACCGGAAGCCGTCCCGGGCGACGAGGCCACGGACCGGACGAGAGCGGCTCGGCACGGACGCCCGGGCGGGAGCGCCGACGCACCTCGCGGGGGCTTCGGTGCGGTCACGAAGACGCCCTGCCCCCGGCCTGAACCCCGCGCACACACGCCACACCCCGCGCCGGACCCCGTCCCGGGCGACGAGGCCATGGACCGGACGAGGGCGGCCCGGCGCGGACGCCCGGGCGGGAGCGCCGGCGTAACGCACATGCGCCTCACGCCGCACCGGAAGCCGCCCCCGGGTCGAAGCTCCGGACTTCCCCGCGGGGGCGTCCGTGCGGTCACGACCGTGTCGTCTGTGTGGTCAGGCGGTCGTGTGCGTGGGCTGCCAGGGGCGGGGGAAGCCAGCCGCGCGTGGTGAGTTCGTCGATGAGGCGGGCGTACGGCTCGGCGAACAGGGCCGTGCGGCCGGGGCGGGGTTCCACGACCGTGCGGATGCGGACCATGCCTTCGGCGGCGTCCGCCAGAGGGGTGCCGGACGTGCCGTGCAGCGCCAACGCGGCCATGCCCAGGGCCGGTTCGGTCTGTTCGGGTACGCGGGCCGGGCGGCCGAGGATGTCGGCGCGCAGTTGGTTCCAGTAGGGGCTGCGGGCCGCGCCGCCGGTGAAGGTGAGGGGGCCGTCGAGCGGGGCGCCCAGGTGGTGCAGGCAGTCGAGGCCGAGGCGTTCCGCGAAGGCGACGCCCTGGAGGAGCGCGGCCCAGCGGTCGGCGTCGTCGGCGGGGGTGCCGAGGAGGAGCGCGGTGGCGTCCGGGGCCCGGAAGGGGAACCGCTCCCCCCGTGACACCAGCGGGTAGGCCACCGCGCCGGACGGCTCGAACGCGGCCGCCCGCTCGTCCATCACCCCGGGGTCCACGTCCGTCGGAAGCGCCCCCGCGCCCACGCCGGACGCCCCGCCGGGCAGCCAGGTCCCGCCCGGCGCACGGTGGTTGTAGACCACGCCGGCGGGGTCCCGGACCGGGTCCGGGGTGGCCCCCTTGAGCACGAGGGTGGTGCCGAGCACCGAGTTCCAGGACCCGTGCCGCAGGGCGCCCGCGGCGATCTGGGCCGCGCAGCCGTCGGTCATCCCGGCGACGACGGGCGTGCCCGCGGGGATGCCGGTCGCTTCCGCGGCGGCCGCGCAGACCTCGCCGAGCCGGGTGCCGGGAAGGACGACCTCGGGCAGGTCCAGGGCGACCTCCGGCCAGGCGCCGCGCTCGACGTCGTAGCCCGTCTTGAGGGCGTGGCTGGAGTCGGTGGGCACCGGCCTGCCGACCAGGCGGGCGGTGACGACGTCGGGCTGGTGGGTGACCCGGCCGCTGCCGTGCGCGTCGGCGAGCCACAGCGCCTTCGGCAGCGCCCAGGTGTCCTGCACCGCGAGGCCCGCCGTACGCAGCACGGCCGCCTCGGTGGCCGCGCGGGCGTCGTCGTACATGAGCGCGGGGCTCGTCGGCCGGCCCCGCGCGTCCGTCAGCAGGACCGTCCCGGACGTCCCGCACACCGCGACTCCGCCGATCCGTACACCCGTCAGGGTGAGCAGCGCGGAACGGGACGCCGTGCGCACCGCCTCCCACCACTCCCCCGGGTCCTGCTCGTGCCGTACGCCCTCGCGCCGGCTGCCGAGCGGGGCGGAACCCCGGCCCAGCACGGTCCCGTCGGCCGTGACCGCCAGCGCGCGCACGCTCTGCGTGCCGAGGTCGATCCCCAGCCACGCCGTCTCGTTCTCGTCCGTCATCCGTGTCATCGAGGGCCTCCCACCCGCACGGGGTCTATGCGTACCCGGGATCGGCGGCTCAACATCGTCTCAGTGAAGCGACGACTCGGAGGTCGACGATGACCCAGAGGACCGATCCCGTACGTGTCGTGGCGGCCGGCGACCACTTCGTACTGCCGGGGCTGATCGCCGGGGCCGTCGAGGCCGAGCTGGGCGGCATCGCCGCGCAGACGAGGGAGTTGACGCTCGGCTGGCCCCTGGAACCCTTCGGGCCCGTCGCGGAGGTGACGGAGGCGAGCGACGCCGAGGACGAGCTGATCGAGGCGCTGGACGGCGCGGAGGTCCTCGTCACCCAGATGGGCCCGGTCACCGAACGGGTGCTGAACGCCGCCGACCGGCTGAAGCTGGTCGTGGTGTGCCGGGGCGGCCCGGTGAACGTGAACCTGGACGCGGCGAAGGCCCGGGACGTCCGGGTGTGCTTCGCGCCCGGCCGCAACGCCGCGGCCACCGCCGAGTTCACCGTCGGCATGCTGCTGGCGGCGGTGCGCCGCATCCCGCAGGCCCACGACCTCCTCGCCGGCCAGGGCAGCTGGGAGGGCGGCGCCGCCTACTACACCTACGAGCACAGCGGCCTGGAGCTGGAGGACCTGCCCGTCGGACTCGTGGGCTACGGCGCCGTCGGCAGCCGCGTCGCCCGCGTGCTGTGCGCCTTCGGGGCGCAGGTCATGGTGTACGACCCCTATGTGCGCGGCGAGATCCACGGACTGCGCGTGAACTCCCTGGACCGGCTCCTGACCCGCTCCCGGGTGATCACCCTGCACGCCCGTCTCACCGCCGAGACGCGGGGGCTGATCGGCGCCCGCGAGCTGGCGCTGCTGCCCGAGGGGGCGGCCGTGGTGAACGTGGCGCGCGGCCCGCTGGTCGACGAGAGCGCCCTGTGCGACGCGCTGGAGGCCGGCCGGCTGTCCGCGGCCGCCCTCGACACCTACGAGCACGAGCCGCTGCCGCCGGACTCCCGGCTGCGCGCCCTGGCCGACCGGGTCGTCCTGACCCCGCACCTCGGCGGGGCGAGCCGCGCGGTGGCCGAGAAGGCGGCGAGGATCGCGGCGCAGGAGGTGGGCCGCTGGGCCCGCGGAGAGCGGTTGGCGCACTGCCTGACGTGACGTCGTAGGAGGGAATTCCGTATGTACGTCGGTATCGATGTGGGCACGTCCGTCGTCAAGGCCGCGGCCTTCGACGGTGCGGGACGCCAACTGGCCGTCGAGTCCCGCCCGGTGGAGCTCTCCCTGCGCGACGGTTTCGTCGAGCAGGACATGGCCGAGGTCTACGACGCCGTCGTCGACGTCCTGGTCAGGCTGACCGGGCGGGTGCCGGAGCCGGTGGAGCTGGCCGGGCTGACCGGTCAGGGCGACGGGGTGTGGCTGGTCGACAAGGAGGGGCGGCCGGTCCACTCGGCGCTGTCCTGGATGGACGGGCGAGCGCACGAACTGCTCGACCAGTGGCTCGCGGACGGCACGTTCGAGACGGTGTTCCGGCGGACCGGCGGCGCGATGTTCCCGGGCTCGCCGGGGCCGCTGCTGGCCTGGCTTGACCGGTACGAGCCGATGGCGCTGGACGCCGCCGCGGCCGCCGTGTACTGCAAGGACATGGTCTTCCAGCGGCTCACGGGAGCGTCGGGGGCGACGACGGACGTGTCGGACGCCTCCATGCCGTTCCTCGACCCGCGGACCCGGACGTACGACAACCGGGTGGTGGAGCTGCTGGGGCTGACCCGTCGCCGGCGGCTGCTCCCGCCGGTCGGGGATCCGATCGCCACGGGTACGGCCCACGGCGACGGGCTGCCGTCCGGGACCCGGCTGTCCAACGGGCCGTACGATCTGCCGGCCTGTGCGCTGGGCGCGGGGGTGACCTCGCCCGGGGACGGGCTGCTGATCGTCGGCACGTGCCTGGCGGCCCAGGTCGCCACGACCGAGCTCGATCTGGGCGGTGAGCCGGCCGGGCTGTACATCTCGACCGACCGGCCGGGGCACTGGCTGCGGGCGATGCCGGCGATGGTGGGCACGGCCGCGCTGGACTGGGTGCTGTCGACCACCGGGGTCACGCACGCGGAGGTGGACGAGCTGCTGGCGGCCACCCCGCCGGGGTCGCACGGGGTGCGCGTGCTGCCGTACTTCGCCCCCTCGGGGGAACGGGCGCCCTTCGTCGAGCCTCGTCTGCGGGCCGAGCTGAGCGGGGTGTCGCTGGAGACGTCCAAGGCGGATCTGATCCGGGCGACCTGCGAGGGCATCGGGTACGCGGCCCGGCACTGCCTGGAGGCGGCCGGTCTGACGGGGTCGCTCGCGGTGTGCGGCGGAGGCACCCGCAGCCCCGCGTGGATGCAGCTGCTGGCCGATGTGCTCGGACGGCCGCTCAGGGTGGTCGAGGGGGAGGTGGGGGCCCGGGGAGCCGTGTTGGCGGCCGCCGAGCGGTACGGGATCACTCTCGACGCCGGAGTGTGGACCGAACCCACGGCCGTCGTCGAGCCGGACCCCGGGCGTTCGGCGTACTACTCCAAGGGGTTTCAGGAGCATGTGGCGCGATTGGACGCGGCTCGGAGGACTGCCGGACGTTAGGAGGTTGCAGCTCACGATGTTCATGCGGTGCCGGAACTGCGGTGGGAGCCTTGAGGAATTCCGGGCTCTCACCGACGAGGAGCGGAAGTTCGTCCGGGAGCACAAGCCCAGGCACACCAGCCTGGGCTCGTACTTCCGGTGCGCGCGCGAAGGGTGTCTGCGGTATCAGCGGCGCGGGAACCAGAACGACGGAGGGTCCTTCCCCGAGCCGGAGAAGTGACTACAGGTTGCTGAAGTCGGGGCCCTTGGTACGGGTGCGCTTGATCTCGTAGAAGCCGGGGACCGAGGCGACCGCCACCGTGCCGTCCCAGAGGCGGGCGGCCTCCTCGCCCTTGGGGGCCGGGGTGACGACCGGGCCGAAGAAGGCGATCTGCTCGCCGTCGGGGCCGGGGACCGCGATGACCGGGGTGCCGACGTCCTGGCCGACCTTGTCGATGCCCTCCTTGTGGGAGGCGCGCAGCTCGGCGTCGAACTCGAAGTCCTTCTGGTCGAAGTACTCGATCAGGTCGGCGGGCAGGCCGACGTCCGCGAGGGCGCCCTCGACGGCCTCGCGCGTCGGGCCCTGGCCCTCGTTGTGGATGCGGGTGCCGAGGGCGGTGTACAGCGGGCCGAGGATGTCGGAGCCGTGCTTCTGCCAGGCCGCGGTGACGACGCGGATCGGCTGCCAGGCCTTGGTCTCCAGGAGCTCGCGGTACTCCTCGGGCAGCTCGTCGAGCTTCGGCTCGTTGAGCACGGCCAGGCTCATGATGTGCCAGTGCACCTCGATGTCCCGGACCTTCTCGACCTCAAGGACCCAGCGGGAGGTCATCCAGGCCCAGGGGCACAGCGGGTCGAACCAGAAGTCGACGGGGGTCTTGCCTGAGGTGGTCGCGGTCTCGGACATGCGTCTCCTTGAGAGGTGTTCGTTTCAACCCGCAACACCGCTGTCCGCCCACCCCATTCCCGGCTGACCGATGTCAGGAGCACATGGCAGGATCGGGCCTGTCCGCATGCTGAACACCATCCGAGGGAGCATCGCCGTGCCCGGTGAGAATCTGTCCCGTGACGAGGCCCGGGAGCGGGCCGCCCTGCTGTCCGTCGACGGGTACGAGGTGTCCCTCGACCTGCGCTCGGCGGTCGGTGACGAGCCCGGGGACGGTCCGCGCACCTTCCGGTCGGTGACCACGATCCGCTTCCGGTGCAACGAGCCGGGGGCCACGAGCTTCGCGGACCTGATCGCGCCGAGCGTGACGGCGCTGTCGCTGAACGGCCGGGACCTGGACCCGGGCGAGGTCTTCGACGGCTCCCGGATCGTCCTGGAGGACCTGGCCGCCGACAACGAACTGGTCGTGGACGCCCGGTGCGCCTACTCCCGCACCGGCGAGGGCATGCACCGTTTCGTCGACCCCGAGGACGGCGAGGTCTACCTCTACACGCAGTACGAGCCGGCCGACTCCCGCCGTGTCTTCGCCAACTTCGAGCAGCCGGACCTCAAGGCGCCCTTCCGCTTCGAGGTGCGGGCGCCGGAGGGGTGGACGGTGTGGAGCAACGGGGCCGGCACGGAGAGCGACGGGGTCTGGCGGTTCGCGGAGACCAAGCCGATCTCGACGTACATCACCTGTGTGGTGGCCGGTCCCTACCACTACGTGACGGACTCCTACGAGCGGGTCCTCGACGACGGCACCCGTCTGGAGATCCCTCTCGGCGCCCTGTGCCGCAAGGGCCTCGCCCCCCACTTCGACTCCGACGACGTGTTCCTCGTCACCAAGCAGGGCCTGGACTTCTTCCACGAGCACTTCGACTACCCGTACCCCTTCGGGAAGTACGACCAGGCGTTCGTGCCCGAGTACAACCTGGGCGCGATGGAGAACCCGGGCCTGGTGACCTTCCGCGAGGAGTTCATCTTCCGGGGCAAGGTCACCCGCGCGTCCTACGAGGGCCGGGCCAACGTGATCCTGCACGAGATGGCCCACATGTGGTTCGGCGACCTGGTCACCATGGTGTGGTGGGACGACCTGTGGCTCAAGGAGTCCTTCGCGGACTTCATGGGCACCTTCGCCAACGTCGGCGCGACCCGCTTCACCGACGCCTGGATCACCTTCGCCAACCGCCGCAAGGCCTGGGCCTACCGCGCCGACCAGCTCCCCTCCACGCACCCCATCACCGCCGACATCCGCGACCTGCAGGACGCCAAGCTCAACTTCGACGGCATCACGTACGCCAAGGGCGCCTCCGTCCTGAAGCAGCTCGTCGCCTACGTCGGCCAGGACGCGTTCCTGGAGGGCGCGCGGCGCTACTTCAAGCGGCACGCGTACGGCAACACCCGCCTCGGCGACCTGCTGTCGGTGCTGGAGGAGACCAGCGGCCGGGACATGGGCGCGTGGGCGCGGTCCTGGCTCCAGACGGCCGGGGTCAACTCCCTCACCCCGCAGGTGCTGCTGAGCGCCGAGGGCCGGGTCGACGAGCTGGCGGTCGTGCAGGAGGCGGCCGAGTCGCACCCGGAGCTGCGGCCGCACCGGGTCGCGATCGGCCTGTACCGCCGTACGCCCGAGGGGGCTCTGGAGCGGTACGCGCGCGCGGAGGCGGACGTCGACGGCCCCCGTACGGTCGTGGCGGAACTGGCCGGTGCCGAGGCGCCGGAGCTGGTGCTGGTCAACGACGACGACCTGACGTACTGCAAGACCCGCTTCGACGCGGGCTCCCTGGAGACCCTCAAGGCGGGGCTCGGTGACCTCACCGACCCGCTCGCCCGCGCCCTGTGCTGGTCGGCGCTGTGGAACATGACGCGGGACGCGCTGCTCCCGGCCAGGGAGTTCATCGACATCGTGCTGCGCTTCGCGGGCCGCGAGTCGGACATCGGCGTCCTGCAGATGCTGCACGCCTGGGCCGAGTCGGCCCTCGTGCACTACGTGGCGCCCGAGCGGCGGGAGCGGGGCGCGGAGCTGCTGGCCGAGGGGGCCGAGCGGGAGCTGCTCGCCGCCGCGCCGGGCAGCGAGCAGCAGCTGGCGTGGGCGCGGTTCTTCGCGCGGACGGCCGAGGGGCCCGGCGCCCTCGACCTGTTGCAGGGCCTGCTGGACGGCACCTCGGCCATCGAGGGGCTGGAGGTGGACCAGGAGCTGCGCTGGGCCTTCCTCCAGCCGCTGACCGTGTGGGGGGTCGCCGACGAGAAGACGCTGGCCGCCGAACTCGCCCGCGACGACACCGCCTCCGGCAAGCGCCACCAGGTCCGCTGTCTGGCCGCCCGGCCCTCCGAGGCGGTGAAGGCGCAGGCGTGGGCGCAGGTCGTGGAGTCCGACGCGCTCTCCAACGCGCTGGCCGAGGCGACCATCGCGGGGTTCGGCCAGCCGTCCCAGCGCGGTCTGCTGGAGCCGTACACGGAGAAGTACTTCGCGGTGATCGAGCGGGTGTGGAAGGACCGCTCGATCCAGATCGCGATGAACATCGTCTCCGGGCTGTTCCCCTCCCTCCAGGACGGGCCGGCCACGCTGGACGCGGCCGACGCGTGGCTCGCGGCGCACGAGGACGCGGCACCGGCGCTGCGCAGGCTGGTGCTGGAGGGCCGGGACGATCTGGCGCGGTCGCTGCGCGGGCAGGCGTGCGACGCGCAGGCGGCCGTCAACCACGGGTGACCCTTGGCCTGAGCTTCGGCGCCCGGTAGCCGTTACGAAATTCGTGCCCTCACGGCCGTAACCCCTGGTCCCACCCGAATGGACCAGGGGTTTTCGCCGCCTACTCGGCATCCGAACACTCGTCCTTTAGTGCAGCCTTGTCCGTATTTGTCGACGGGCGTGTAACAGCGGTTAGCGGGCGCTCCGAAGGCGGGAACCTCCGCTGCATGAACCACAACACCCCGG
>NZ_RSAJ01000381.1 GCF_003933965.1 Streptomyces sp. RP5T
GCCTTCGCCCGGCTCAAGTCCTGGCGCATCATGCGCAGAGCACGTTCCTCCACCCGCCGCATCAGCCGCACCGTCCAAGCCATCCACACACTCATGACCTGCGACTATTCAGGATGAAAGAGGCTCAGTGAGCCTCTTTCATCCTGTGCTGGCGGGTGAAATGGGCTGGTCAGTGGCTGTGGTGACGAGGCAGGGCCCCTCGTCGTTGGCGTGGTGATTCCACTCAGCACACCGGCGACCGAAGGGGCCCTGTTGGTTTTCGTATCCTGCCACGCTCGACGTCCCGCACGAGCTCGTTGAGCACGTCGCCTGGCTGCTGCACGAGCACCGCCGCGCACGTAACACCCGCTGGCGCAAGCTCCGCTGCTTCGACCAGGCACTGCTCACGCTGGGCCCGCCTGCGCAAGAACGAGACATTCGCCCAGCTCGGCGCCGGGTTCGCGATATCCCAGGCCACCGCCTGGCGCTACGTGGACGAGGCCCTGGAGGTGCTGGCTTCCTGGGCCCCAGGCCTCCATGAAGCCCTCACCGGCCTCGGTGAGGGCGACCACGTCATCGTTGACGGCACGCTGAACCCCACCGACCGCGTCCGCGCCGATCAGCCGTACTACTCGCAGAAGCACAAGAAGCACAGCATGAACGTGCAGGTCATCACCCGCCCCGACGGCACCCCGCTGTGGCTCTCCCGCGCGACACCCGGCCGCACACACGACCCGACCGCGGCCCGAGCCCACGGCATCGTCCAGGCCTGCCTCACCCGGCAGATCCTCGTGCTGGCCGACCGCGCCTACCAGGGCGCCGGCGCCACATTCCGCACCCCCAACTACCACCACAGCGAACAGCCCGAGCACCACCAGCAGTCCAACCGCGACCACGCCCGACTTCGAGCCCCCGGCGAACACGCCTTCGCCCGACTCAAGTCCTGGCACATCATGCGCAGAGCACGTTCCTCCACCCGCCGCATCAGCCGCACCGTCCAAGCCATCCACACGCTCATGACCTGCGACTATTCAGGACGAAAGAGGCTCAATGGTCGCCGAGGACCTGTGCCACCACGACATCGAGCTTGAACTCCACCGGCCCCGCCAGGGGGTTTGTTTATGCCCCGTTCGGGCGCGGCGCCGTCCTGTCCGCCTTCTTCGCCGGCATGGCGGGGTCCGAGCGCGAGTACATCCGGGAAAAATCCCTCGAAGGCCAGGCATCGGCTTGCGAACGCGGCCGACACGGCGGGCGCCCGAACATCAACGACGACATGGCCACTTACGCCCGGTCCATGCGGGCCAACGGGTGCCCGTCCCGCAGATCACGCAGAAGCTCAGCATCAGCTCAGGCAAGAACGAGGGCGAACACCCGTCGGTCGCCGCCGTCTACCGCATCCTCGCCGAGGAAGGCGCCCACCCGACACGGGAGCCGGGTCATCCATCCGCTCAGCCCCACGAAATCACTGTAAATCACATTAATATTCCCGAAGTGATTCACTATTCGTCGCCGGTTGAACCAACTGGGGCCGTCTTTCGTTGTGGGGGTCAAACGGTGTGCGTGTATGACGGGCCTGCTGTGCTGACGCGTCACTGAGCCTTTTCCAATCTAATGTTAGTGCTGGTCAGCGACCTGCTGGTGGCCGAACGTACCGGTCCGCAGCGAAGTCGTGACCAGGTGATTCGTCGTCGGTCACGGTGACCCGGACGTGCCGCCGTGGATCGCCAGCGGCAATGACGGCCAGGTTGGAAAGGCTCACTGAGCTTCTTCGGCCACACCCCCAGGAGGGTGAAGGTGGGGGTGGTCGTTGACGTAAACAGTCGACCGGCCAGATCCAGCACGATGGTGATGTTTGATGACTCAGTCACGTCATTCGATTGGTGGCCGATCAGAAGAAACTTATTGAAGAGAATGCTCCATGGTCAGAAATGAACCACCGCTTTGTCTGTCAATTCGCGAGGTAGTGCAACATTCGCTTGATGGTCAAGAATATTCAAGGGGTGGCCGTGACGTCCTACTTTCCCTGTGGCTGCATATTTCGCCTTCGGGGAGCGGCCGGTACATATCGAGGCGTTCTTAACTAACGTCCAAAAATATCGTAACGCCCAGACCTCAAGACCCGCAAAAGTTTCCCCGAAGTGACGAAATGAGGAATGCTCGGTGACTGACGCACTCACTACTTTGACTCTCGGCAGTGACCTGATCGTCAACCGCCTGGGTTATGGCGCAATGCACCTGACTGGTCCCGGAGTGTGGGGCCCGCCCGAGGACCCCGCCCAAGCGGTACGCGTGCTGCGACGCGCCGTAGAGCTCGGTGTCAACTTCATCGATACCGCCGACTCCTACGGCCCCAATTATAATGAGCAAATCATCCGCCAGGCTCTGCATCCCTACCCTGAAGACCTGGTAATTGCCACCAAGGGCGGGATGCTCCGCTCAGGTCCACGCGATTGGGTGCGTGAAGAGGGCAGGTCGCCCTACATAGTCGCTCTCGGTCGTCCCGAATACCTGCGTCAGCAAGTAGAACTAAGCCTCTACAAGCTGGGCTTGGAGCGTATCGACCTCTATCAACTGCACCGCATTGATCCTCTCGTACCTCTGGCCGACCAGCTGGGTGAACTCGTGCTGCTCCAGCAGGAGGGCAAGATCCGTCACATCGGCCTGTCCGGGCAGCCCGAGGTGACGGTGGAACAGCTCACCGAGGCACGGAAGTACGCAGAGATCGTTGCCGTGGAGAACCTCTACAACATCGCCGACCGCTCAGGCGAAGCAGTTGTGCGCTACGCCGAAGAACATGGGATCGCTTTCATTCCCTGGTTCCCCCTCGGTCACGGCGACCTGCTCGGGCCGTTGGGCGCCTTGGCGCAGGCTGCGAAGAAGTTTCAGGCCACGCCGGCGCAGCTGGCCCTCGCATGGCTGCTGCGCCACTCCCCGAACACGCTACTCATCCCGGGAACCACATCGATCGACCACCTCGAAGAAAACCTTGCGGCGGCCGAACTCACTCTCGACGCGGAGCAGTGGGGCGAGATCGAAGAGTTGTGCTCCCGGGAAACGCCCTGGCGGCCTACCGCCCACACCGTGGCTTGAGGCAAGGAGAGCAATCATGTCCGTCACCACTGAGCCCTCGACTCACGTCCACCCCCACACCGAGACGCTGCGCACCATTTACGCGGACCTCACCCGCATGCAGGACTACATCAGCGATGACGTCGTCCTGCATCGCGCCAACCGCACCCTTGACGATCCTCACCCCTGCGTCGGCAGGGATGCTGTCATGGCCCATGAGCATGCCTTGCTGGACCTGGCCGAAGGGACGCTCGTCATGGATGTTCAGCACATCGTGGCCAATGACCACTTCGGTGCGGTCCTCGGCGTGCTGCGCACCCGTCGTCCGCAGGAAAGCGCCATGCCCTTCTGCGGCCTGTGGCGGTTCGCGGACGGCCGCATAGTCGAGCACTGGGAGAACGCCTATGACCCGGCGGTTCTTGGGAGTGCACTGTCAGCCTAAACGCGTAGTGGCTGAGAAGCCGAACGAGTAAGTGTTGTGCGGCCCCACACGGATCTGCAGAGCCAATATACGTGCCCTCCCGTGGCGGGAGACGACCGCCCGTCAGATCTGTTTCTCTCCGGCAGACCGTGCGCTGAATGCCGATACAAGGACTGGAACATGAAGATGCCGCTAGCCGTCCCATCCGTCCCAGGAGCCGTTCCCGTACTCGGCCACACGCGGATGCTTTCACGTAAGCCGATGGATTTCCTGAGCTCACTTACCTCAGGTCCGGATCTGGTGAAGATCCGGTTGGGACCGCACCCAGTCGTGATCATCTGCAATCCGGACCTCACCCAGCAGATGTTGAGCGACAGCCGAACATTCGACAAGGGCGGGCCACTCGTCGACCTGGTAGCACCCCTGGTCGGCGAAGGGCTCGCCACGTGTCCGCTCAGCAAGCACAAACCGGCTCGCCAACTGTTTCAACCGATCTTCAATCGCGGTATGGCGGCAGCACACGCGAACCGCTTCCCCAGCGCAGTCGCCAAAGTCACGGCCGGATGGCGCGACGGCCTGGTTCTCGATATGCCGGTCGAGGCGCGCAGGCTGACCATCCAGGTTGCGGTGGACACTCTGTTCGCCGACGTCTTCAGCGAGCAGGAGGTCGACCAGATCGCGGACGACCTCACCTCCTGGCAAGTGGGAGCCGCTCAGCGGATGTCCCGGCCCCCCGTTTTCGACCTGCTTCCGACGCCGACCAACCGTCGCTTCGACGTGGGCTTGAAGCGCGTGCGGCAGACGGTCACCGAGGCCATCACGCGGCATCGACGGTCGGGAAGGGAAAAAGTCGGCGTGCTCGGAGCCCTGTTGAGTCCCGAGGGCGAGAGAATTCCATGGTTCAACACACCTACCTTGGTCGATCACGCGATGACCTTCCTCATCGCGCCGACCGCGACGGTCTCCACCGTGCTGTGCTGGATTTGGCACGAGCTGGCCCAACGGAGCGAGCTTCAGGCCCGGTTGCAGACCGAGGTCGACACTGTGCTCGGTGGCGAGGCGCCGACCTTCGAGCACCTCCCTGAGCTGGAACTGACGAAGCGCATCGTCACCGAGGCGCTACGCCTGTATCCCTCTATACATTTCGCGCCACTGCGGACCGTCACCACTGACACCCGACTGGGCGAATACGACCTTCCCGCTGGTACCGTCGTCGCCTACAGCCCCTACATAATTCATCGGCGGCACGACCTCTACGAGAATCCGGAGCTGTTCGATCCTGACCGCTGGTTGGGTGCCAAGCTACCCATGCCGTCGCGCCACGCGTTCATACCGTTCGGGCACGGCACTCGGCAGTGCATCGCCGGCGAGTACGCCTTCAACGAGGCGGTGCTCACCGTCGCGGCGATCGCGTCGCATTGGCGGTTGGAGTCGGTGGCAGGGACTCCTCTGCCCACGCGTGGGTCCGTGAACCTGACCCCGCGAGGGCTGCGTCTGCAGGTATCCCGCCGCATTTCATTCGACGAGACAACCGACGCAGGTCAGCCACATGGGACCGAGGGCGGACGGCAGAGGCCTACGCAGAGCAAGGCCTGGCTCATTTGACTGAGCGTTTGGTCCCGTGATTCGTCGCGACCCTAGCTGTATTGATCACGAGCGTTGTTAACGCTGGCCGGGCTTGATCATGGCGAAGGCCTCCGTGTGTGGTGGAGGTGTCGAATCTTCACCGCACGGAGGCCTTCGTGTCCCACCGTAATGCCCGGCTGACCGTTCACGGCAGGCGCCTGCTGGTCGCACGTGTCCGCACGGGATGCCCTTGGGCCATGTTGCCGCCGAGATGGGCATCTCCCGCGTCACCGCTCACAAGTGGATACGTCGCTGGCGGACCGAAGGCGAGCAGGGACTGCACGACCGGTCCAGCCGTCCGCGCACGACGCCGCACCGCACGGCGGGGGCGATCGAGGCCCGCGTGTGCCGGCTTCGCCAGGACCGCAAGTTCGGCCCGGCCCGCATCGGGCCCATCCTGGGCCTGCCGGCTTCGACCGTGCACCGTGTCCTGGTCCGCCACGGCCTGAACCGCCTGGCCTTCCTGGACCGGCCCACCGGGCCAGGTCATCCGCCGCTACGAACGCGACCGCCCCGGCGAACTCATCCACGTCGACGGCAAGGAACTCGGCCGTATCCCCGACGGTGGCGGTCACAAGGTCCTGGGCCGCCAGGCCGGCCGCGCCCGGCGCAACAACGTGGGCTTCGACTTCATCCACTCCGCGGTCGACGACCACAGCCGCCTCGCCTACAGCGAGATCCACCCGGACGAGAAGGCCGCCACCTGCCCCGGCTTCCTGCGCAGGGCCGCCGCCTTCTTCGCCACGTGTGGCATCACCCGCGCCGAGCGGGTCCTGACCGACAACGCCTGGCCCTACCGCAAGAGCTTCGCCTGACGGCAGGCCCTGGCCGACCTGGATGCGGCCGGCAAACTCACGCACGCCTACCGGCCGCAGACCAACTGCGAGGATCTGCAGACGCTCTTCCGGTCGGTCTGGCCCACAGACCAACCGGCCGCTCGTGCCTTGTTGCCGATGCGTCGGCCGGCCGGGAGGGCGCATGCGGCTGCACCGGCAGACCGTCGGATGTGACCTGATAAGAGCCTGGCACCACGCCTCATCGCAGTTGTGTTCCCGGTGCTCTGTCGGTGCGGCTCCAGCCCCGCGGACCGCCAGGAGGGCAGGTGCTCAACAGTTCCGGCACGAGCGTGACCCTCGGAGTCGACACCCACGCCGACGTCCATGTCGCTGTTGCTCTCGACCAGCTCGGGCGGCGGCTGGGTACGCTCGCTGTTCCCTCGACACCAGCTGGCTACGCATCCTTGGAAGCGTGGGTCACCGGTCTCGGCACCGTCGAGCAGGTGGGTTTGGAAGGCACCGGCTGCTACGGTGCCGGCCTGTCCAGGTGGCTGCGGCAACACGGCCACCGTGTCGTCGAGGTCAACCGCCCCGACCGTCAGACACGCCGCCGTCGCGGCAAGTCCGATGTCGTCGATGCCGAAGCCGCCGCCCGGGCAGTGCAGGCCGGGACCGCGACAGCGACCCCGAAGTCCGGTGACGGTGTTGTCGAGATGATCCGGGCCCTGCGGGTCGCCCGACGCAGTGCGATGAAGGCCCGCACGCAAGCCGTCATCCAGCTTAAAGCCCTGATCGTCACCGCTCCTGACGTCCTTCGCGAACACCTCCGCGGGCTGCACCGAATGGAAGTGATCCGCACAGTCACACGGTGGCGCCCAGGGGCCCAACCGGACACTCTGACCACGGTCACCAAACTGGCCATGCAGTCCATCGCCCACCGCTACCTGCAACTCGACGACGAGATATCGGAGCTGGACCGCCACCTGCAGCGGCTCGTCACCCGGGCGGCACCGGAACTCCTGGCCGTCAAAGGACTCGGTGCCGAGACCGTCGCAGCCTTGCTCGTCGCTGTCGGCGACAACCCAGGACGCCTTCGATCAGAGTCTGCCTTCGCCCACCTCTGCGGCGTCGCCCCGATCCCCGCAGCCGCCACCGCCTCAACCGCGGCGGCTACCGTCAGGCCAACCACGCCCTCTACATGATCACCGTCAGCCGCTTGGCCTGGGAGCCACGCACACGCGCCTACGTGGCCCGCAGAACAGCCGAAGGCAAGACGAAGACTGAGATCATTCGCTGCTTGAAACGACACATCGCCCGTGAGGTCTACGGCCTACTCGTCCCGCAAACCCCAGCGCAGCCACGCTCCCGCGACGACCTGGCAACCGCAGCCGGACCTACCTTGACAGCTATACGAGCATCGGCAAGGTAGAACGCTTCAACCGCACCCTGCTCGACGAATGGGCCTACCTGCGGCCCTACACCAGCAACACCGAACGCACCGAAGCCCTGACAGACTTCCTGCACACCTACAACCACCACCGCTGCCGCACCGCACTCGGCGGCCAGCCACCCATCAGCCGTGTGAACAACCCTGCGGGTCAATACACCTAGCGGCCGATGCGCGCAGGGCGGGGCGCCACCGCGGCCGCCCCCGCACTCGTGTTTGGTCCCGGGGCAGGTGCCGCGCTACTGACCGAGGCTTCGTAGGAGGTGGCGGTCTTCTCGTAACTGGTGGCGATGCCGCGGAACCCGTCCAGGGCGTAGCGGCGAAAGCGGGTGTAGACGGTCTGCCATGGGTCATAGCGTTCCGGCAGGTCACGCCAGGAGATCCCGGTCCGGGATCTTGTAGACCATCCCGTTGATGACCTGCCGCGACACCCTCGGCCGGCCCGTCACAGCCCGCGGTATCAGCGGAGCGAGTAACTACCACTCCTGATCGGTGAGTTCATCACGACGTATCACCCCACCATGATCCACCACCCGATGATCTTTGATGACGGATCCTAATCGACCCTGACCACGTACTTGCCCTGCACCCCGCCCGCCTCCAGTGCTCGGTGTGCGGCCGCTGTCTCTTCCAGCGGGAAGACCGTGTCCACCGCCGGCCGCAGCTTCCCCTCTGTCACCTGGCGGGCGAGGTCGTCGAAGAGCGCACGTTCGGGGTTGCCGCTGAAGAAGCGCACCCGGCCGCGTCCGTGGACGGCGCTGGCCGCGATGTAGCCCAGCGAGGCGGCGGGCCGCGTCAGGTCGAAGGCGATGGTGACCATGCGTCCGCCCGGCTTCAGCATCCGCCGTACGGTACGCAGGTCGGTGCCC
>NZ_RSAJ01000382.1 GCF_003933965.1 Streptomyces sp. RP5T
CCCCTGGAGCGCTACGGCCTGGAGTGGCTGCACGCCGAACTGCCCATGGCGCACCCCTTCACCGACGGCACCGCAGCCGTGCTGTCGAGGTCGGTCGCCGAGACGGCCGCCTCGTTCGGGCCACGGGACGCGGGGACGTACCGCAGGCTCGTCGAGCCGTTCCTGCCCCACTGGGACACCCTGGCCCGCGACTTCATGTCCCTGCCCGCGACCGCGCTGCCCCGCGACCCGGTCGCCCTGGCCCGCTTCGGTCTCGTCGGACTGCCCCCGTCGACCTGGCTGATGCGCCGCTTCCGCGACGAGCGCGCGAAGACCCTGTTCGCCGGACTCGTCGCGCACGTCATGGCCCCCCTGAGCGGCTTCGCCACCGGGGCCATCGGTCTGGTCTTCGCCCTCGCGGCACACGCGCGGGGCTGGCCCGTCGCCCGCGGCGGCTCCCAGTCCATCTCCGACGCACTCGCCGCGTACCTCAAGGACCTCGGCGGCAGCGTCCACACCGACTACGAGGTCAAGCGTCTCGACGACCTGCCGCCCGCCCGCGCGTACGTCTTCGACACCTCGCCCACCGCTCTGGCCCGCATCGCCGGTTTCGGCAACCACTACGAGGGCTACCGCTACGGCCCGGGCGTCTTCAAGATCGACTACGCCCTCGAGGGTCCCGTGCCGTGGACCGCCAAGGAGGCGCGCGCCGCCGGCACCGTGCAGATCGGCGCCGACTCCGCGGAGATCGGCACCGCGCTGCGGGCCGCGTCCCGGGAGGACCGCGCACCCGACAGGCCCTTCATGATCACCGTGCAGCCCAGTGTGGTCGACCCCGGCCGGGCCCCCGCCGGGAAGCACGTCTTCTGGGCCTACGGCCACGTGCCCAGCGGCTGGACCGGCGACCTCACCGACGCCATGGAGCGCCAACTGGAGCGCTTCGCACCGGGTTTCCGCGACCGCGTCCTGGCCCGTGCCACCGCGGGCCCGCCCGAACTGGCCGCCCGCAACGCCAACTACGTCGGCGGCGACATCGGCTCCGGCGCGGTCAGCGGACTCCAGATCATGCTGCGCCCCAAGCTGTCCCTCTCCCCGTACGGCACCCCGCACCCGGCCGTCTTCATCTGCTCGTCGGCGACCCCGCCGGGCCCTGGTGTGCACGGCATGTCGGGGCACAACGCCGCGAAGGCCGTGTGGCGCAGGCTGCGAGAGCAGGCCTGAGCGGGGCGGCGCCGGGCTGCCGTCGGCGCGGCAGGCTGGAAGAGTGGCGGTCATGACCACCATCAGGCTCGTCCAGGGCGACATCACCCGAGAGAGCGCCGACGCGATCGTGAACGCCGCGAACTCCTCCCTTCTCGGTGGGGGAGGGGTGGACGGCGCGATCCACCGCCGCGGCGGCCCCGCGATCCTCGCCGACTGCCGCAGGCTGCGTGCCTCGCACTACGGCAAGGGCCTGCCGACCGGAAAGGCGGTGGCCACCACCGCGGGCGAGCTGGACGCGCGCTGGGTGATCCACACCGTGGGCCCGCGCCACAGCCGCGAGGAGGACCGTTCGCAGCTGCTGGCCTCCTGCTACCGGGAGTCCCTGCGGGTCGCCGACGAACTGGGCGCCCGGACCGTCGCGTTCCCGGCCGTGTCCGCCGGCATCTACGGCTGGCCGATCGACGACGCCGCCAGGATCGCGGTGCGGACCGTGCGGGAGACGAGCACCGCCGTCGAGGAGGTCCGGTTCGTGCTGTTCGACGTGCAGGCGTACCAGGCGTTCGCGGGACAGCTCGCCTGATCGCTGCGGGCCCGGTCCCCTGACGGCCGAATGCCCGCCAGCGCCGGAAACAGGGGCGCGCTCGGGGAAAGTGACTGATCAGCGCCGTGCTGACGCGATGACCGGCCGGCCGTGGGGCCCGGGAGCGGTTGCGGGGCACCCGGGGCGGTTCTCACGGTGGGTTCGACAAAGCTTTTCGAAAGGACCCCCGCATGCGCCCCCTCGTCCCCCGCGGCCTTCTCCTGCCGTCCCTCATCTGTGCCGCGTTCGTCCTCGGCCCGGTCGGCACCGCGACCGCCGCCGTCGACGCGGGCCGCGGAGCCCTCGACCACGGAGTGGCCCGGACGGCCACCGTCCGCACCACCGACGAGGCGGGCTCCCTGAAGGACCACCTCGACGCCCTGGACCGGGCCGAGCACGACAGCGTCCTGCGGCCCCTCCTGGACGCCGTCACCGGCATCCCCGCCCTGGAGGGCGAGCGGCTCGACGCGAGCGAGGCGGCCGGCCACGCGAAGGCCGTGGCGGCGGCGAACGCCGAGGTCCGGGAAGAACTGCGGGAGCTGAGCGGCAGCGGCACGGGCCGGTCCGCGGCGGCCGACCCGGTCTCCGACCTCCTGGACTCGCTCCAGGCCACCATCGATGACCTGCTCGAGTCCCTGACCTCGCTGGACGTCGGCGGTGTGCTGGGCGCGGTCACCGACCTCCTGGGCTCCGTGACCGGGGCCGTCACCGGTCTCCTCGGCGGCGGACTGCCCTCGATCCCGCCCGCCGACTGACCCGAGGGCGGCACCGCAGCCCACCGCACCCCACGGCACCCCCGCGTGAACGCACGCGGGGGTGCCGCATGTCGTCATGTCCCCAGGACCACACAAACTCCGACAGGGTCATTGCCTCCCACGTCTTCGGGATCTAGGTTGAGTCGCATCCTGTGCCTCAAAGTCACCAATAGCACACAGGAATTGACGCTCCCTCAGTACGTACACCGCACTGTCGTCCCGAGGAAGGTTCCACCGATGTCCCACCCGTACCTGCCTGCCCCCATCAGCCGCAGGCGTCTGCTGGAGTCGGGGGCCGCCGTCCTCGGCGCCCTCGCCCTCTCCTCCGGCCCCCTGGCCGGCCGCGGCCACGCGGCGGAGGGCGCCCCGGAGTGGAACGGCGCCATCGACCTCTTCCGGGTGGGCACCCAGCCCCCGCACACCACCCTCATGCCGTACGCCGACGTCGGCCAGGCGCTCGCCGCCGACCGCACCCGTTCCCCGTACCGCGTGAGCCTCGACGGCAAGTGGAGGTTCGCCTACGCCGACCGCCCCGGCGACCGCGACACGGACTTCTACCGCACGGACGTGGACGACACGGACTGGGACACCATTCCCGTCCCCTCGGTGTGGCAGGTGCATGGCTACGACTTCCCGATCTACGTCAACATCACCTACCCCTGGTGGGGCCCCAACGGCCTCGGCGAGGAGGCGCAGCCGCCCGCCGCCCCGACCCGCTACAACCCCGTCGGGCAGTACCGGCGCACCTTCACCGTCCCGGAGAACTGGTCGGGGCGGCGCACCTTCCTGCACTTCGAAGGCGTCAAGTCCGCCCACTACGTGTGGATCAACGGCGAACTCGTCGGCTACCACGAGGACTCCTGCACGCCCGCCGAGTACGACATCACCCCGCACCTCAAGCCGGGCGCCAACCAGATCGCGGTCGAGGTCTACCGCTACTCCGACGGCGACTGGCTGGAGGACCAGGACATGATCCGGCTGAGCGGCATCTTCCGCTCGGTCTACCTCTACTCCACCCCGGCCGTCCACCTGCGCGACTTCAAGCTGGACACCCCCCTCGGCGACGACTACACCTCCGCCGAACTCTCGGTCACCGCGAGCGTGCGCGACTACGGCGGCGGCAACGAGGGCCGCTACACGGTCGAGACCCAGCTCTACGACGCGGACGGCCACGCGGTCTGGTCGCGCCCGCTCCAGCAGGCCGTCGCGCTCGACGCGGGCGCCGAGACGACCGTACAGGCGGCGAAGGCCGTGCCCGCGCCGAAGCTCTGGTCGGCCGAGCACCCGAACCTCTACACCGCCGTCCTGCGGCTGCGCGACCCCGCGGGCCGGGTGATCGAGACCCTCTCGCACCGCGTCGGCCTGCGGGAGTTCGCCCTGAAGGACGGGCTGATGCGCATCAACGGCAAGCCGGTCTCCTTCCGCGGCACCAACCGCCACGAGATGCACCCCGACCGCGGCACCGCGCTCACCCGCGCGGACCTCGTGAAGGACATCACGATCATCAAGCGGATGAACATCAACTCCGTCCGCACCTCGCACTACCCGAACAACCCGCTGTGGCTCGAACTCGCCGACGAGTACGGCCTGTACCTCGTCGACGAGACCAACCTGGAGACCCACGGCATCCGCGGTGAGTACCCCGGCAATCATCCGGACTGGAGCGCGGCCTGTGTGGCACGCGCCCAGAACATGGTCCACCGCGACAAGAACCACGCCTCGGTGGTGATCTGGTCGCTGGGCAACGAGGCCGGCGGCGGCAGCACGTTCGTGAACATGCGTGACTGGATCAAGTCGTACGACACCACCCGCGTCGTCCAGTACGAGGGCGACGACCGGCCCACCATCAGCGACATCCGCTCGGAGATGTACGACAGCCCCGCACGGGTGGAAGAGCATGCCAAGAACACCGCCGACACCCGGCCGTACGTGATGATCGAGTACTGCCACGCGATGGGCAACTCCAACGGCAACTTCAAGAAGTACTGGGACATCATCCGTCGCTACCCCGTCCTCCAGGGCGGCTGGATCTGGGACTTCGTCGACCAGTCCCTCACCGAGCCGGTCCCGGTGCGGCAGTTGCTGACCGAGACCGGGCCGGGTGCCCTCAGGGGCGAGGTCCTGCCCGCGAGGGCCCGGTTCGACCGTGACAAGGGCGTCTCCGGCGCGACGGTGTTCGCCCGCGACGATCGCCTCGACCTCACCGGCTCGCTGACCCTGGAGGCCTGGGTCACCCCGAAGGTGACGGGCAATCACCAGCCGCTCATCGCCAAGGGCGACACCCAGTACGCCCTCAAGCAGTCCGGCAGGACACTGGAGTTCTTCATCTACGGCGGCGGCCAGTGGATCACCACCACCTGGGCGCTCCCGGACGACTGGACGGGCCGCGAACATCACGTCGCCGGTGTCTTCGACGCCGCCGCGGGCACGCTGACCCTGCATGTGGACGGCCAGGTGAGGGCGACCAGGACCACCACCCAGAAGCCCACCAGCACCACCGCGCCGCTCGCGCTGGCCGTCGACGTCGACAACCCCACCCGGGAGTTCAGCGGCACGATCAGAAAGGCGCGGGTGTACGCCCGTCCCCTGAGCGCCTCCGAACTTGCCTCCGAGAACCGGGGACCCGGGGACGAGGACGTGCGGTTCTGGTTCGACGCGGCGACCGTGAAAGTCACCGAGAAGCGGTCCGACCGGAAGACCTTCTTCGCCTTCGGCGGCGACTGGGGCGACAACCCCAACGACGGCGCCTTCGTCGCGGACGGCATCGTCACCGCCGACCGCGGCCACACCGGCAAGGCCGCCGAGGTCAAGCAGATCTACCAGGCGGTCAACGCGTCCTGGGCGCAGGACGGCTCGGTGACCCTCACCAACGAGAACCTGTTCACCGACCTGCGCGAGTACGACGGCAGCTGGACCCTGTCCGCCGACGGGAAGGTGGTGCAGCGAGGGAGGCTGACCCGGGACCAGCTGAAGCTGGCGCCGCTGTCGAGCAAGAACATCACCGTCCCGTACAAGCTCCCGGCCACGCCCTCGCCCGGCACCGAGTACCACCTCCAACTCTCCTTCACCACCAGGGAGTCCACCCCCTGGGCGAAGGCCGGCTTCGAGGTGGCCAAGCAGCAGCTCCCCGTGGACGCGAAGAGCCCGGCGGTGACGCCGCTGCCGCTCGCGAAGGTCCCGGCACTGAGGTACCGGGACGCAGAGGACCGGGTCACCGTCACCGGCAAGGACTTCTCCGTCACCGTCGACAAGGGCAGCGGGACCATCACGTCGTACCGGGCCCACGGCACCGCTCTGCTCACCTCGGGCCCCGTCCCGAACTTCTGGCGGGCGCCGACCGACAACGACCACGGCAACGGGCAGCACACCCGCAACCAGACCTGGCGCGACGCCGGTGCGCGCCGCAAGGTGACCGGAGTGAGCGTGCGGGCGCTGGGCGACCGGGCCGTCGAGATCAAGGTCAGCGGCACCCTGCCGACGACGACCGAGTCGACGTACACCACCACCTACACGGTGTTCGGCAACGCCGAGATCAGGGTGGACAACACCCTCCACCCCGGGGCGGGTTCGCTGCCGTACATCCCGGAGGTCGGCACGATCCTCTTCCTGCCGCGCCGGCTGGACCGGCTGCACTGGTACGGCCGCGGCCCCGAGGAGAACCACTGGGACCGCAACGACGGTACGGACGTGGGTCTTTACTCCGGGACCGTCGCCGAGCAGTGGACGCCCTACATCCGCCCGCAGGAGAACGGCAACAAGACCGACGTCCGCTGGGCGGCCCTCACCGGCCGCGACGGTGTGGGCCTGCTCGTCTCGGGTGAGCCGCTCCTGGAGGTCAACGCCTCGCACTTCACCCCGGAGGACCTGTCGAACGGGGTGCGGCACGACTACCAGCTCACCCCGCGCGACGCGGTGGTCCTGCGGGTCAACCACCGGCAGATGGGCGTCGGCGGTGACAACAGCTGGGGCGCGCACACCCATGACGAGTACAAGCTGTTCGCCGACCGGGACTACGCGTACACATACCGGCTGCGGCCGCTGACGGACGTGGGCGCGGCGACGGCGGCCTCGCGGCGGCCCACGGGCACGGCCTGAGCGTCGCGCCGGACGCTTGGGGCCGGGCCGTCGGACACCTGACGGCCCGGTCCTGGCGCCTCGTTCCCCGCGCCCCCTTCGGGTGCGGGGAACGTGTCACCCGTGCCTGCGACGCAGCCCCACGGCCAGCAGCGGCCCGCAGGCCAGCAGGACCGCCAGTACCCCGTAGCCGTACGTCAGGGTCGTCGCCGCGGCCACTCCCGCGACCAGCAACGGCCCTCCCGCGTCGCCGAGTTCGCGGCCCAGCTCGGCCGCCCCCATCGTCTGTCCCAGCCGCTCCCGCGGGGTCGACGAGGCGAGCGCCGCGAACCCCAGGGGCGTGATCAGCCCCGTCCCGACCCCGATCAGCGCGACACCCGGCAGCACACCCGCGAGCCCCGGCAGCATCGCGCAGCCCAGACCGGCCGCCGCCAGCAGCAGCCCGGCGCTCAGCCCGCCCCGTACCGTGATCCGCCCCGCGTCCAGCGCCCGTCCGGCGCGCGGCTGGACGACCGCCGCGCAGGCCGCGAGCACCGACACGGCGGCACCCGTCGCCACCGTGCCCAGTCCCGCCACGGCACCCGACACGGGCAGGAAGCCCACGCCGGCCGAGAGCGCGGCCGTCGCCCCGGCGAGCGCGGCCGTCGGGATGAGGAACGCCGGGTCGGCCAGCCGCCGCGCCAGGTCGACGAGCGTCTGCCGGGCCCGGGGCAGGGGCGGCACGACGGGGACGGCGCTCAGCGCCCACACCGCCACGGCCGCGCCCAGGACGGCCAGCACCGTGAACAGCAGCCGCAGTCCGCCCGCCCACACCAGCACGCCGCCGAGCAGCGGGCCCAGGGTGTAGCCGACGGACTTGTAGAAGCCGTAACTCCCGAACGCCCGCCCCTGTTTGGCGGCCGGATTCAGCCGGGACACCAGTGCGGACGCCGCGGGGGAGAAGGCGGAGGCCGCCGCCCCCTGCCCGAGCCGTGCCGCCCACAGCCACCCCGGGCTGTCGGCGAGGGCGTAGAGCGCGGACGCGACCGCGAAGGCCACCAGTCCGCCGAGGAGCACGGGGCGGGCCCCGATCCGGTCGGCGATCGTGCCGAACAGCGGCTTGAGGACGACCTCGGCACCGTCGTACAGCGCGAGCAGGCCGCCCAGGACCAGCAGTGAGGTGACCGCGTCCGCCGAGTCCGCGCCGAGGTTCGCGGCGATGCCGTGCGCGCCGAAGGCGGTGGTGAAACCGGCCGCGTACAGCGGCAGCATCAGGCGCCGGGGCGGCTCAGTCGGTGGCGTCACTGAGCCCGAGCCGCAGGTGTTCCACATGGAAGACGGCCTGGTCGAGCAGTTCGGCGACATGGTGGTCGTGCAGCGCGTACACCACCGACCGGCCCCGGCGCTCGCCCACGACGAGCCCCAGGTTGCGCAGCAGCCGCAGCTGGTGCGAGCACGCCGACTGCTCCATGCCCACCTCGGCGGCCAACTCCGTGGCCGGCAGCGGACCTTCGCGCAGTCGCGCCAGGATCAGCAGGCGGGAGGGGGTGGAGAGGGCCTGGAGGGTGGTGGCCACCTTGGCCA
>NZ_RSAJ01000383.1 GCF_003933965.1 Streptomyces sp. RP5T
GACGTGGTGGTGGCCGCGCTGCTGGCGGGCGAGCGGTACGTGGGAGAGACGGTCGCCGTGTCGGGGCCGCGGCTGCTGACGTTCGGCGAGGCGGTGACGGAGATCGCGGAGGCGACGGGGCGCGAGCTGACGTACCGGGCGGTGTCGGCGCGGGAGTACGGGGAGCGCCTTGCGGGGTTCGGGATGCCCGAGGGGGAGGTCGGCGCGCTGGTGGAGGCGTTCGAGCAGTTGCTGGACGGGCGCAACGCGTATCTGTCGGACGGGGTGCGGGAGGTGCTGGGCCGGAAGCCGCGGGACTTCGCGGAGTTCACGAGGCAGGCGGCGGCCGCGGGCACCTGGACGGCGTGACCCCGGGGGTGCGCGGGGCCGTGCCCCGACGACGTGTCCCCTCAGGACCCCTGCGGCTTGTGGGGAGGATGCGTCGTCTTCGCGTGCGTCCGCAGCCGGGAGGTCACGTCCTCCGGAGGCAGGAAGCGGGACCAGCGCTCCGGGAACTCCGAGGGCATGTCGGGGTCGTCGGGGTCGGCATCGGTGTCGTGGAGCGCCGCCGCGCGCGCCACGTACTCGGCGACCTGCGCCTCCCGCACCCGCTCGTTGGCCTCGCGTGCCGCCGCCGTGGCCGCGGCCGGCCAGACACGGTCGATCGCCGCGTTGACCGCCGCGCCCACCAGGACCGCGAAGGCGGACACACCGATCCACAGCAGCACGGCGACCGCGGCGGCGAGCGAGCCGTAGATCGTGGCGCCCTCGATGGTGCTCTGGAGGTAGATCCGCAGCAGGAAGCTCCCCAGCACCCACATCGCCAGAGCCACCAGCGCGCCCGGGACGTCCTCGATCCACGGTGAGCGCACCGGTACCGACACGTGGTAGAGCGTCGTCAGGAAGGCGATGGACAGGATGATCACCACGGGCCAGTACAGGACCTGGACGACCGTCGTGGACCACGGCACGATCCGCACCACCGCGTCCGGTCCCGCCACCATCAGCGGCAGCGCCACCGAGCCGATCAGCAGGGCCGCGACGAACAGGGCGAACGCCACGAGCCGGGTCTTGACGATGCCGCGGACCCCGTCGAGGCCGTACATGACGGTGATGGTGTCGATGAAGACGTTCACCGCGCGCGAGCCGGACCACAGGGCGAACAGGAAGCCGACGGAGATGACGTCCGGGCGGCCGCCCTTCATCACGTCGTCGAGGATCGGCTGCGCGATCTCCCGCACCCCCTTGTCGGACAGGACCGTGCGCGCGGCGTCCAGGAGGTTGGCCTCCAGGCTGCTGATGCTGTCGGTGCCGGTCCAGTCGTCGACGTAGCCGAGCAGACCGATGAGGCTGAGCAGCAGGGGCGGGACGGACAGCAGCGAGAAGAACGCGGCCTCGGCGGCGAGCCCCAGGATGCGGTACTCGATGCACGAGTTGACGGTGTCCTTGAGCAGCAGCCAGGCGGTCCTGCGCTTCGACACGTTCCGGTAGAGGGCCCGGGCCCGGTGGAGCCTGCCGGCGGGTGGTTGAGGGGATTCGCTTGCTGCCTGCACGACCTAAAGGTATCCGCCATGCGGGCGTGCACTCATCCCCCCGTCCCGGTCCGGGGCACACCCGTGCGGGGAACGCCCGCTCGCGTTCGGTTCCGTCACGGCTCGGAAAACGTCGGGCAACCCCGCGGAAATCACATGAGAAATCGAACCCTTTTTCTGTCATGGACCCGTTGGCCGGTTTTCGTGGAGCCCGGAACCGGAATGCCCGACGACATGTACACCACCCAAGAAGTGAGTTCCCCGGTGGCACGACCGGAAGGCATGCGTGAGTCATAGTGCCGACACGCGGCGGACCAGCAGGAAATCGCCATTGACCGAAACGGGCTTGACCCGTTCATGAGCGCGTCGAAACAATTCGGATTGCATTCCCAGGGGCCTGACCAAGGCCCGAGCCGGCCACCCCGTCCCCGCCGTGTGGCCACTCCAGGCGCATACCGAACCGCTCCTTCTCTTCTCCCGTTCCGTGTCCCACGACACTTCATTTCCTTTCGGAACACCGGAAACACGGGGCCTCTTCTCGCCCTTCTCCCTGTTTTACCGCTGCGCGCCGACCAGCGCCCGATATTCCGCCGAACCCCGGTCTGGAGAATTCCTATGCCTGTTCCTTACGCGCCGAAACAAGCCGCGCCGCGCATCGCGGGGGTCGACGTGGCCCGGGGTCTCGCCCTGCTCGGAATGTTCTCCGTTCACGTGTTCGGCGCGTTCGACGAGGCCGGGTCGGTCACGCCGGCCTGGATGTTCGCGGGCGGCCGCTCCTCGGCGACGTTCGCCGTGACCGCCGGGATCGGACTGGCCTTCACGACCGGCGGTCGCCGGCCGGCGACCGGGCGGCCCGCGGCCGTCGCGGTGGCGGCGCGCGCCGGTGTCATCGCACTGATCGGGCTGCTCCTCGGCTACGCCTCGCGCGCGGCCGAGCTGAACGTGGACGTGATCCTGGCGTTCTACGCCCTGCTGTTCCTGATCGCGATCCCCCTGCTGGGCCTCGGCCCGCGCACCCTGGCGGCCCTGGCCCTGGCCCTGGCCGTGGGGGCGCCCTTCGCCGTGCACGCGCTGCGGGGCGTCCTGCCCGAGCCCGCCTTCGACGGCGATCCGACGCTCCAGGACGTGGTCACCGATCCGCTCGGCCTGGTCTCGGACCTGCTCGTGCACGGCGACTACCCGGTGCTCGCCTGGACCGCCTACCTGTGCGCCGGGCTCGCCCTCGGCCGGCTCGACCTGACCGCACGCGGGCTCGCGCCCCGGCTCCTCGGCGGCGGTCTCGCCCTGGTGGCCGGCGTCTGGCTGGTGTCGTCCCTGGTGCTGTTCCGGTACGGCGGACTGCGGCACCTGTGGTGGGCGGAGTTCCCCGGTGCCTCCCGCGCCGAGGCGCTGTGGGACAGCCCGGACGGCGAGACCTGGTGGGCGCTGCTGTCCCGGGCGCCGCACTCGACCACGCCCTTCGACATGCTGCTCACCCTGGGCTCGGCGGCGGCGATCCTCGGCGCCGCCCTGCTGCTGACCAGAAGCCTCCTGCTCACCAGGGCGCTCGCACCGCTCGCGGCGGCGGGCAGCATGCCACTGACCCTGTACGCCGCCCACGTGCTCCTTCTCGCCACCGGCGCACTGTCCGACTCCCCCGGGCTCCTGTACGCCGTCATGACCACCGGAGCGCTCCTGTTCGCCCTCTCGTGGCGTCACGTCGGACGTGGCCCGCTGGAAACGGTCGTCGCGGAGACGGCACGGCGGTGTCGCGGGGCCGTAACACCACCGCGGCCCCCGGAACCGGTGGCGGCCCCGGCCCGACTCAGCAAGCACATCGAATAGCCAAAAAGAGCCACATGCAATGATCTAGGAGCTCAAGTGGTGGTAAATCCCGGCGAGATCACGACAGTCGCCCCGGCGCACGGCACCGCGCAGGTCCTCGCCGAGGTGCTGGCCGGGGTCGTGAAGTCGGAGCAAGTCCCCCTCGACAGCCACTTCTTCGACGACCTGGGCGCCAACTCCCTGGTCATGGCGCAGTTCTGCGCCCGGGTGCGCAAGCGGGTCGATCTGCCTCAGGTGTCGATGAGGGACGTCTACGGGCACCCGACGATCCGCTCCCTGGCGACCGCCCTGGCCGCGGTCCCGGCCACCGGACCGGTCCCCGCGCGGCCGGCCGAGCCGCCCCCGCCGCCGGGCAGCACCGCCCGCCATGTGCTGTGCGGGGTGCTGCAGTTCCTCCTCTTCGCCGCGTACTGCTGCGCGGCCGGAGTCGCCACCGCCGAGGGGTACGCCTGGATGTCCGGCGGCGAGGGAGTGCTCTCCGTCTATCTGCGCTCGCTGGTCTTCGGCGGCGCGCTGTTCCTCGCCCTGTGCGCCCTGCCGGTGGTGGCCAAGTGGGTGCTGGTCGGCCGGTGGAAGGAGGCGGAGTTCCCGGTGTGGGGTCTCGCCTACGTCCGCTTCTGGCTGGTCAAGGCACTGCTCCACGCCAACCCGATGGTCCTGTTCGCGGGCAGCCCGCTGTACGTCCTCTACCTGCGCGCCCTCGGCGCCCGCATAGGCCCGGGGGTGACGATCCTGTCCCACTCGGTGCCGGTCTGCACCGACCTGCTGACCGTGGGCGCCGGCACGGTGATCCGCAAGGACGCCCTGTTCCTCGGATACCGGGCGCACGCGGGCCGGATCCGCACCGGCCCGGTCACCCTCGGCCGGGACGTCTTCGTGGGCGAGCGGACCGTCCTCGACATCGGCACGTCCATCGGCGACGGAGGCCAGCTCGGCCATTCCTCCGCGCTGTACGACGGGGCCGCGATCCCGGCGGGCGAGCGCTGGCACGGCTCCCCGGCCCGCCCCACCGACGTCGACCACGTCCGTGTCCCGGCGGCCCGCTGCACCACCGCCCGCCGGGCCGGCCACGGCCTCGCGACGCTGCTGCAGACGCTGCTGGTGTACGTCCCGATCGGCATCGGCGGCACCCTCCTGGTCCTGGACCTGGTCCCGGCACTGGACCCGCTGCTCGAACCGGACGCGCGGGAACTGGCCTCGGCCTCCTACTACGCCCAGGCCCTCGTCCTGTCCCTCGCGCTGTTCGCCGCCTGTGTCGTCGTGGGCCTGGCCGGCGTCACCCTGCTGCCCCGGCTGCTCCACCTGGCCCTGCGCCCGGACCGGGTCTATCCGCTGTACGGCTTCCACTACTCGGTGCAGCGGGCGATCGCCCGCCTGACCAACATCAGGTTCTTCACGTGGCTGTGCGGGGACAGCTCCTACATCGTCCCCTACCTGCGGGCCATCGGCTACGACCTCTCGCACGTCGAGCAGACCGGCTCGAACTTCGGCTCCGAGGTGGCGCACGAGACGCCGTACCTGGCCACGGTCGGCAGCGGCACGATGGTCGCGGACGGGCTGTCGATCCTCAACGCCGAGTACTCCAGCACGTCGTTCCGCCTCTCGCGGGTCAGGATCGGCGGGCACAACTTCCTCGGCAACCACATCGCCTACCCGGCCGGCGGCCGCACCGGCGACAACTGCCTGCTCGCCACCAAGGTGCTGGTCCCGCTCGACGGCGAACTCCGCGAGGGCGTGGGCCTGCTGGGGTCCCCGCCCTTCGAGATCCCGCGCACGGTGGAGCGCGACACCCGCTTCGACCACCTGCGCGAGGGCGACGAACTGCGCCGCCGTCTGAGCGCCAAGAACCGCTCCAACGCCCGCACGATGGCCCTGTTCCTGCTCCTGCGCTGGCTGCACTGGTTCCTGCTGACGCTGCTCGCCTTCGCGGCCGTGGACCTGCGGGGCGGCCGGGGCGCCCTCGGCGGAGTGCTGATCGGCGGCTACCTGATGTCCGGCCTCGCCCTGACCGTCGGCTACTGGGCACTGGTGGAGCGCGTGATCACCCGCTTCCGGCCGCTGAAGCCCCGGCTGTGCTCGATCTACGACCCGTACTTCTGGTGGCACGAGCGGCTGTGGAAGGTGCCCGACCACCATCTCGCGGTGCTCAACGGCACCCCGTTCAAGAGCCTGGTGTGGCGGCTGCTGGGCGTGCGGACCGGGCGGCGGGTCTTCGACGACGGCTGCTATCTCACCGAGCGGACGCTGGTCGCGATCGGCAGCGACACCACGCTCGGCCACCACTCCAAGGTGCAGGCGCACTCCCAGGAGGACGGCACCTTCAAGTCCGACCGCATCGTCATCGGCGACGGCTGCACCGTGGGGACGGGCGCACTGGTCCACTACGGCGTCTCGATGGGCGACGGCGCCGTGCTCGGTGCCGACGCCTTCCTGATGAAGGGCGAGGAGATGCCCGCGGGAGCGCACTGGGGCGGGAATCCGGCGGTGGCTCGCGCCTGAGGCGCCCGAAGCCGCTCGAACCATCCGAACTGCACGAACTGCACGAACTGCCTGAACGAAGAACACACAGGGGGAAGCACGTCATGGAAACAGTTCCGCACCGGCCGCCCGGTCCGATACCGGACGTCACCGAGTACACGGTCCCGCTGCCCGACGGCACACCGACCGATCCCGCCGCGCTGCTCGCGGCCCGCACCAGGGTCCTCGCGGCCCTCTCGGGCGGGACGCAGGACGCGCCCGGCGACGACCTCACGGTCTCGGTCACCGACGGCGTGCTGCGGCTGCGGTACCCCACCGGTGCCCTCGACACCGCGGCCGCCACCCGTCTCGCCGGCTACCACCTCACCGCGCTCGCCGACCCGGGCCGCCGCAGCCTGCTGTCCGAGGACGAACTGCGCTTCCAGCTGGAGGAGTTGGCGGGACCGGTCCGGGCACTGCCGGACCGGCGGGTGCACGAGCTGTTCGAGGAGCGGGCCGTGAAGCACCCGGACGCCGTGGCCGCCGTACAGGGCGGGCGGCGGTGGACGTACGCCGAGCTCAACTCCCGTGCCAACCAGGTCGGCCGGGCACTGCTGACCCGCGGGCTCGCGGCCGAGGACGTGGTCGCCGTCGTCATGGAGCGGAACCTGGACTGGATGGCGAGCGTGCTCGGCGTCCTCAAGGCGGGCGGGGTGTACCTGCCGGTCGAGCCGCACTTCCCGGCCGAGCGGGTGGCGCGGACGCTGGTCCGGGCGGGCTGCGCGTTCGTCGTCACCGAGGAGGGCAGCACCGGCTCGCTGTCCGCCGCGGCCGCCGAGACGCTGTTCGTGGACGCCGTGTACGCCGAGGGCCACCCGGGCGACGACCTCGGGGTGCCGGTCGCGGCGGGTCAACTCGCCTACATCTACTTCACGTCCGGGTCCACCGGGGAGCCCAAGGGCGCGATGTGCGAGCACGCCGGCTTCGTCAACCACGTGCTCGCCAAGGTCGAGGACCTGGGCATCGGCGAGGACGACGTGGTCGCGCAGACCGCCCCGCAGTGCTTCGACATCTCGCTGTGGCAGCTGCTCGCCGGGCCGGTCGTCGGCGGGCGGACGCTGATCGTCGGGCAGGACACGGTCCTGGACGTGCCGCGGTTCGTGGACACGGTGGTCGCGGGGCGGGTCACCGTGCTCCAGGTCGTGCCCTCGTATCTGGAGGCGGTGCTCGCCGAGTTGGGGCAGCGGCCGCGCGAACTGGCCGACCTGCGCTGTGTGTCGGTGACCGGCGAGGCGGTGAAGCGGGAGCTGGTGCAGCGCTGGTTCGACGCCACGCCCGGGATCCGGCTCGTCAACGCCTACGGTCTGACCGAGACCTGCGACGACACCAACCACGAGGTCATGGACCGGGTGCCGGACGGCGACCGGGTCCCGCTCGGGCGGCCGGTGCGCAATGTCCGGGTCTACGTCGTGGACGAGGACCTGGTGCCGGTGCCGCTGGGCGCGCCCGGCGAGATCGTGTTCTCCGGGGTGTGCGTGGGGCGCGGGTACGTCAACGACCCCGAGCGCACCGCGGCCGCCTTCACGGAGGACCCGTACCGGCCCGGCGAGCGGCTGTACCGCAGCGGTGACGTGGGGCGCTGGCGGGCCGACGGCAGGCTGGAGTTCCTGGGCCGCCGGGACACCCAGGTCAAGATCCGCGGCTTCCGCGTCGAGATCGGCGAGATCGAGAACGCGCTGCTGCGGGTGGCGGGGGTGCGCGACGGGGCCGTGGTGGTCGTACGGGGCACCCAGCTCGCCGCGTTCTGCGCCGGGCCCGAGCCGGTGGCCGCGGAGACGGTACGGGAACGGCTGGCGGCCTCGCTGCCGTCGTACATGGTCCCCGCGGTCGTGCACTGGCGTCGGCGGCTGCCGCTGACCGCCAACGGCAAGACCGACCGCCGCACGCTCACCGCGCTCGCCGAGGACCTCGACGCCGGTGCCGCGGACGGGCCCTCGACGGCCGCCGAGCGGCGGCTGGCGCGGGCCTGGGCCGAGGTGCTCGGCGTGCCCGCCGACCGGATCGGCCGCCTCGACCACTTCTTCGACCGCGGCGGCAGCTCGCTGTCAGCCGTGCGTCTCGCGATCGCCCTGGACCGGGCGGTCACCCTGCAGGACGTCGTCCGTCACCCGGTCCTCGCGGACCTGGCGGACCTGCTCGACCGGCGCGGCTGAAAGACATCTCACGTGCCTAAGAAGTCAAGCCGCTACGGCCAGATCCGCCGAGGAGGAGGTGAAGGCATGCTGTTCGTCGAAGTGCTGCCGGGTCTGCAGGCAGTGGTAGAGCTGGCCGATCA
>NZ_RSAJ01000384.1 GCF_003933965.1 Streptomyces sp. RP5T
CCGCCCTCCTCGGCCATGCCGGCGCGGCGGTGCTCGGTTCGCCGGCATGGCCGAGGAGGGCGGGGCCCCCGTCGTCGTACCCCCGGCTGCCGTGCCCGACCTGCCCGCCGCGCCCGTGGCGAAGGGGCGGACTCCACGCGGGGCCCGTTTCGCGGGGGCCGCGGACGTGCCGCAGGCGGGGCCGCGGGAGCGGGTGGAGCCTCCGGACATGACGGCGCGGCGGGAGACCGCCGGGACGGTCGCGACGCTGGTGCGGCTGCGCTCGGAGGGGCGTACCGGCGAGGCGCACGCGGTGCTCGTCGAGGCCGCCCACTGGCCCGCCGACCGCTTCCCCCTGCTCGCGGCGGAGCTCCAGCAGGCCGGGCTCGGCGCCGACTGGGCGACCCTGCTGTGGGAGGCCGCCTCGCTGCCCGCCGACCGGCTGGTGGCCGCGGCCGACGCGCTGGTCGCGGCCGGGCGGAGCGCGGACGGCGAACAGGTGCTCCGGCAGGGCGTCGCGCGCCCCGCCGGTGAGATCGGCGCGGCCGTGCTCGCCCTGGTCGCCGAGGGCCGCAGCCGTGAGGTCACCGCGCTCCTCGACGCCTACGTCCGCGTCCGCACCCCCGAGGAGGCCGCCCGCAGCGCCGAACCCGGCCCTGCGACCCTCGTACCGCTGCTCCTCGCGGCCGCGCGGGGAGTGTCGCAGGAGCGGCACTGGGACCTGGTGCACGCCCTGCGGGTCGCCGGATTCTCTGCCTGACAGGTCCCCCTCAACCCCGGTGACCGGGCACGTCGCTCCTCCACTGGAGTGTGAAACGAGATCGACTTCGCGGGTTAACGACGATGGTCTTGGCAAGCCTCTCCGGGAGGCTTACGTTCATCCCTCTACGGCCGCGTCTACGGGCGTAGAGGCTCTGACGTCCCCGCCGAAGGAGCAGCTCATGGCCAACGTCGTTCGTGCCGCTCTGGTCCAGGCCACCTGGACCGGCGACACCGAGTCCATGGTGGCGAAACACGAGGAGCACGCCCGCGAGGCGGCCCGACAGGGCGCGAAGATCATCGGGTTCCAGGAAGTGTTCAACGCCCCCTACTTCTGCCAGGTCCAGGAACCCGAGCACTACCGCTGGGCCGAGCCGGTGCCCGACGGCCCCACCACCCGTCGTATGCAGGAACTCGCCCGCGAGACCGGCATGGTGGTCGTCGTGCCGGTGTTCGAGGTCGAGCAGTCCGGCTTCTACTACAACACCGCGGTCGTGATCGACGCCGACGGCAGCATCCTCGGCAAGTACCGCAAGCACCACATCCCGCAGGTCAAGGGCTTCTGGGAGAAGTACTACTTCAAGCCCGGCAACCTCGGCTGGCCCGTCTTCGACACCGCCGTCGGCAAGGTCGGCGTCTACATCTGCTACGACCGCCACTTCCCCGAGGGCTGGCGGCAGTTGGGTCTCAACGGCGCCCAGCTCGTCTACAACCCGTCCGCCACCCACCGGGGCCTGTCCTCGCACCTGTGGCGCCTGGAGCAGCCCGCGGCCGCCGTCGCCAACGAGTACTTCGTCGCCGCCATCAACCGGGTCGGCGTCGAGGAGTACGGCGACAACGACTTCTACGGCACCTCGTACTTCGTCGACCCGCGCGGCCAGTTCGTGGGGGACACGGCCAGCGACAAGGAGGAGGAACTGGTCGTCCGCGACCTGGACTTCGACCTCATCGAGGAAGTGCGGCAGCAGTGGGCCTTCTACCGCGACCGCCGCCCCGACGCCTACGAAGGGCTGGTGCAGCCGTGACCGAGGACCTGCTGGGACGCCACCGGGCCGTCCTGCCCGACTGGCTCGCCCTCTACTACGAGGAGCCGCTGGAGATCACGCACGGCGAGGGCCGGCACGTCTGGGACTCCGAGGGCAACAAGTACCTCGACTTCTTCGGCGGCATCCTCACCACGATGACCGCGCACGCCCTGCCCGAGATCACCAAGGCGGTGAGCGAACAGGCCGGGCGGATCATCCACTCCTCGACCCTGTACCTGAACCGGCCGATGGTCGAACTCGCCGAGCGCATCGCCCAGTTGTCCGGCATCCCGGACGCCCGGGTCTTCTTCACCACCTCCGGCACCGAGGCCAATGACACCGCGCTGCTGCTCGCCACCACCTACCGCCGCAGCAACACGATCCTCGCGATGCGCAACAGCTACCACGGCCGCTCCTTCAGCGCGGTCGGCATCACCGGCAACCGCGGCTGGTCCCCCACCTCGCTGTCCCCGCTGCAGACGCTGTACGTCCACGGAGGCGTGCGGACCCGCGGCCCGTACGCCTCACTCGGCGACGACGACTTCATCGCGGCCTGCGTCGACGACCTCAAGGACCTCCTCGGGCACACCCGCCCGCCCGCCGCTCTCATCGCCGAGCCGATCCAGGGCGTCGGCGGCTTCACCTCCCCGCCCGACGGCCTCTACGCCGCCTTCCGCGAGGTGCTCCAGGAGCGGGGCGTCCTCTGGATCGCCGACGAGGTGCAGACCGGCTGGGGCCGCACCGGCGACCACTTCTGGGGCTGGCAGGCGCACGCGCAGTCGGGTCCGCCGGACATCCTCACCTTCGCCAAGGGCATCGGCAACGGCATGTCCATCGGCGGTGTCGTCGCCCGCGCCGAGATCATGAACTGCCTGGACTCCAACAGCATCTCCACGTTCGGCGGCACCCAGATCACCATGGCGGCCGGCCTCGCGAACCTGTCGTACCTCCTGGAACACGACCTCCAGGGCAACGCCCGGCGCGTCGGCGGGCTGCTGATCGAGCGGCTGCGGTCCGCGGCGGCACGGATTCCCGGTGTACGGGAGGTGCGCGGGCGCGGGCTCATGCTCGGCGTCGAGCTGGTGAAACCCGGCACCGACGAGGCCGACCCGCAGGCCGCGTCCGCCGTGCTGGAGGCCGCTCGCGCCGAGGGGCTGCTGCTCGGCAAGGGCGGCGGGCACAACACCAGCGCCCTCAGGATCGCCCCGCCGCTGTCCCTGACCGTCGCGGAGGCCGAGGAGGGCGCCGCGATCCTCGAACACGCTCTGAGGAGCACCATCCAGTAGGCCCACAGCGAGGGAACACCGTCATGAGCACCACCTTGGAGCCCCTGGAGTCCTCGGCACCGGCCCTGTCGGTCCGTCAGGTCCTCATGCTGGAGAGGGTCCTGGCCGGGGAGCCCGAGGTGGTGGCCGGCGCGAGCCAGCTCGACCGGGCCGTGCGCTGGGTGCACGTGGCCGAGGCCGCCGACGTCGGCGTGATGCTCAGCGGCGGCGAGATGGTCCTCACCACCGGCGTGCTGCTCGCCGGTGACGACGACAAGCAGGCCGAGTACATCCGCTCCCTGCACCGCGCGGAGGCCGCCGCCGTGGTCCTCGGACTCGGCCGCGCCTTCCCGGCCCCGCCGGACGTGATGCGCCGGGCCGCCGAGCGGTGCGGGCTGCCCATGGTCGTCCTGCACCGGCCCTTCCCCTTCGCCGAGTTGACGGAGGAGGTCCAAGCGCGCCTGGTACGGCGGAAGTTCGCGGCCGTCAGCATGTCCGAGGCGGTCCGCACCGCCCTCACCGGACTCATCACCGCGGGCGCCCCGCTCCAGCACCTCCTGGACGAGATCGCCCACCACAGCGGCTGCCCCGTCGTCGTCACCAACCTCGCCCACCGTGTCCTCGCCACCGCGGGGGAGCGCTCGGCGGTGGACGACGTGCTGCGCGACTGGGAGCGCATCGCCCGCCAGGCCGGAGGCAGCGAGGGCGACGGCTGGATCCGCGCCGAACTGGGCGGGCGCGGGGAGCGCTGGGGCCAGATCATGCTGTGCGGCTACCGGGGCGACACGGCCACGGGACGGCTGCTCGCCGACCGCGCCGTCGAGTCCCTCGTCCTGCACCGCATGCTCGGCGGCACCTCCGCCCACACCTGGGAGGAGCAGTCCGCGCAGAGCCTGCTCACCGACCTGGTCAGCGGGGTCGTACCGGCCAGGCAGTTGCTGCCCCGCGCCCGGGCGGCCGGACTGCCCGTCAACCGCCGCACCTTCGTCCCGCTCGTCGTCCGGGACGGCGATCCCGCCGAACTCGACCGGGTACTGCGGCTGTTGGGGCTGTCCGGCATCGTCGCCGAACTCGCCGACGGGGCCACCGCCGTCCTGCTGAGCCTGGCCCGGGACCAGGACGCCGCCGTGCTCACGGCGAACTTCGCAGCACGGCTGACCCGGACCGTCGTGGCCGCGGCGGACCCGCGCACCGTCTGGGACGACGTCCCGGCCGGGATGCGCGAGGCCCGGCATGTCGCCGACGCCGTCGCCTCGGGAGCGCTCGACCTTCCCGCGGTCGTCCGCCTCAAGGACGTCCATCTGCGCGGCCTGATCCGGCTGTTGCGGGACGACCCGCACGTGCAGTCCTTCGCCGAACGCGAGCTGGACGGGCTGCTCGCCGGGGCGGGGGACGACCTGCTGGCGGTGCTGCGCACCTATCTCGCCACCGGCCGCAACAAGTCCCGCACCGCCCAGCTCCACCACGTCTCCCGTCCCGCGCTCTACCGCCGGCTGGAGGCGATACAGAGCAGGCTCGGCGTCGACCTCGACGACTTCGAGCAGGCCGCCTCGGTGCACATCGCGCTTCTAGCGCACGACGCGCAACAGAGCTGAAACACGCTACGACCTGGGAAAACGGCGGTGAAACATGGGCTCACGACAGGGTGACACCGTGGCACGCCGCATGCCCGCAGACGTGACACCGTGCAACTCAAAGCCGGTTTTCGGACTTCCTAGTCTTCTCGCACACCGAGCGACCGGAGGTCCCGATGAGCAGAGTGATTCGCGCCGCCCTCTTCCAGACCGCGTGGACGGGCGACAAGGAGTCGATGATCCAGGTACACGAGCAGGCGGCCCGGGACGCCGCCGCGCAGGGTGCCCAGGTCCTGTGCTTCCAGGAGCTGTTCTACGGGCCGTACTTCTGCCAGGTCCAGGACAAGGCGTTCTACGAGTACGCCGAGCAGATCCCGGACGGGCCCATCGTCAAGCGGTTCCAGGCGCTGGCCAAGGAGTTGGGCATCGTCCTCATCCTGCCGATGTACGAGGAGGAGCAGCCCGGCGTCCTCTACAACACCGCCGCGGTGATCGACGCGGACGGCTCGTACCTCGGCAAGTACCGCAAACACCACATCCCCCAAGTGCCGGGATTCTGGGAGAAGTTCTACTTCCGCCCCGGCAACCTGGGGTGGCCGGTCTTCGACACCAAGGTCGGCCGGATCGGCGTCTACATCTGCTACGACCGTCACTTCCCGGAGGGCTGGCGGGCGCTCGGCCTCGCGGGCGCCGAGATCGTCTTCAACCCCTCGGCCACCTCGCGCGGACTCTCCGCCTACCTCTGGCAGCTGGAGCAGCCCGCCGCGGCCGTCGCCAACGAGTACTTCGTCGGTGCGATCAACCGGGTGGGCGTGGAGGAGCTCGGCGACAACGACTTCTACGGCACGACGTACTTCGTCGACCCGGAGGCCCAGTTCGTCGGCGAGGTGGCGAGCGACAAGGAGACCGAACTCGTCGTCCGCGACCTGGACATGGCCAAGCTGCGGGAGGTCCGCGACCGCTGGCAGTTCTACCGCGACCGCCGTCCGGACGCGTACCCGCCGCTGACCGCACCCTGACCGCACCCACCACCCTGGCAGGAGAGGGAACATGAGCAGCCGAACCGTCATCCGCGGTGGCCTCGTCATCACCGCGTCCGACGAGATCCACGCCGACGTGCTGATCGAGGACGGCCGCATCGCCGCCCTCGCCGTGCCCGGCGCCCAGAACTGGACCGCGGACCGCACGATCGAGGCCACCGGGAAGTACGTCATCCCCGGTGGCGTCGACGCCCACACCCACATGGAGCTGCCCTTCGGCGGCACCTTCGCCTCCGACACCTTCGAGACCGGCACCCGGGCCGCCGCCTGGGGCGGTACCACCACGATCGTCGACTTCGCGGTGCAGAGCGTCGGCCACTCCCTGCGCGAGGGCCTGGACGCCTGGCACGCCAAGGCCGAGGGCAACTGCGCCGTCGACTACGGCTTCCACATGATCGTCTCCGATGTGAACCAGGAGACGCTCAAGGAGATGGACCTGCTGGTGGAGGAAGGGGTCACCTCCTTCAAGCAGTTCATGGCCTACCCCGGCGTCTTCTACTCCGACGACGGCCAGATCCTGCGCGCCATGCAGCGCTCCGCCGAGAACGGCGGCCTGATCATGATGCACGCCGAGAACGGCATCGCCATCGACGTCCTGGTCGAGCAGGCCCTGGCCCGCGGCGAGACCGACCCCCGCTACCACGGCGAGGTCCGCAAGGCGCTCCTGGAGGCCGAGGCCACCCACCGCGCCATCAAGCTCGCCCAGGTCGCGGGCGCCCCGCTGTACGTCGTGCACGTCTCGGCCATGGAGGCGGTGGCCGAGCTGGCGCGGGCGCGCGACGAGGGGCTCAACGTCTTCGGCGAGACCTGCCCGCAGTACCTGTTCCTGTCCACGGACAACCTCGCGGAGCCGGACTTCGAGGGCGCCAAGTACGTGTGCAGCACGCCCCTGAGGCCCCGAGAGCACCAGGCCAAGCTGTGGCAGGGACTGCGCACCAACGACCTCCAGGTCGTCTCCACCGACCACTGCCCCTTCTGCTTCGTGGGCCAGAAGGAACTCGGCCGCGGCGACTTCTCCAAGATCCCCAACGGTCTGCCCGGCGTCGAGAACCGCATGGACCTGCTCCACCAGGCCGTCGTCGACGGGCACATCTCGCGCCGCCGCTGGATCGAGATCGCCTGCGCCACCCCGGCCCGGATGTTCGGCATGTACCCGAAGAAGGGCACCATCGCCCCGGGCGCCGACGCCGACGTCGTCATCTACGACCCGCACGCCGAGCAGATCGTCTCCGCCGAGACCCACCACATGAACGTCGACTACTCGGCGTACGAGGGCAAGCGCCTCACGGGCCGGGTCGAGACGGTCCTCTCGCGCGGCGAACTCGTCATCACCGAGCGGGAGTACACCGGACGGGCCGGCCACGGCACGTACACCCCGCGCTCCACCTGTCAGTACCTCAACTAGGAGTGGCGCCCATGGACTTCGGACTCGTCCTGCAGACGGATCCGCCCGCCTCGAAGGTCATCAGCCTGATGAAGCGGGCCGAACGCAACGGCTTCACCCACGGGTGGACCTTCGACTCCGCCGTTCTCTGGCAGGAGCCGTTCGTGATCTACAGCCAGATCCTCGCGAACACCTCCAGGTTGAAGGTCGGCCCGATGGTCACCAACCCGGGCACCCGCACCTGGGAGGTCACCGCCTCCACCTTCGCCACCCTCAACGACATGTTCGGCAACCGCACGGTCTGCGGCATCGGCCGCGGCGACTCCGCGATGCGCGTCGCGGGGCGTACTCCCAACACCCTGGCCCGCATCAGCCAGGCCATGAAGGTCATCCGGGCGCTCGCCTCGGGCCAGGAGGCCGACCTCGGCGGCACGGTGATCAGGTTCCCGTGGATCAAGGAGGGCGCCGAACTCCCCGTATGGATGGCGGCGTACGGCCCCAAGGCGCTGAAGATGACCGGTGAGGAGGCCGACGGGTTCATCCTCCAGCTGGCCGACCTGTACCTGACCGAGTACATGGTGAAGGCCGTCAAGGACGCGGCCGCCGCCGCGGGGCGGGACCCGGCCGAGGTCAAGATCTGCGTGGCCGCGCCCGCCTACGTCACCGAGGACGACTCGCCCGAGGCGCTGGCCCACGCGCGCGAGCAGTGCCGGTGGTTCGGCGGGATGGTCGGCAACCACGTGGCCGACCTGGTGTCGAAGTACGGAGAGCACTCCGCCGCCGTACCCGACGAGCTGACGGACTACATCAAGGCCCGCGAGGGGTACGACTACTCGCACCACGGGCGGGCCGACAACCCCGACACCGCCTTCGTGCCCGACGAGATCGTCGACCGGTTCTGTGTCATCGGACCGGTCGAGAAGCACATCGAGAAGCTGCACGCGCTGCGCGAGCTGGGCGTCGACCAGTTCGCCGTCTACGACATGCACGACGCCCAGGAAGCGACCATCGACGCGTACGGCTCCGAGGTCATCCCCGCCGTCAACGCCTGACCCGTATCGCCCGAACCGCTCGACCGACCCCCCACTCCTTGTC
>NZ_RSAJ01000385.1 GCF_003933965.1 Streptomyces sp. RP5T
CTTCACGCCGTAGCGGCGGTGGTGGTCGGCAACGAACTGGAAGCGGTTCACCAGCGCGTCTCCCCGGCGAAATACTTCGCCGCCTTGCGCAGGATCTCGCGTTCCTCCTCCAGCTCACGGACCTTCTTGCGCAGAGCGGCGTTCTCCGCTTCCAGCGGTGTCGGTGGCTCGGCCGACGTCTCTGCCCGGCGCCCCCGCGGCCGGCTCACGCCGGCTGCCCGCACCCAGTTCCGCAAGGTCTCGGGATTGATCCCCAGATCGGCAGCGACCTGCCGGATCGTCGCATCGGGCCGCGACTGGTACAGCGCGACCGCGTCCGCCTTGAACTGCGGCGGATAGTTCTTCATGACCACGAGATGTCCGTTCTCAGATCCTCAGGATCCAGTGTCTCGTGTGTCCAAGATCAGGGGTCAAGGCTCCTCTTCCCGATTAAGCTGCGCCTACACCGATTGAACAAGAGGATGTTGCAATGGTTCAGCGCACCGTAACCATCTATACCGATGACCTGACTGGCACTGAAGGAGAGGACATCGCCACCCACACCTTCAGCCTCGATGGTGTCAGTTATGAAGTGGACCTGAATCCCGACAGCTACCAGAAGCTGCTGGATGCTCTGGGCCCGTTCGTTCAGGTCGGCCGCAAGGCGGGTGGCAACTCCCGCAGGGGAGGAGGAAAGAAGACGGCTACGGCACCGGATGCTGTGAAGGTACGTGAATGGGCCCAGAGGCAGGGTATCGAGGTCAATTCGCGTGGCCGTGTATCGCGGGATGTCATCGAAAAGTATGAAGCCGCTCACTGAGCCTCTTTCATCCTGTGCTGGTGGGTGAAATGGGCTGGTCAGCGGGCGTGGTGACGAGGCAGGGCCCCTCGTCGTGTGCGTGGTGATTCCACTCAGCACACCGGCGACCGAAGGGGCCCTTCCGTATCCTGCCATGCTCGACGTTCCGCACGAGCCCGTCGAGCATGTAGCCGGGCTGCACTACGAGCACCGCCGGACCCGCAACACCCGCTGGCGGACGCTCGGCTGCCTCGACTAGGCACTACTCATCCACCTGTGCAAGAACAAGACGTTCGCCCAGCTCGGCGCCTGGTTCGCCCTATCGCAGGCCACCGCCCGGCGCTACCTGGGCGAGGCCCCGGAGGTGCCGGCCTCCCGGGGCCCCAGGCGTCCACGAAGCCCTCACCGGCTTCGGTGAGGGCGACCACGTTGTTGAGCCTCTTCAGAACGGCCACCGATCGGGTGACGCCGGGAGCAATGGCCGGGACCAGCACGGCGGCAATCTCCCTGCGCGGGAGCGTCGTCAACGCCTGCCACGGCATCACCCTCACGAGGCACTACTGAAGAACCTCATTGTTGACGTCACGCCCCTGTGGATCTCCGCGTCAGCTGGGTAGTTGCCCTCAAGGACGGGTGAAGCCCCCTGGTAGATGAATTTTCGATCAAGAGAGCCTCTTCACTAGCCTCGAAGTTTCGTGACGGTCCGCCGACGGAGTCGGTGGACCGTTTTCGTGCCGTGGGCGAAGGCTGTGCAGGCCCAGGGCCCGAGTGTCGCCTCGGGGTGGCGCCGGGTTCCACTGCTCCGAGTGTTGAGCTGCTGTCGTAGGGACGGGAATCCGTTGGTCAGCCGGGGTTCGGCAGGAGTGCGAGCTGCTCGAGAGCTGTGGTGATGTGGCTGGTCCAGGGCCAGTGCCAGGCCAGGCGGAGGATCCGCCGACGGCCGGTGGTCACGAGTTGTCCGGCCGTGGTGAAAAGACGGAGCCGCAGCCGGCGGGGCTCCCAGCACCTGGCCGTGCCGGTCAGTGCAAGCATCGGCATCCAGGCCAGCAGGTCCAGTGCGATTTGCGCGATCTCCACCAGGATCCGGTTCTGGGCGGTGTGGTGCAAAGGGAGATTCCGCAGGCCGGTGGCCCGGGCAGCCCGGCTGCGGTCCTCGGCCCGGGCCAGCAGCCGGTGACGGAGCTCGAGTTCGGCGATCGGCCGGCCGGAGGTGTTGGTGGCGAAACAGCTCAGCCGCATGCCGTCCGCGTCCGTGAGCCTCAACTGAGCTCCAGGGTGCGGCCGTTCCTTCCGGACGATCAGCCGCATGCTCTTCGGCCAGCCGTCCAGGACATCGCCGGTGAGTTCGGCGACCCAGGCACCGTCACGGATCTCGCCGTCGGCCTCGACAGCGGGCGACCAGGCCGACGCCGGAACCTTCAGCACGTGCTGGTGGATCGTGTCCGTGATCACCATGCCGACCGAGTAGGACAGCCACCGTCCTCGCTGGGCGAGCCAGGCGACGAAGTCGTGGGTGGCGCCCGCGGAGTCGGTGCGTATCAGAGTCTGCCGTCCGCGCCGGTACTTCTTCGGCAGTTGAGCCAGGGCCAGTTGGGTGGCGGTGATGTGGTCGGCGGCCGTGTTCGAGCCCGCGTTCCCCGGCCTGAGCAGGGCCGCCACCGGCTCACCGGTGCCGCCCGGTCCGTGGTCGACGAACCCCATCAGCGGGTGGTGACCGTAGGTTCTCTTCCACGTCGGTGCGGCGTCCTCCTTGTCCGAGTGCGCGATCACCAGCACCCCGTCGAGATCGACGGTCACCGCCCTGCCCGCATCGGGCGCTTTCCCATCGGCCAATTGCCAGGCCCGCTGGCGTGCTTCGGCCCGCGCGGCACGGATCGCTGGCAGAGCTTTCTCTCCGGAGGCTGCGAGGGTGTCGACCAGGCGGGAGACCGTCGGGTCGGAGGCGACCGGCCCGAACACGGCGGGCTCGGCCCGCAGCATGCCGACATCGGCCAGGCAGTCCCCGCCCAACGCAACCGCCAGTGCGACGTCCAGGAGGATCTTCCCCGGATCATGGACTGCCCGGGCTTGCGCCACGGTGCCAGCGCCGCGGATATCGCCTGGTCGAGGCCGGTTCTACGGACCGTCTCCACCAGCAGGACCGAGCCAGCCTGCGAGACCACCTGGCGGCCGTCTCCCTGGACACGGACACGCGGGTACGACGCGATAGGCTCTCTCACCCGGAAAGTGCTCTTTTCCTCGCAGCCAACAGGACCCTCAGCAAGTCCTATCGTTGCAGGTCAAGAGCACTTTCTGTGTTTCTGATCAGCCTGCGGACAGGCCACCTCATGAAAGCGCGAGGCTAGAGGCTTCGCAGGCTTGTCTACTCGTCCGGCATCGACGTGTCCAGCTCTGCCCTCCGCTTCCTCGCCACCCGCCTGAGGGAACGCCGGCGCACTCTCGGCACCCGAGGGCGGCGCCTGAGTCCGGGGCGGCAGGCCCTGCTCACGCTCGCTTACCTGCGCAACGGCCAACCCTATGCCCAGCTCGCGGCCGGATTCGGGGTCGGCACCACCACCGTCCACCGGTACGTCAACGAGGCCGTCGACCCCCTGGCCTCACTCGTCCCTACCCTGGCCGAGGCGGCTCGGGCAGCTTCGACGAAGGCTGCAGACGATTGAAGAGGTGCCGTTGAGCTTGTGTGTGCCAGTCGCCGAAGCCGCGTCGATGGCGGTAGTGGGCCTGCGCGCCGGGTGATGAGCGCAGGGAGGAGAAGGCCCAGGGGTAACCAGAGCGGTGGAGCCGGCTATTCTTGACCATGCGGCGTCCGACGTGGTGTTTCTTGCCGGAGGCGCGGGTGATCGGTGCGGATCCGACGTAGGTTTTCAGGCCGCGGGCACGGCAAAGGGGTTGCGGTCGTCGCCGGTCTCGGCGAGAACTCGTGCTGCGAGTTGGGCACCGAGGCCCCGGGAAGATCAGGAGTATCGGGGCATCTGGATGCTCGCGAAAGCTGGCATCAACTACTTCGTCGAGGTCCTCACTGGCCTGGCAGGCTGGCTTCCCGAAGGCGTTCTCGGCAGCCGCGGGCTGGCGAGCGTGCTCGGCCCGTAGAACACCGCGTAGGCGGTCAGCCTCCTCGGTAACGCTGCGGACACGGCCGGCGCGCTTGAGGGCGGAAGGCCGCTGGCTCAGCGACAGCTGCGAGCCCTCTGCAGGCGTTGGCGCCTTGGCCAGGATTTTGCGGGCTCCCTCACGGGCCAGTCCTCCTTGCTTGGCCAGGAAGGCGTCGAGGGCAGCGGAGTAGTACTCGCGCAGCAGGGAGCGGATTTGGTTGCCAATCTGCTGACGGTTCCAGACGGCGTCCTGCTGAGCCCGAGCGAGTACCGCGATGGCCTGGGCTTGGTCGGAGTCCGCCGGCAGCGGCCGGTGCACGGCCATGTCGGTGCGGAGGATGTTCGCCAGCACGAGGGCATCGCCCGTGTCTGACTTCTTGCGGGACACGCCGTGGCGGTCGCGGTAGCGGGAGGCGGCAAGCGGGGTGATCGCGAGACCTTGCGGCTGCCGGTCCGTAGGGCCGCGACGAGAGGCCTCGGCTGGTCTCGATGGCCACCGGTATCGGCGACTCAGGGCCGTCACCGTGCCCGGCCAGGAGCTTCAGCGGCATTCGGTAGTCCGCGGCATCATCGCTGAACAACAGTGTGAATCTAACGGCGCTTCCGACGATCACGGCAGAGACGTCAAGTGACTGATACCGCCGTGGAGTTGGAGACTGTTGAGCCTGTCGAAAGTGCCGAGTCCGGGCAGCCTGTGGCCGTGTCCGACGAGCAGCTCGTCGCGATGCTGGTGGAGTGTGCCCGGTCGGAGGTGTTGCAGTTGACCGGGCAGGGTGGGCTGTTGCAGCAGCTGACGAAGCGGGTGCTGGAGTCCGCTCCGGAGGGCGAGATCGCCGATCACGTCGGCTACGACAAGCACGACGTGGCGGGCAGGAACAGTGGCAACAGCCGTAACGGCACCCGGGCTAAGACGGTGCTGACCGACGTGGGCCCCGTCGAGGTGAAGGTGCCCCGCGAGACCGCCGGTACCTTCGAACCGCAGATCGTCCGCAAGCGGCAGCGTCGACTACAGTAACCGGCGTGGACGAGATGGTGCTGTCTCTGTCCGCGAAGGGCGTCACGCACGGGGAGATATCGGCGCATCTGGCCGAGGTGTACGGGGCGGAGGTGTCCAAGCAGACCATCACCACGATCACGGACAAGGTGATGGAGGGCATGGCGGAATGGCAGGCCCGCCCGCTGGACCGCGTTTACCCAGTCGTCTTCGTGGCCGTCATCTACGTCAAGATTCGGGTTCTGTCGACGATCTTGTGATCCGGACGGTCGAGGCTCACCGTGTGAGCAGGACGCGTTTGCGAAGGAGATCGAGACTGGCCCTGCCGAACATCTGGCGTTTCAGCATCTTCAGCCGGTTGATGTTGCCCTCGACGGCGCCGGAACTGTGCGGCAGAGACAGCCCGTTGCGGACCGCGTCGAAGTCGCGGCGGAGGTTGCGGGCGAAGCCCGCAAGCGGAGTCAGACTGTCCTGTTCGATGTCGGTGATCCAGTCTTCGAGGCGGTCACCGTGGCGGCCGGTCATCATCGCAGCGAACTTCCTGACGTGCAGGGTGAGCCGGTCCAGTTCGGGATCGCGCTCACGCAGCCGGTGCAGCTTGTCGGCGTCCTCATCCCGCAGGTGCTCGGGGTGGGTCATGATCCAGGAGGTGACCTCGCGGACCGATAGAGGCTTCGGTCCCGGGTCGGGTGCGTGTCCGCGCCCGGTCCGGTAGCGCCGCAGGTGGCGCTGAACAGCCAACTCACCCCCGGGATAGCCGAGTTGCTGGATCTCGCGGTAGAGCTGGGCGGCGTTCCTGACGCCCTCATTCCGACGCCGGTGCAGGTAGCCGACGTACGGGTGACGACATGCGCTCGCTGGAGGTTCTTGGCCACGACATCGTCGGCGGAGCGGGCGTTGACCAGTTTACGGACGGTGGCCTGGTGCAGCCCGAGCTTCCGGCCGATCGCCGCCTTCGACATGCCCTGCTGCCACAGCTCGTGGGCGGCAGCATGCTGCTCCCGCAGCCGGGTCACGATCTTCAGCTCTTTCGACGGCTGCACCACCTCGGGCTCCGCTTCCAGGTGGCCAGCGCCGCTTTCCGCTGCGGCAAGAGGTTCGACCAGGTGGGAGCGGTGGGCGTTGACTGTCTTCTCGACTGCCTGGCCGAGGTTGGCCCACAAGTGATACCGGTCGGCGACCTGCTGGGCCTGTGGTGCTCCGACCCGCGCCCCCTCTCCGTAACCGCGGGAGCGGTCCCGGCAGATCACCTTCATCTCGGGATGGCCGCGGAGCCAGGCGGCCAGGTCCTCGCCCTCGCGACCGTCGTAGAGGTGAATCGGCCGGTGGGTAGCCATGTCGATCAGTACCGTGCCGTAATGCCGGCCCTTGCGAAAAGCGAAGTCATCGACACCCAGGACCTCCACCTCACCGACGTCCGGCTCAGGCACGGCTCTGACCAGGCGCAGGAGTGTGTCCGTGCCCACCGTGATACCCATGGCGATCGCCAGGCGGGCTCCCGCCCGGCCCGCCAGCGCCAGGCCGATCTGCGTCAACATCCCACGCATCAAGGGCGTGTAGCGACTGTGTGGGGTGGTCAGTCCCGCGACCTGCTCGGCGCACGTCACCGCCGGGCAGACGGGGTTTTCGCAGCGGAAACGGCGCACGCATAACTTGATCACAACACCAAGACCGCCCACCGCGGCGTCACGCAGCCTACGTATGTACCGACCGTGCACCCGCGCCGAGCTCTCACCGCACCCGCAGACCGCCGTTGCCGCCCGCACCCGCGCCCTGAACACCACCCGATCCGGTCGCCTCTCCACCTCCTCGATCAGCAACGCGGACAGGTACGGAAACAGCTCCAGGAGCACATCACGAGAGCACGCGATGCATGATCGCGAACAGGCGGAGCAACGTACTCAGCCGTCCGGATCACAAGATCGTCGACAGAACCAAGATTCGTGATGGCAAGGCCGCTAATCGCCCTGTCTACGTTGTGGTGGCCGTCACTGTCGAGGGCGCCCGGGACATTCTCGGGATCTGGGCCGGTGACGGTGGTGAGGGCGCCGAGCATTGGCTGTAGATCATCACCGAGCTGAAGAATCGTGGAACTGGAAATGTCCTGATGCTCGTCTGCGACGGCCTGAAGGGTCTGCCGGACGCGGTCGAGACGGTCTGGCCCCGCACTGTCGTCCAAACGTGCATTGTTCACTTGATTCGCAACAGCATCCGGTACTGTGCCCGCCAGGACTGGGACAAGGTCGCCAAGGATCTCAAGCCCGTCTACACCGCTCCCAGCGAGGCCGCCGCAACCGAACGGTTTTTGGAGTTCTCCGAGAAGTGGGGCACCAAGTATCCGGCCGTGATCAAGCTGTGGTCCGATGCCTGGACCGAGATGGTGCCCTTCTTATCCTTCGACGTCGAAATCCGCAAGGTCATTTGCAGCACCAACGCGATCGAGAGTGTGAACGCCCGGATCCGCAAGGCGGTTCGGGCCCGCGGCTACTTCCCCTCAGAGGCCCCGCGTACGTGCGTCTACATGGCGCTGATGAGCCTGGACCCGACGGGCAAGGGCCGGCGCCGCTGGACAATGCGCTGGAAGGCACCCCTGAACGCCTTCCAGATCGCCTTCGATGGCCGCCTGACCCCCATCGACCAGCGGGTGAACCGCATCGTGCGCGAAGCCCTCACCAACGTGTACAAACACGCCCCGGGTGCGCCCACGCGGCTGACCGTCACCGTCGACACCGAAACACTCACCATCAGCGTACGCAACGCCGCACGCCCGCCCGCTGTCCCGCCGCCCAGCAGCGGCCTGGCACTGGCCGGCCTGCGCGAACGCGCCCGCCTGGCCGGTGGGGACTTTACCGCCGGCACAGACCCGATCACCGGCGCCCGTGAACTCGCCATACGCAGTGACCCTTCCGGATCCTGTGGGCCACCGGCGATGTCCGGGAGAAGCGCCTGGGCTTCGCCCGCATCGTGCACCCGGCCGTCGGCACTCAGCTTCGATTACCACTCACTCGCCGTACCCGCCCGCCCCGACCGCGCCCTGTTCACCTACCTGCCCCAGCCCGAATCCGCCGAGGCACTGGGCATTCTGCTCAGCTGGACGGCCGACAGGACCACCGCGATGGACCGTACGCCCAGCCCGACGGCCGGCTCGCCGACGGCTGAGGCTATTGCCCGGCCTCAGCCTCTGGCCGGCTGAGGTGGGCGAGGACGCCGGGGCCCGGCTCGGGTGCGATGTCCCGTGCGGTGACTT
>NZ_RSAJ01000386.1 GCF_003933965.1 Streptomyces sp. RP5T
CCCCACCGCCGGTCACCCCCACGGTGCATACGAGTCGCGCGCTTCCCGGGGCGGGCTGACGATCGAGGAACGCCGACGTCACGCCCGGTGGCCGACGTCCGCCCGCTGTAGCCCCCCGAAGGAGATGTGCGCAGGATGACCACCACGTCCGACCGTGTTTCGAAGGCGCCCGTGCAACAGGCGTCGCAGCGAGTCTCCCAGTCCGTGTTCGACGGCTCCAGGCTCCGTGTCGTCCTGCTCGTGGACGTCTACGACGGGGCCCAACAGCAGTTCCTGGAGGCGTACGAGAGCCTGTGCAGCCAGGTCGCCTCGGTACCCGGACACGTCAGCGACCAGCTGTGCCAGTCCATCGAGAACCCCTCCCAGTGGCTCATCACCAGTGAGTGGGAGAGCGCCCCGCCCTTCCTCACCTGGGTCAACAGCGAGGAACACGTGCAGATGGTGGAGCCGCTGCACAGCTGCGTCCGGGACACCCGCTCGCTGCGCTTCCACATCGTCCGCGAGACCGGCGGCCCGGCGGTGCCGACCGGCCCCGAGGAGCGCCGCCTCCAGACGGCGCCCAGGATCGGCGACGGACTGATCCGCCACGCGCTCACCTTCACGGTCAAGCCGGGCAGCGAGGCCACCGTCGCCGAGATCCTCGCCGGCTACACCTCGCCGGAACCGCGGGTCGACGACACCACCCGGCTGTGCCGCACCTCCCTGTTCATGCACGGCAACCGGGTGGTGCGGGCCATCGAGGTGCGGGGCGACCTGCTCGCCGCGCTGCGCCACGTCGCCCGGCAGCCCGAGGTGCGGGCCGTCGAGGAGGCCATCAACCCCTACCTGGAGCAGGACCGGGACCTCAACGACCCCGAGTCGGCCCGCATGTTCTTCACCCGCGCGGCACTGCCCGCCGTCCACCATGTGACGGCCGGTCAGGAGAGCCCGGAGGCGGAGCGGCACGCGCTGTACTACCCGGCCCGCGAGGGGTGCGGGATGCGGCTGGCCGAGCTGCTGGCCCGGCAGGACGAGGCGGCGGCGGACGACCCGCGCGGACCGGTGCTGCGCAGCACGATCTTCCAGCGCGACGACGTCGTGATGCGGCTGGTCGACGTGCGCGGCCCCCTCGACGGCGACCCCGGCCCCGTGCTCGGTCTCACGGAGCACGGCCGGGCGGCCGAACTGACGGCCCTCCTCGACGGCGCGGCCCTCGGGATGGACGGTCAGGCGTTGCGGGACAGCACCCCCGCCCACCTCCTCGCGGTCTCCCGCATGGACCTCGTCACCGACCGCCGCGCGCCCGGCGCCTGACCCACCGGCTCGGGCCGTGACCGGCCACGCCCTCATGTCGATGCAGCACATGTTCGGAGGAACGTCGTGATCAAACGTCATCCCGGAGTAGTGGATCTCAGCGAGGTCGAGCCCAACACCCGGCGCGGAGGCGATCTGCGCGCCATGCTCACCCCCGCCACGGTCGGCTCCACCAGCGGTTTCATGGGCGTGGCCATCGTGCAGCCCGGCGACCGCATCGCCGAGCACTACCACCCGTACTCCGAGGAGTTCATCTACGTGGTGTGCGGGCAGCTCGAGGTGGACCTGGACGGCGAGCCCCATGAACTGCGGCCCGAGCAGGGGCTCCTGATCCCGTCCCACATGCGGCACCGCTTCCGCAACGTCGGCAACGTGGAGGCCCGCATGGTCTTCCACCTCGGCCCGCTGGCCCCGAGCCCGCCGCTCGGGCACGTCGACACCGAGGACGCCGACGGCATGCCGATCCCGGAGGCGGTCCACGCCGGCGGGGCGGCCGAACGATCCGGGTTGCGCTCATGAGGAGGCGCGTAGCGGTCACCGGCATAGGAATCGTCGCCCCGGGCGGCATCGGTGTCCCGGCGTTCTGGGACCTGTTGACCAGCGGTCGTACGGCGACCCGCGGCATCACGTTCTTCGACCCGTCGGAGCTGCGTTCCCGGATCGCCGCCGAGTGCGACTTCGACCCGGCGGCGCACGGCCTGGACCCGGAGCAGATCGCCCGGAGCGACCGGTACCTCCAGTTCGCCCTGGTCGCCGGGGAGGAGGCGGTACGGGACTCAGGACTCGACCTCGCCGCGGAGAACCCGTGGCGGGTCGGGGTCTCGCTCGGCACCGCGGTCGGCGGAACCACCCGGCTGGAGCACGACTACGTGCTGGTCAGCCATGGCGGGCAGCGCTGGGACGTGGACCCCGCGCAGGCCGGCGCGCATCTGCACCGGGCGTTCGCCCCGAGCACCCTCGCCTCGGCGGTCGCGGAGCGGTTCGAGGCCCGCGGGCCGGTGCAGACGGTCTCCACCGGCTGCACCTCGGGGCTCGACGCCGTCGGCTACGCCTTCCACACCATCGAGGAGGGCAGGGCCGACGTGTGCATCGCGGGCGCCTCGGACTCCCCCATCTCCCCGATCACCATGGCCTGCTTCGACGCCATCAAGGCCACCTCCCCGAGCAACGACGACCCCGCCCACGCCTCGCGTCCCTTCGACGCCCGGCGCAACGGGTTCGTCATGGGCGAGGGCGGCGCGGTGCTCGTCCTGGAGGAACTGGAACACGCCCGGGCCCGGGACGCGCACGTGTACTGCGAGATAGGCGGCTACGCCACGTTCGGCAACGCCTACCACATGACGGGTCTGACCAGTGAGGGCCTGGAGATGGCCCGGGCCATCGAGGACGCCCTCGGCCAGGCCCGGCTCGACGCCACGGCCATCGACTACGTCAACGCGCACGGTTCGGGCACCCTCCAGAACGACCGGCACGAGACCGCAGCGGTCAAGCGGGCCCTGGGCGCGCACGCCTACGACACGCCCATGAGCTCCATCAAGTCGATGGTGGGCCACTCCCTCGGCGCGATCGGGGCGATCGAGGTCGTCGCCTGCACGCTGGCCCTGGCCCACCAGGTGGTCCCGCCCACCGCGAACTACGAGACCCCGGACCCCGAGTGCGACCTGGACTACGTGCCGCGCGTCGCCCGTGAGCGCAGGCTGCGCAGCGTGCTCTCGGTGGGCAGCGGGTTCGGCGGCTTCCAGTCCGCGGTGATCATGACCCTGCCGAGGGAGGGAACCGAATGAGCGCACCGCAGCCCCGGCGCGCGGCCGTCACCGGAATCGGCGTGGTCGCGCCCAACGGAACCACCACCGAGGCCTTCTGGAAGGCCACCATGGAAGGGGTCGCGGTCCTGGACCGGATCACCCGCGACGGGTGCGAGCACCTGCCGCTGCGGGTGGCCGGCCAGATCCGGGACTTCGATCCGCCGGCCGCGATCGAGGAGCGCTACCTCGTCCAGACCGACCGCTTCACGCACTTCGCGATGGCGGCGGCCGACCTGGCACTGGACGACGCCGGGCTCGGCCGGTCCGACACCGACGCCGCGCCGTTCTCGGTGGGCGTGGTCACCGCGGCCGGTTCCGGCGGCGGCGAGTTCGGCCAGCGCGAGCTGCAGCAACTGTGGGGCAAGGGCAGCCGGTTCGTCGGGCCGTACCAGTCCATCGCCTGGTTCTACGCGGCGAGCACCGGCCAGATCTCCATCCGGCGCGGCCTCAAGGGCCCCTGCGGGGTGGTCGCCTCCGACGAAGCCGGCGGTCTGGACGCCCTGGCACACGCGGCACGGGCGGTGCGGCGCGGCACCGACGTGATGGTGGCCGGTGCGACCGAGGCCCCGCTGGCCCCGTACTCGATGGTCTGCCAGCTCGGTTACGAGGAGCTGAGCACGGTCGCCGAACCGGACCGCGCCTACCGCCCGTTCACCACCGCGGCCTGCGGGTTCGTGCCGGCCGAGGGCGGGGCCATGTTCGTGGTGGAGGCCGAGGGCGCGGCCCGGGAACGGGGCGTGCCGGTACGGGCCACGCTGGCGGGACACGCGGCGACCTTCACCGGTGCCTCGCGCTGGCAGGAGTCCCGCCAGGGGCTGGCCCAGGCGATCCGGGTCGCCCTGGACGAGGCCGGGTGCGCACCGGAGGAGATCGACGTGGTCTTCGCCGACGCGCTCGGCATCCCGGAGGCCGACCGGGCCGAGGCGCTGGCGATCGCCGACGCCCTCGGCGCGCACGGCACCAGGGTTCCGGTCACGGCGCCGAAGACCGCCGTCGGCCGGGCCTACGGGGCGGCCCCCGTCCTGGACGTGGCTGCCGCGGTGCTCGCGATGGAGCACGGGCTGATCCCGCCCACCCCCAACGTCTTCGACATCTGCCACGACCTCGACCTCGTCACCGTCCGCGCGCGGGCCGCCGAGGTGCGCACGGCGCTGGTCCTCAGCCGGGGCCTCATGGGGTCGAACGCGGCGCTGGTGCTCAGGCGCGGTGCCGCCGGCGCCTCGTAGCGCGGCCTCACGACCACCCGTCACCACCGAACATCACGACCCAAGGAGAGGAACCCCATGAGTGAGCGCATCACCGTGGAAGAGCTGTCCGAGCTCATGAAGAAGGCCGCCGGAGTCACCGTCGCCCCCGACGAGCTGCGGCAGCGCGAGGACGCCGGCTTCGACACCTTCGGCCTCGACTCGCTCGGACTGCTCGGCATCGTGGGCGAGCTGGAGAACCGGTACGGCACCCCGATGCCTCCCGACGCGGAGAAGTCCAAGAGCCCCCGGCAGTTCCTCGAACTCGTCAACAGCGCGCTGCTGGCAGGAGCCTGACATGACCGGACACACGCAGAACGAGATCACCATCGCGGCCCCGCTGGACCTGGTCTGGGAGATGACCAATGACGTCGAGAGCTGGCCTCGGCTGTTCAGCGAGTACGCCTCCGCGGAGATCCTGTCCCGGGAGGGCAACCGGACCACGTTCCGCCTCACCATGCACCCCGACGCGGACGGCAAGGTGTGGAGCTGGGTCTCGGAGCGGGAGCCGGACCCCGACACGCTCACCGTGCGCGCCCGCCGCGTCGAGACCGGGCCCTTCGCCTACATGAACATCGTGTGGCAGTACGAGAAGGTGCCCGAGGGCACCCGGATGGTGTGGACGCAGGACTTCGCGATGCGCCCGGACGCCCCGGTCGACGACGCCTGGATGACGGACAACATCAACCGCAACTCCAAGGTCCAGATGGCGCTGATCCGGGACCGCATCGAGCAGGCCGCCGAAGAGCGCCGGCCCGTGCAGATGCTGTCCGACTGAGCGGGGAGAGGACATGACGATGCACCAGTCACTGATCGTCGCCCGCATGGCCCCGGAGTCGGCCCTGGACATCGCCAAGGTGTTCGAGGAGTCGGACCGCGGCGAACTGCCGCACCTCGTGGGGGTCGCCCGGCGCAGCCTCTTCCAGTTCCAGGACGTGTACCTGCACCTCATCGAGTCGGAGCAGGACCCCGGCCCCGCCATCGCGAAGGCGGCCGGACACCCCGAGTTCCGGGACGTCAGCGAGCGCCTCTCGTCGTACGTCAGCGCCTACGACCCGGCGACCTGGCGGTCACCGAAGGACGCGATGGCGAGGTGCTTCTACCGCTGGGAGCGCGACGCCGGCTCCTGAGACCGCCGTACGTCCGCCGTACGACCGCTGCTCGCCGGGCACGTGAGGATCGCGTGCCCGGCGCGCGGCTGTCCGCGGGCCCCGACCCGTCAGGCGGGGACGGTGCAGTCGAAGGCGTGCAGGTAGGGGTTGACCGGACGGACGTCGTCGATGACCAGGCCCGCCCCCGTCAGCCTGCCGGTCAGGCTCTCGGTGGTGTGCTTGGCCCCTCCGACGTTGAGGAGGAGCAGCAGGTCCATGGCGGTGCTGAACCGCATCGAGGGCGAGTCGTCGACGAGGTTCTCGATGACCACGACCCGCGCTCCCGGGCCGCCCGCCTCGATGACGTTGCGCAGGGTGCGCGACGTGCTGTCGTCGTCCCACTCCAGGATGTTCTTGATGACGTACACGTCGGCCCGCACCGGCACCGCGACCCGGCAGTCACCGGGCACCAGGCGCGCCCGGTCCGCGAGCGCTCCTCCCGGCCGCAGCCGCGGGTCGACGTTCTCCACCACGCGCGGCAGGTCGAGCAGGGTGCCGTGGAGCGTCGGGTACTTCTCCAGCAGGCTCGCCACCACATGCCCCTGGCCGCCGCCGATGTCGGCGACCGAGCCGCATCCCGACAGGTCCAGGAACTGTGCGACATCCCGCGCGGACTGCACGCTGGAGGTCGTCATGGCGCGGTTGAAGACGTCGGCCGACTCCGGGGCGTCCTCGTTGAGGTACTGGAAGAACTCCTTGCCGTAGAGGTCCTCCACGACGTTGTGGCCGGTGCGCACCGCCTCGTCCAGCAGGGGCCACGCGGCCCAGGTCCACGGCTCGGTGCACCACAGCGCGATGGCGCGCAGGCTGTTCGGGTCGTCCTCGCGCAGCAGCCGGGACATGTCCGTGTGCGTGAACGTGCCGTCCGGCTGCTCGGCGAAGATGCCGTGGCAGGACAGGGCGCGCAGGAGCCGTCGCAGCGTCCTGGGCTCGGTCTTCACCGCGGCCGCGAGGTCCTCCACGGCCGTCGGGGCGTTTTCGAGGGCGTCGGCGACGCCCAGCCGGGCGGCGGCGCGCAGGGCGGCCGCGCAAGCCGCGCCGAACACCAGTTCCCTGAGCCGCATGGACGGCTGCGGAGCGGTCTGAGCGGTCTGAGCGGTCGTCATGGGCCGCCTTTCTTCTTCGGTTTCCTGGATGGCCACGGCCGGTCAGCACATTCCCGCGGGCCTGGAGGCCTGGCAGACGTTGTGCTCGAAGGTGTTGTCCTTGCCGGCGTCCGTGTTGACGATGTCCGCGGGGGCGTTGCCCTCCAGCGTGTTGTCGGCGATCCGGTTCCGCTCGCTGGTGGTGCCCACGAAGCTCTTGAACAGGACGATGCCGCCCGACAGCGGGGAGGCGCCGACGTTGCCGATGACACGGTTGCGCGTCACCAGGGTGTCCTCGGCGCCGGTCAGCACGATGCCGGAGCCCTGCAGCGCGTCCAGCCGCGCGGTCTTCGGGCAGGACTTGTTGTTCTTCACGAGGCTGTTGTCGCGCACGGTCAGCGCACCGGCCCTGGGCTTGTTCTCGTCGCCCACGACGAAGACGCCCGCGCAGTTGCCGGTGAGGTGGTTGCCCGCGACGGTGAGGTTCCGCAGGCGCCGGACGGTGATGCCGATCCGGTTGCCCTCCAGGCGGTTGTGCGCGACCACGGTCCCCCGGGTGTCCGTGGCGCCCGCCTCCTCCTTGACGGTGTTGGCGAGGAACAGGCCGGCGTCGCCGTTGTCCCGCGCGGTGTTCCCGCGGAGCACCGAGCGCACCGAGCGCTCCTGGGCGATGCCCCAGACGCCGTTCTTCACCGCGGTCACGTTCCGCACGGTGAGACCGTCGGTGGCCATGGCGAACACCCCGCTGCCGGTGAACCCGGTCACGGTGAGGGAGGCGACGGTGACGCCCTCGACGTCGTGGTCCTTCGTCCCCATCACGCAGATGCCGTTGCCGGCCTCGGCGCAAAGGTTGCCGGCCTTCTTCCCGGCCGGCTCGATGACGGTCTCGCGGCCCATGCCGCTCAAGGTGATCCCCGGCGTGCTCACCTTGACGCTCTCGCGATAGGTGCCGGGGGTCAGCAGGACGGTGTCACCCGGCTCGGCGGCGTCCACCGCCCGCTGGATCGACTGTCCGGGAAAGACCACGTGGGTCATCTGGTGGGCGGCGACGGGCGGGGCGGCCCCGAACACCGCCCCGACGATCGCCGCGAGGCATGCCAGGTGGGAGATATGAAATCTCATCATATTCGGTACGTTATGACCCGAGAGGTCGCAAACAGCCGGGATAGCCCGTCCGGGGGCGTGTCACGGACAGCCCCGGCCCGCGCTACGACCGTGTCGTGGGCCGGTCTTCCGCCGCGGCCTTCAGGTCGCGCAGCCACGCTTCGAGGCCCCAGCCCAGGGCCGCCGTCGCGGTGGGGACGTCCGCCTCGACCTGGGATCCGGTCCAGGTCTCCTCGGTGTGGACGCGCACACCGCCCCTGACCTTCGTGAAGGTCCACAGGTGCACGCCCTCGTCGATGCGCAGTCCCTCCCCGACGGCGGGCCCGCGCCACAGGACGCAGTCGTGGCTCCGCAGTGCCCGGACCGTCGAGGTGATGG